>DATJAI010000155.1:0-8965 GCA_035516415.1 Binatia bacterium | reverse complement strand
GAAGTCAGCGAGCTGCCCCTTGGCATGCAGGCCAAGCTGTTGCGTTTTCTGGAGCAGAAGGAAATTCAGCGGCTGGGCACGGCGGAGGCGATGCGCGTGGACGTGCGCGTGCTCGCGGCCAGCAACGTGGACCTTGCCGGCCGGGCGGCGCGGGGCGCGTTCCGGCAGGACCTTTTTTATCGGCTGGCCGCCTTTCCCATCGAACTGCCGCCGTTGGCGGCACGGCGGGAGGATGTCGTGCCGCTGGCGGAACATTTTCTGGATTGCATGGCCGCAGCCATGGCCGGCCCCAAAGTGCGCCTGAGCGCCGAAGCCATCCGCATTCTCGAAGCCCATTCCTGGCACGGCAACGTGCGCGAGCTGCAGCACGTGATGGAGCGTGCCTCCATCCTGGTGGAAGACGGCGACGTGGTCGAGGCCCGGCACCTGTATTTCTCCGAGCCACAGCGTCTGGTTAACGTCGAGTTGCCCCTGGAAGCCTGCGACAAATAAGAAAAATCTTAGGCTGGCTGCCCTCCCGATGGCACCGCCCGTGCAAATCTTGCCCGTGCCTATGTCTTCTTTGCCTAACCCGATCGTTCTCCCGGATGCGGACCCGTTCACACCTGCCATGGTTCACTCGGGCGCGGTGGCACACGACGAGCCATCTCTGCGGCGGGCGTTCCGTTCCTTTGTCGAGGCCGCCGAATCGCTCGAACGCTCATACGCCAGCTTGCAAGGGGAAGTCTCGCGTCTGCGCAGCGAACTCGACGAGACGCAAGCCCGGCTGCGACGGGAGCAGGCGTTGGCGGAAATCTCGGCGCTGCTGGCGCATGAGGTCCGCAATCCACTGGGAAGTCTGGAACTGTTTGCCGGCCTGCTGGCGGAGTCGGAACTGGACGGGGAGCGGCGGCAGTGGGTCGAGCACGTGCAGGCCGGGCTGCGCACGCTCGCGGCCACGGTCAACAACGTTCTGCACTTCCACAGTTGCCCTCCTCCCGAGCGCGCGCCGCTTGATCTGGGCCGGTTGCTGGACTGGGCCCGCGATTTCTTCCGCCCCATTGCCAGCCGCGCCGGTATCGTGATGAGCGTCGAAAACCAGCTTCAGAGCGTCGAACTGGCGGCCGATCGCCATGGCCTCGAGCAGGTGTTCGCGAACCTGGTTCTCAACGCGGTCGGAGTGATGCCCGGAGGAGGCTGGATCGAGCTGCGCGGCGCCCGGGCTTCCGACGGGCGCGTGGCCATGATCACGGTCGCCGACACCGGGCCGGGGATTGCGCCCGCGAATCTGCCACGGATTTTCGAGCCCGGTTTCAGCACCCGGCCAGGCGGCGCGGGGCTGGGACTGGCGGTGTGCCGCAAGATTGTCGAACAGCACGGGGGAACGATCTCGGCCACCAGCGTGGCAGGAAGCGGGGCCCGGTTCACGATGACCTTTCCTCTGGTCGGAAAGAATTGTTCCAGCCACACCGGCAGCAAAGTGGCCAACCGAGAGGAAGGAGCGGCGGCATGAACCGGGTTCTGGTCGTCGATGACGATGCCGCGATGCGCGCGGCGCTCGAAGCCCGCTTTCGCCGACGCGGGTGGCAAGTGGAAAGCGCTGCCTCGGCCGCCGACGCCATCGCCCGATTTCGGCAAGCCATGCATCCGCTGATCGTGACCGACATCCGCATGCCGGGCCGGACCTCGTTCGGCCTTACATCGTCCGGTTGTCCGTTCCCCGGTGTTTCGTCAGAAGATGACGGCTTCGCGGTCATGCGGGCGGCGCGGGCGCTGGCGCCGCACACCGGCGTGATTCTGCTGACGGCTTATGCCAGCGTCCCCGAAGCGGTCGCCGCCATGAAAGACGGCGCCTGCGATTACCTGGTCAAGCCCGTCGCTTTCGAGCAGCTGGAGCAGGCGGCGGAGCGCATCCTGGGGCAGGCCCGGGCCCAGAGCGAGGCCGCGCACGATCTTGCCGGACGCGCTCCCTCGTGGCTTCGGGCGCTCGACCGCGCCCGCCAGGCCGCCGCAAGCGACGCCGACATTCTGGTCGAAGCCGAGAGCGGCACCGGCAAGGAATTGGTCGCCCGGCTGGTTCACCGGCTCAGCCCGCGCCGCGACCGTCCCTTTGTGGCTGTCAACTGCGCCGCCTTTCCCGAGACCCTGCTCGAAAGCGAGCTCTTCGGACACACCAAGGGAGCTTTTACCGGCGCGACCAGCGCCAAGCCGGGCAAGTTCGAACTGGCGCACGGCGGAACCTTGTTGCTCGACGAGGTGGGAGAGATGCCGCTCGGCCTGCAGCCCAAGCTGCTGCGCGCGCTGCAGGAGCGCGAATTCGATCGCCTGGGCGACACCCGCCCCATCCGCGTCGATCTGCGGGTGATTGCGACCACCAACTGCGCCCTGGCCCAGATGGTCCGCGAAAATCGGTTTCGCGCCGACCTCTATTACCGGTTGAACGTGATCCCCCTGAGCCTGCCTCCTCTGCGCGAGCGGCCCGGGGACATCCGCGAACTGGCCGAGCATTTTCTCCGTCTTTACTCGCCCGCAGGTCGCCCGCTAGAACTTCAGCCCCAACTGATCGCGCGCCTTGAAGCCCACTCCTGGCCGGGCAATGTGCGCGAGCTGGCCAACTGGATCCGGCGCGCGGTGGCGCTTTCGACCGGCCCTGAAATCAGCGAGGCGGCGCTGGAAGGATCGGACTGGCAGGCCGTTGCGGCGCCGGTTTCCCGCGATGTTGGCAAACTGCGTCCGGGCGTTTCGCTCGGGGAGATGGAACGGAAACTCGTCGAAATCACTCTCGAGGCTACGGGCGGCAACCGCTCGCGCGCGGCCGAACTGCTGGGCGTCAGCCTGCGCACGGTGCGCAACAAAGTGCGGACTTACGGCCTGCCCAGCTGGAGCAGTTATGTCCACGATTGACCAAATCACAAGCCGTGTCGGAATGATGGACACCTCAATGATGGACAAACCGATGATTGACACGCCGATGACCGAGGCGCTCGGCCGCTTCCTGGACGTGGATGTGGCCCGCTACAAGCTGGTCACGGCAAACCTCGCCAACATTGACACGCCCGGCTATCACACCCGCGATCTCGACTTTCGCGCCGAACTGCGCCGGGCCGCGGCCGAGGCTTCCGCGACAGAACAGAGCGGTCTGGCCTACGCGTCCTTCAGCCCGGTTTCGCGCCCGGTCCGCGGCCTGATGGAACGGCCCGACGGCAACAACGTCAGCGTGGAGCGCGAGAGCCTGCTGCTGGCCGAGACCCAGATGAAGTTCAACCTGGGGGTCGAACTGCTGAAAGATCATTTCCATTTGATTTCGCTCGCCATCAATTCCGGAGGATCAACGTCATGAACCTGTTTGGCATGCTCGAAGTGTCGGGGTCGGCGCTGGCCGCGGAACGCTGGCGCGCCGAGGTGGTTTCGGCCAACATGGCCAACGCCGAAACCACGCGCACGCCCGAAGGCGGCCCGTACCGGCGGCAACTGGTCGTGTTTCGCGCCCGGCCCATGCCGCGGTTTCCGCTGCTCCTGGCCGGACTGCGCCAGTCCGCACCCGAGGCCGTGCGTGTGGACCGGGTCGTCGCGGACGCCTCGCCGCTGCCCCGGCGCTATGAGCCCGGGCATCCGGATGCGGACGCCGCCGGCTACGTAACGTATCCCAACGTGAACCCGGTGATGGAAATGACCGACCTTTTGAGCGCGGTGCGCTCCTATCAGCTGAACGCCGCCGCAGTGCAAGCGGCGAAGAGCATGATCCAGCAGTCGCTGCAGATTCTGAGTTGAATGGAGCTGAAATGATGCGGGAGACGACCTGATGAACGACATTTCTTCGCTGCGCATTCTTCCGGCGGAAGTGGACACGGCCACGCTGGGCGGCGGGGGCGCCGGTCCGGGCTTCCGCGAAGTTCTCTCGAGCGCAATGGACAACATGCAGCAGCTCGAAGGCCAGGCGGAGTCGAAAGTGGCGGGAGTGCTTTCGGGCAACGGCGCCGATGTGCACAGCGCGCTGATCGCGGTGGAAAAAGCCGATCTCAGTTTTCAGCTGATGATGCAGGTGCGGAACAAGATCGTCTCGGCGTACGAGGAGATTTCGCGCATGCAATTCTGACGTCGGCGAGACTGGTCCGGGTCTGGCCAGTTGGGAAGCGAGCCGACAAGGCTAGAGTTTGCCTGCGCGGGAAACAAGAATGGCTGACAACGCAGCATCGGGAAACGACGTCCTCACCCGCCTGGGCCAGTTCTTTCAGGGACTGAGCTGGAACCAGCGCCTGCTGCTCGCCGGCGGCGCAGTCGTGGTGGGAGCGACGCTCTGGGTGTTCGTCGTGCTGCTGGGACAGCCGAAATATGTGACCCTCTACTCCGGCCTGCGCCCCGAGGAAGCGCAAAACCTGGCCAGCCATCTTGCGGCCAAGAACATTCCTCATCAGATTTCTGCGGACGGCGCCAGCCTGCTGGTTCCCGAGGACAAGCTCGACTCCGCCCGGCTGGAAACCGCGGCCGCCGGGCTGCCCCGCTCGGCGCGCCTGGGCTTTGAACTGTTCGACACTCCCAACTGGGCCGGGTCAGATTTCACCGAAAAGGTCAACTACCAGCGCGCGCTCGAAGGCGAACTGGAACGCACCCTGGCGACCCTCAGCGAAGTCGAGGCGGTGCGCGTGCATCTGGTGATGCCAGAAGAGTCGCTCTTTACCGAGGAGCAGCACGACGCCAAGGCGGCCGTGATCGTCAAGACGCGCGGCGGGCGTCTCTCCGACGATGCCCAGCGGGCGATTCCCCAGCTGGTGGCGAGCGCAGTCGACCGCCTGCGGCCGGAAAACGTGACCGTGGTGGACGCCGACAGCAACACCCCACTTCTCCACAACCGCGACGGCGCCAGCGGCCACGCCTATGGCGTTGATGAAGAGCTGGCCAAGACTCTCGTACATACGCTCGAGCCCGTGGTCGGAGCCGATCACGTGCGCGCCAGCGTACACGTCGAGTACGAGCTCGGCACCAGCGAAGATACCCAGGAAACCTACGACCCCAAAGCCACGGCCACGCTCACGCAAGAGCATTCCGAAGAAAACTCGACCGGCGCCGCACCCGCGGGCGTACCCGGCACGGCCTCGAATGTTCCCTCGGGCACGCCCGCTCCCGCGGCGGCAGCAGCGGCGGAGCAGTCGAGCTCACGCACCGATTCGACCTCGTTTGCCGTCAGCAAGAGCCTGCACCACAGCGTGGAGCCGGCCGGGCGGGTGCGGCGCATCGCCGCCGCCGTGCTGGTGGACGATGCCGTTGAAGTCACCCAGCAGGCGGGCAAGCATCTGACGACGCGGCGCAAGCGCACCGCGGACGAAATGAAGCAGATCGAGGACCTGGCGCGGGCGGCGATCGGCATCGACGCGCAGCGCGGCGATGTGCTGGCGGTCGAAAATCTTTCGTTTCAGGAAACGCCTGTGGAAGCTCCGCCGCCCGTGGCGCGGACCGAGTACTGGCGCCACGTGATCGAACCGTGGGCCTGGGCGTTGCGCTACCTGGGCCTCGCGGCGTTGTTTCTCGTCGTCTACTGGCTGGTACTGCGTCCGGTGAAGAAGCACGCTCTGGCCGCTTTCCGGGAATTGCCGGGACGCGTTTCCAGACGTCTGGTTCCGCAGGGGGCCGGAGCTGCAGGCGCCCTGGGGGCTGAAGGCAGCATCGAAGACGGCGGCAAACGCACCAGCCAGTTGAAACGCCTCCTGGCTGAAAAAGTGAAGGCGGAACCGGAGACGGCCAGCCGCCTGGTGCAGAGCTGGGTCGAGGAGGGACAGAAGTGACCGCTCTAGCCGCGGCTCCGGCAGGCCTGAGGAAAGCCGCAATCCTCATGGTGACCCTGGGGGAAGACGCGGCCAGCGCCATCTTCCGCCACCTGTCCCCGCACGAAGTGGAAAAAATCAGCGAGGCCATCGCCGCACTCAAAGTCGTCGATGCCGAGACCGCATTGCGCGTGCTGGAAGAATTCCAGCGCCTGGTTTCGGCCGGGGACTCGCTCACCCAGGGAGGCCGGGAATACGCGCAGAAGCTCCTAGTCAAAGCTTTCGGTGAAGAGGGCGCGAAGGAAATCCTGCGCCAGGCGCCGCAGGCCTCGGTGGCGGACGCGGCACGGCTCGATTCGCTGCGCAAAGCCGATCCCCAGCAGCTGGCGCGGTTTATCGAAGGCGAACACCCGCAGACGATCGCGCTGATTCTCGCTCACCTCGAGGCCAAGCAGGCTTCGGCTCTGCTCATGCGTCTGCCCGAGGAGCTGCGGGCGGAGGCGCTCAAGCGGCTGGCGCAGCTGCGGCAGTTCTCGCCGGAAATGGCGCAGCGCGTGGCGCTGGTCCTGCACAAGCGGCTGGAGGCGCTGGGCGAGCAGGGACGCCGCGCCTACGCCGGGCTGCGCGGTGTGGCCGATGTGATGAACCGGTTCGACATTAACACCTCCAAGACCATTCTTGAAGGCATCGAGAAAGAAGATCCCAAGCTGGCACTTTCCATCCGCAACCTGATGTTTACCTTCGAAGACCTGCTCACGGTGCCCGAAGCCGGCATCCGAGAGCTGCTGGGCCAGATGGACAAAAAGACGCTGGCTACGGCGCTGCGCGGCGCCAGCGAAGAACTGAAGACCTACATCTTCAAGTCCATGTCGTCGCGCGCGGTCGAAATGTTGAAGGAAGACATGGAAGTGCTGGGCCCGGTGAAGTCGCGCGAAGTGCACAAGGCCCAATTGGAGGCGGTTGCGGTGGCGCGGAAGCTGGAAGCCGAGGGCAAAATTTCCCTCACACAGGGAGAGGGAGACGATGAGTACGTCGCCTAAGCCTGCGCCTGCGGCAGAGCCGGAACCAGCCTTCCCTGCTCAAGTTCAGCCTTTCCCCTACGCCTTGCTTCCACCTGGCTCGACCCGCGGCGGCGAGCGACTTGGTGGAGTTGTGCCTTGGACTACCGAGGTTGGCCTCGAAGAATCGGCGTCGCGGGAAGCCCGGGCTCGTGCCGAGGGCCGCGCCGAAGGGCTGGCGGAGGCGTGCAAACTCTTTGAAGAGCGACTGGCGCGCGAACGCGCCGGCCTGGCCACGGCGCTGGCTCAATTCACCCGCGACCGGGCCGCGTACTTTCCTCAGATCGAGCGGGAAGTGGTGGAGCTGGCTCTCGCGATTGCCCGCAAGATTCTGCACCGGGAAGCGCAGCTCGATCCTCTGTTGCTGGCGGGAATCGTGCGCGTGGCGCTGGAAAAAATCGACGGCGCCACCGGCGTCCGCCTGCATGTCAACCCGGAGAACGCCGCGGACTGGCGCCGCTATCTGGCCACGCACATGGAGCCCGCCGATCTGCCCGAAATTGTCGAAGACACTGCCCAGTCGACGGACTCCTGCTCGCTCGAAACTTCCATGGGCACGGCGGCGGTGGGGCTCGAAGTGCAGTTGAAGGAAATCGAGCAAGGCCTGATGGATCTGCTGGCTGCCCGCCCGGGGGCGGTGCGATGAGCGCGGACGCGTCGCTGGCTCCTTATCGTGCGCGCCTGGAGACCTGCTCGGCCTTGCGCTGGCAAGGACGCGTCAGGCAAGTGGTCGGTCCGCTGGTTGAGTCCGCGGGCCCGTTCTGTTCGGTGGGTGAAATCTGCCATATCCACGATGCCCAGGGGCGCGTGCTGCCGGGAGAAATTGTCGGCTTCCGCGGCTCCACGGTCCTGTCCATGCCGCTGGAGTTGCCGCGCGGCGTGCGTCACGGCGATCGCGTTATCACCTGGGGAGAGCGGCCCGCGCTGCGGGTCAGCGATGAGATGCTCGGGCGGGTTCTCGACGGGAGCGGACGGCCGCTTGATTCTTTCGGCGCTTACCCCGCCCGCGAATATCGGGCTCTGGATGGCGCGGCGCCGCTGCCGCTGGAGCGCGTCTCGATTTGCGAACCGCTCAGTTGCGGAATCCGCGCGGTGGATGCGTTTCTGACATGCGGCCGCGGACAGCGCGTCGGCGTGTTTGGCGGAAGCGGCGTGGGCAAGAGCACGCTGATCGGCATGATGGCGCGCAACACCGGAGCCGACCTGACGGTTCTGGGGCTGGTCGGCGAGCGCGGCCGCGAAGTGCGCGACTTCCTGGAAAACTCTTTGGGAGAAGAAGGACGCAGGCGCGCCGTGGTCGTGGTTTCCACTTCCGACCAGTCTCCGCTGCTGCGCATCCGGGCGGCGCTGGCGGCGACGGCAGTCGCAGAATACTTCTGCGCCCAGGGCAGGAACGTTCTTCTGGTCGTTGACTCCATTACGCGTCTGGCGATGGCGCAGCGTGAAATCGGTTTGGCGGCCGGTGAGCCGCCGACCGCGAAGGGCTACACGCCATCCTGCTTCACCATGCTGGCGCGGCTCATCGAGCGTGCGGGAAGATTCGCCTCCGGCAGCATCACCGCCTTCTACACGGTTTTGATGGAAGGCGATGACGAGCAAGACCCATTGGTCGATGGAGCCCGCGCTTTGCTCGACGGCCACATTATGCTCGACCGCAAGCTGGCGGTGCGCAGTCACTATCCGCCGATCGCGGTGCTCGACAGCGTGAGCCGTCTGATGCCGGCGGTGTGTTCCGCGCCTCATCTGCAAAAGGCGCATGAACTGCGGCGGCTGCTGGCGGTGTACACGGCTTCGGAGGACCTGATTCGCATTGGCGCGTATCAGAAAGGCAGCGATCCAACGCTCGATAAAGCGCTGGCGCTGATCCCTGAGCTGCATCGCTTCCTGACGCAAAAACCCGGCGAGGCCACCTGCCTTTCGGAAACGGTGGCGCGCCTGCTGGCCCTGCCCAGTTGAGACTATGGCCTTTCGTTTTTCCCTCGAAACCGTGTTGCACTTCCGCCGCAGCGTGGAGCACCAGCAGGAACTGCGCCTGCGGGCGGCGAACCAGCAGGTTACGAGGGCGCGGCATCTGGTCGGACACATCGACCAGCAGATCGCAGCGGAGCGATCTGGCCAGGCGCAGCATCTGGCCGCGGGCACGACCTCGGCCGAGCTGCGTTTTTCTCT
>DATJAI010000154.1:0-19014 GCA_035516415.1 Binatia bacterium | reverse complement strand
AGTTTGAGAGCGAGTTTTCGGCAAAATCCGACGAAGGAGGATTTTGCCGAATGAAGCGCAAGCGGTTCTCGGTCGAGCAGATCGTGGCGATCGTGAAGCAGGCGGAGATGGGTATGCCGGTGGCGGAGCTGATCCGACGGGTGGGGATCAGCGAGCGAACATGCTACCGCTGGAAGAAGCAATTTACCGGACTAGAGATCGACCAGGTCCGTCAGTTGAAGCAACTACAGGACGAAAACGGCCGGCTAAAAAAGCTGGTGGCCGAGCTGACGCTGGATCGTGCGATGTTGCAGGACGTACTGCGAAAAAACTGGTGAAGCCCTCACGGCGCCGGCCCGTGGTGCTGTATCTGGTCGGCGTGTACCGGGTGAGCGAGCGGCGGGCCTGCGACCAACTGTCATTCTGCTGACCCCAAGCTGCTCGCCGATCTGCACTGCGCTCATTCCACGATCTGCCAGATTCCGAATCTTGCTGCTGCTGACAATCACCTTTGGCCTACCGCCGATGCGTCCTTCCTTCCGCGCTCTCGCAAGCCCAGCCGTGACTCGCTCTGACAACCGAATGCGCTCTTGCCGTGCCAATGCAGCGAGCAGACTGATTACCACATCACGGAACGGCCCTAGCGAGTCGATATAGCTCTCCGCGAATGAACGGTAGGCGACACCGTATGCCGTCAGCCTCTCCAAGTGCTGAAGCGTTTCGAGCACACCTTCACGCGAGAATCTGTCCAGCGACCAGAACAGCAGGCAGTCAAACTCGCGACGGCTGGCAGCGTCAAACATCGCTTGGAACTGCACACGATCACCGCGCTTGCCCGACGCCTTGTCCGCGTATTCCTTCACGATCTCCCAGCCCTGCCTTTGGCAGAACTCGCGCAACTGGTCGGTTTGGTTGAGGACATCCTGCCCCTTGTCCTTCGTGCTCACTCGGCTGTACAGCGCAACCCGTTTCACTGCGGTTTCGTTTGTCATGCGCCCACCATGCGCCAGAGCCGTTTTTGAGCAAAAATGAAACCCGCTGATTTAGCGGGCTTTAGCGGATGATGGCTGGTAGCGCTATCGGGAATCGAACCCGAGTTTGAAGATTGAGAATCTTCCGTCCTAACCCCTAGACGATAGCGCCCCCGTGAGAAAGACTTCCGAAATTATAACAAAGGCGACCTTCGCTCAGAGTGGCCCGGCAGCGCATTCTCAGGGTCGTCCTCATCGGATTAGCTGATACCTCCTCTGACATCAGCGTTACGGCTCAGGATCGCGTGTGCTGCATTTCCTGCGGCGGGCGCACGGGTTTTGTGCCGCCGACATTGCGTGCCTGGCTGTGGCAGTGCTAGCGTGGTTTCGCCGGATCAATGACACACCCCTTCTTTGCTCAGGGACGGAGCTTCGCATGAAACGGATCGTTTGGCTGGTTGCGCTCATGTTTGCGCTGCTCCTGCCCCTGATGGCTGAGGCTCAGCAGACGCCGCCCGCTCCCGCTTCCCAACCTGCACCAGCGAAAACCTCTGCTTCGCAACCGTCCTCTGCAACGCAGGGCAATCCCGATGCCCAGGTCTGGGTGAACACGAACTCGGGCGTCTATCACTGCTCAGGAACGCACTGGTACGGAACCACCAAATCAGGCGTTTACATGAAGCAGTCGGAAGCGCAACAGAAAGGCTTTCGCCCCGCCTATCACCGGGTTTGCAAATAGCACGAAGCAGGGATTTTCCCGGTCCGATCCTGAAAGAAAAGCCGTTTCAGGCCGGGGGGTTGACAACCTGGATTCCCCGTATCAGAATTCTGTCGTAGGCGAATAAAAAGCGAAATACCTCTTGCTCCGTGCTGTTTCGCCCGCCCTTGAGGTCCGCATGTCTTCCGTTGCCATCAATCCTTTCAGTACAAAAGCTGCATTTGCCCATAGACCTGGTTTCAGCCACCGCTTCCAGATCGAATCGGCGCTCGGCGAGCAACTCGCTTCCACCCTGCTGCTGCGCGAGCGCGCGGCCCCGCTGACCGTCCCGACGGGAATTACGGCCCTCGACGCACTTACCGGAGGGCTGCCGCGCGGTGCGCTCAGCGAGATTGCCGGCCCGGCATCTTCCGGCCGCACCGGCGTCCTTGTGTCGGCGCTCGCAGGAGCCACTCGCCGGCAGGAGGTATGCGCGCTGGTGGACGCCAGCGACAGCTTTGATCCGGCTTCGGCAGCGGCGGCCGGCGTCAATCTCGAGCGTCTGCTGTGGGTGCGCTGCAGCAGGGAAGCGCGAGTGCGCGGCCGTAAAAAAGCGGCCATGAGCCATGAACAACGGCAGCCAACAACTTTTCCTTTCAGCGCAGCGCTGGAGCAGGTGCTGAAGGTGACCGATCTGCTGCTGCAAGGGGGTGGCTTTGGCATGGTGGCGCTCGATCTGGGCGATATTCCGATGGAGAGCGTGCGCCGCGTGCCCCTCACCTCGTGGTTCCGCTTTCGCCGTGCCGTGGAGCCGACCGCGACGGTGCTGCTGCTGGTGGAACAGGAACCCTGCGCGAAGACCTGCGCGTCGCTGGTATTGCGCCTGCAATCGGAGGCCATCTTCGCCTCGGGGCCATGTCTGGCTGAACCTCCGAATGCCAGACCAGACCCTTGCCCGGTGGTTCCGGAAAACAATGTCGTCAGCCATGCGGCACTGTTACACGGAATGCGTCTTCGCGCCGAGGTGGCACGTTCCTGGGCGCAGCGCAAGCCGCCGCGATCGGCCCAGACGCGTTTTGAACTGAGAACTGCATTATGAAAAATCTGCGGCATGGCCGCCGGCGGTCCATATGTTTGCCTGCATCTACGTTCCCGATTTCCCCGTGGAAGCCATGGTTCGCGCCGAGCCCCTGCTGCGCGAGCGTGCGGTGGCTGTGCTGGATGGCAAACCGCCGCTAGCCCGCGTGATCGCGCTGAACGAAAAAGCCCGCCTGCTGGGAATGGAAGCCGGCATGACGAAGCTGCAGGCCGGTGTTTTCGCGGAGGCTGCCGTTCCCACGGCAACGAAACAGAGCGGTCAGCAGCCGGGGAATATCAATATTGCCGCTTCACCTTTACCGCGACAGGCGGTGCTGCGTCAGCGCGCGCCGGATCAGGAGGCCTCAGCCCATGCGGCGCTGCTTGATGTTGCGCACGCTTTCACGCCGCGCGTGGAAGACACGGCTGCCGATACTCTGCTGCTCGATCTGGCCGGCATGGAGCGCCTTTATGGCGCGCCCGCCAGGATGGCCGGCGATCTGGCCTCGCGCGTGGCGGCGGTCGGGATCGAGGCGAACCTCGCGGTGGCCGCCAATCCCGATGCCGCCATGCACGCGGCGCGGGGATTCAATGGAATTACCGTGATCCCCGCCGGAAATGAAGCCCGGAGACTGGGCGTGCTGCCGGTTCAGGTTCTGCTGGACAGCTTTGAAATCTCCGCACAAGAAAAAAATGGAGGAAAGGCTCGTGCGCGCGAGCGTGAAAAGTTACGCGCGCAGATGCTGGATACTCTGGAGCGTTGGGGGGTACGCGATTTCCGTACCCTGGCGCTGTTGCCGGAGCACGCCCTGGCTTCACGGCTCGGGCCAGTAGGAGTGAAATTGCGGCGTCTGGCCTGCGGAGCGGGAACTCGTACGCTGGTCCTGTGCGATCCGCCAGCGCAGTTTGAAGAGTCGATGGAGCTGGAGTCGCCGGTGGAAACCATCGAATCCCTGTCCTTTGTGCTGAACCGGCTGCTGGAGCAGTTGTGTGCGCGGCTGGAAGCAAGGGCCCTGGCAATACAGGAGTTGCGCCTGCGTCTGCAACTGGAGCACCGGGTCGCCGAGGAAGAAACCACCACCATTCAGGAGCTCACCGGCTCTGGCTCCCACAGTGTGGTATTTGAGCGCGCTTTGCGGCTGCCGGTTGCGATGCGCGATGCCAAAGTGTTTCTGAAGCTGTTGCAGCTGGACCTGTCGGCGTATCTTCCGGGCGCTCCGGTCGTGAAGATATGGATAACTGCCGGGCCGGCGCCTCCCCGTTCAGCACAGCGCGGCCTGTTTCTGCCGATCAGCCCGGAAGCGGAGAAGCTGGAGATTACCCTGGCGCGTATCAATGCGATTATTGGCCAGCGGCGGGCGGGCATTGCACGGCTATTGGGCAGCCATCGGCAGGGCAGCTTTCGGATGGACCGCTTTGCGTCGGCGACAGGTGAGTTGAATCCCACAGAGTGGGACAGTAGCGGCGAAGTCCCGATGGCAATGCGGCTTTTCCGGCCGGCATGCCGGCTGCGGGTCCACCTGTCGGACGGCCGCCCGGCGAGCCTGAGCGCAGAAACCGCACAGCACGATCAGCAAAATTTGCAGGGGAGAGTGCTCTGGTCGGCTGGTCCATGGCGCCTGTCCGGTGATTGGTGGACGGAACGGGCGATGGATGACGGTCCATGGGACCGCGAAGAATGGGACATAGCTCTTGCTGCTGGCGGCAGTAGCGCCATGGGGGGTGAAGGAAATGTAGCCCTTTATCGCATTTACCGCGACCTGGCAACCGGCCAGTGGTTTGTCGACGCCAGCTACGACTGATGCCAATGTACGTTGAACTTCACGCGCGCTCCGCATTCAGCTTTCTGGAAGGGGCTTCGGTTCCCGAGGAACTGGCCGAGGTATGCGCTCAGCGCCAGATGCCGGCGATGGCCTTACTCGACCGTGATGGAGTCTATGGCGCGCCTCGGTTTTATCTGGCGGCGAAGAAGCTGAACATCCAGGCGCACATTGGCGCGGAGATCACCTCACTGCTGACCGGGGCGCCTCAGAAAGGCGCGCGACCGCGGTTTTCCCTGCTTTGTGCTTCCCGCGAAGGTTACCAGAACCTTTGCCGCCTGATTACGCGCATCAGGCTGCGTGCGCCAAAATTTCCGGCGTCCATATCACAATGTGGGACGCTCAGCGAGAGTGTGTTTCTGAAGCAGGCGGCTGCGTCGTTGGCTGATCTTGCAGAACATGCCTCCGGGCTGATCTGCCTGACCGGAGGAGATGAAGGTCCGCTGGCGCATGCGCTCGATTGCGGCGGCATGAGCGAAGGGCACCGGCTGCTCGAGCAGCTCATGGCGATTTATGGCGACAGGAACGTCTATGTCGAGCTGCAGCGCCATTACAGCCGGGCGCAGGAGGCGCGCAATCAGGCGGCATTGGAACTTGCGCGCAGCCTGCATTTGCCGCTGCTGGCAACTCAGGGCGCGCAATACGCGAGGCCGGAAGAGCGCCAGATTCTGGACGTCTTCACCTGCATCCGCAATCACCGTACGCTGGATTCAGCCGGACGTCTGCTGGCGCGCAACAGCGAGCGGCATCTCAAAGGTCCGGAGGAGATGCAGCGGCTGTTCGCCGATCTGCCCGAAGCGACGGCGAATACGCTGGAACTGTCGTCGCGTCTCAAATTCACACTGAACGATCTCGGCTACGAATTTCCGCAGTATCCGGTAGGCGAAGGCGAGACGATGGATACGTTTCTGCGCGCGCGCGCCATGGAAGGCACCCGCGACCGCTATCTGCGTGCTGGTCAAAGCGGATTGTGGCAACGCGCGCAGCGGCAGATCGAGCGCGAGCTGGCGCTGATCGAAAGGCTGAAGCTGGCGGGCTACTTCCTTATTGTGTGGGACATTGTCCGCCACTGCCGCGAACAGGGCATCCTGGTGCAGGGGCGCGGCTCGGCGGCCAACAGCGCCGTCTGCTATTCACTGGGCATCACCGCCGTCGATCCGGTCGGCATGGACCTGCTGTTTGAGCGCTTTCTATCGGAGGAGCGCGGCGAATGGCCCGACATCGATCTCGACCTGCCCAGCGGCGATCAGCGTGAGCGCGCCATTCAGTATATTTACGAGCGCTACGGCAGGCTGGGTGCGGCCATGACGGCCAACGTCATCACCTATCGCGGACGCTCGGCGGCGCGCGAGGTGGGCAAGGCGCTCAGCTTCGACGGCGAGACGCTTGACCGCCTGGCAGGCCTGGTGAGTTCGTGGGAGTACAAGGATCCCGGCGACACGCTGGAGCGGCAGTTCCGCGATGCCGGGTTCGATCTGCGCCATCCGCGCATTCGCAAGTTCTTCGAGCTCTGCCTGGCGGTACAGGACCTGCCGCGTCACCTGGGACAGCACTCCGGGGGAATGGTCATCTGCCAGGGAAAACTGGATTCCATCGTGCCGCTGGAGCTGGCGACCATGCCCGGCCGCGTCGTGGTGCAGTGGGACAAGGAAGATTGCGCCGACATGGGCATCGTCAAGGTGGACCTGCTCGGTCTGGGAATGATGGCGGTGCTGGAGGATTCCCTCACGCTCATCCGCAATCATTACCGGGAAGAGGTCGATCTGGCGAAGCTGCCTGCCGGCGATCCCGCAGTGTATGACACACTGCAGAAGGCCGACACGGTAGGCATGTTCCAGATCGAGAGCCGGGCCCAGATGTCGTGCCTGCCACGGCTGCATCCCACGCACTTCTACGACATTGTGGTACAGGTCGCCATCATCCGCCCCGGGCCGATTGTGGGGCAGATGGTGAATCCGTATCTGATGCGCAGGCAGGGGAAGCAGGCGGTTGTGTATCCGCACCCCTCGCTGGAGCCGGTATTGGAACGCACGCTGGGGGTGCCGCTGTTCCAGGAGCAGCTACTGCGCATGGCCATGATCGCCGCCGGCTTCAGCGGTGGGGAAGCGGAAGAGCTGCGGCGCGCCTTCGGCTTCAAACGCAGCGAACGGCGCATGCGCGATATCGAAGTGAAGCTGCGCGAAGGCATGCAGCGCAACGGGATTGCTCCCGAGGCGCAGGAGCAGATCATACAGTCGATCACCTCGTTTGCGCTCTACGGATTTCCCGAGTCCCACGCCGCCAGCTTTGCGCTGATCGCCTACGCCAGCGCCTGGCTGAAGTGCCATTATCTGGCGGCGTTTACGGCGGCGCTGCTCAACAACCAGCCGATGGGGTTCTATCATCCTTCGACCATCGTGAAAGACGCGCAGCGCCATGGCCTGCGGGTAAAGCCGGTGGACATAACCCGGTCGGAGTGGCTGTGCACACTGGAGGAGGAGAAGAGTCACACAAATCAGTATGCCTTTGAAGGGGCACGGCTTCTGCCCGGAGAGGGTGCGGCTTTAGCCGCTGAGGGAACGCGCATTGCGTCGGGCGCTGAAGCTCCTCAGTGGCTAAAGCCACCATCAGGGGGCGAATATGTCTGCATGCCTGAAGGCGTGCCCCTTCAAAGCGATACTGTCGAGTTTAGCGCGGCTGAAGCTGCGTCCCTTCAAACGCCCAATAAGAGATTTGCTCTGCGTATGGGCCTCCGCTATGCGAAAGGGCTGCGCGAGGAGACGGCGCGGGCAATTTTGCGCGAGCGCAGCAGGCGTCCGTTCGAATCGATTACCGATCTGGCAGGACGCGTTCCCGAGCTGCGCCGCAATGAACTGGTCCTGCTGGCTTCAATTGGGGCGTTGAATTCGATCGGCGCAGAGGAAGACAAAAAGCAGGTCCCCGGACTTCGCGTCCGCCCGACCGCAACAGATGCGGTCGGAGAAGACTGCGGGCGCTCCGCCCGGGATGACAATCACAAAGAAAGCGGGAGATACGCGGGCCTGAAGGGCCGCTCTACCACCCTGCATCGTCGCGATGCGCTGTGGCAGGTGGAGCGCGCTGCACGATTCGCCGGGCCGCTGCTGGACAGCATTCCGGAAAGCGATGCTGCATCCCCGCTGGCAGCGATGACGCCGGAGGAGCGCCTGGTCGCCGATTTTCATGGCACAGGCTTGACCGTGGGGCCGCATCCCATGGCGTATCGCCGGGCCGATCTGCGTCGCGCAGGCGTGCTCTCGGCAAAAGATCTCGCGCAGCTTCCTCACGGTCGGCATGTACGCACAGCAGGCTGCGTGATCGCGCGGCAGCGGCCGGGCACGGCAAAGGGATTTGTCTTTCTCAGCCTGGAAGACGAGACCGGCATCAGCAATGCGATCATCACCCCCGATCTGCTGGAGCAAAACCGGATCCTGATTGTGTCGGAAAAATTTCTGCTGCTGGAAGGCGTCCTGCAGAACCAGGAGGGCGTGATTTCCGTCAAAGTGGAGCGGGTTGCGCCGATGCGCGAAGCCTACGCCGTCGGGACAGTCGATGTCACCGATGCCGAGGTGCGCTCGCACGATTTTCATTAATGAGCAGCACGCTACCTAAAGGCGGTATCCCATATCGGCGCCAAGCTTAATTTTGCTGGTCACGAAGCTGCCGCTTCCACGGGCAATGTCATTGCCTTCGCCGTCCATGACAACCGATTCCGCGATGAACGATCGTCCTCCTGCATACACCACCCTACCCCTGGCTTTCATGACTCCTTCCGAAATCGGGCGCAACAAATAGGTGGTGAAGCTCGCGGTCAAGGCAAAATAATCTTCTATTAACGAATTAACCGCAAAGAATGCGGCATCATCCAGCAGCTTGAAATACACCGAACCATGCACCGCGTCGGCAGCGTGGAAGAACTCAGGTTTCACGCGAATCGTGATTTCGGCCTCGCCCTGTGAGACCCAGATTTCAGGCGAATAAAACGCATTGATCGGTGCGGCCAGATACATCTGCTCCAGCTTGCGGCAATGCTCGGCCACTTTCGCTGCCGACTCCGTCATCGTCTCTCCAATGTGGACGAAATGACCAGTTCTACGGAACCTCCAGCATCTGCGCTGAGATGATGTTCCGGGAAGGCACGACCAGCACCACGCTAACCTTGCCCTGAGCGCCTTTCATGACCTGGCCAAGAGGAAAGATCAACACCGGGCGATTTCGCAGGTTGACAAGACTGGCGTTCTCCGAGACCCAGGAGGAGCCGGCAGAGGGCTGGAACATCAGATAAGCCTGCTCAACATCGCCCAGATTTCCCGTAACATTTGCAGCAACGGCACCGTATCTGAGTCCACCCAGCTCCAGGGTAGTGACGTGGCGGTCGAGATTGACTCCCACCGGTACGCGCCGGCCATTCAGATAGAGGGAAGACGGCACTGCGAATGCAACCAGCAGAACGACGTAGCCGAGAGCAAAGGTCTTGTATCTCCGTAGCTTTTTCAGCTCGGACCAGAAATCGTCAAACAGCCAGGAGAAGGTGAATTCAGTCAGCAGAATCGCCACCGACCCGGTAAGAGGCACGCTCCACCAGGCTGACGGGCTCCTCACCAGCAGGATCCAGATGGATGCCACGGAGAGAACAACGAGGTAGAGGGTTATCAGAAGCGCCCATAGCCAATGCGGCCTGGTCTCGGGATCACTGATGGAGAAATCGGAATAGCGCAGCAATTCTCCCGTCCAGGGTCCGTCCTTCACCCCGAAAGCCAGCTCAAAATTCTGCAGCGTTCGCGTGACCCCGTAATAGCGGGCGGCCATCTCCTTCACCAGAAACACGACAATGACAGTCAGCAGCAATATTCCGATTGCCAGGAAGCCTCTGCCCACGGGTGGCACAGTCGTGAGCGCGTGGGCCTGCGCAATCAGGATGGCAAAGCCCACCGTGACGGTGATGACGAGCGATTCGTAAAGGGTGCGTGTGCGGCGCAGTTCCGTCTGGTTTTCCGTATAGACAGAGCGGGCCGATTCAGGGTCAGGAACCGGAGCGGAAGGCTTCTCGATCGGCAATATCCCCGAAAACTCATGGGCGGTATCGCCGTTTACGGTGATCTTCACCTCCAGATTTGTGGGGACCGCAGCAAGCGTCAGGCCTTCTGGAAGGCAGAAGCCAAGCTCAGTGTGGGCTTTGTCAAAGCTGAACGAGTAATCCAGACCCGCAATCCTGAGGGCCACGGCCAGCGATGTGACCAGTTGGGGCTCGGTCAGGTCCCAGGCGATGCGGACGATGGCGGCTCTGGCCAAAGGCGAGTCGAGGTTCGGCACCCCTGTTTGCGAGAAAACCTGATGAGCATGGCTGGCAACGGGCACCCGCGCCTCCTGTTCGGCTTACTTCAGTTGTTCCGTGAACTACTTCTGCTTCCCGGCTTCAACGCGTCCCGCGTCCTGTCCCGGATATTCGTACACCCCGCGGCCGCTCTTGCGGCCCAGGCGTCCGGCTTTCACGTACTGCACCAGCAGCGGCGCGGGACGGAACTTCTCTCCCAGCGTCTCGTGCAGATACTCCAGAATGTGCAGCCGCGTATCGAGCCCAACCAGATCCACCATTTCGAAGGGGCCCATCGGGTGATTCAGGCCCAGTTTGAGGGCCTTGTCGATGTCCTGCGCCGAAGCAACGCCTTCCTGCAGCATGTAGAACGCCTCGTTGCCAATCAGGGCGTTGATGCGACTGGTGATGAATCCCGGCGATTCCTTGATGACGATGACCTCCTTCCCCATGCGCCTGCCGACTTCGACCGCCGCCACCAGCGTCTCATCGTCGGTGTCCAGGGCGCGCACCACTTCCAACAGCTTCATCTTGTGCACGGGATTGAAGAAGTGCATGCCAAGGCACCGGGACGCGCGGTAAGTCACCGAGGCGATCTCCGTCACGCTCAGGGAAGAAGTGTTGGAGGCGAGGATTGTCGCCGGCCGGGAGACCTTGTCCAGCAGGGTGAAGATCTCGATCTTGGATTCCATCTCCTCGGGAACGGCCTCGATGACCAGATCGGCCTCGCGCGCGGCCTGCTCGACCGAGGAAGCGTATTCCAGCCGGCCGAGGGCGTCATCAGCGGCAGCTTTCGTGACTTTGCCCAACGCGACGGCCTTGTCCAGGTTCGAGCGGATCTCGGTCTCCGCTTTCCGCAGCGCAGCCGGCAGAATGTCCTCAAGGATCGTGCGGTAACCGCCCAGCGCCGCAGCATGCGCGATACCGCGGCCCATGATCCCGGCGCCGATGACTGCAATGGTGCGGACCTCGGCCATCCGGCTACGCTCCTTTTTCCAGCAGCTCTACCACCGTGACGAAATTGGGATCGGACTTCCGCATGTATTCGGCCAGGCGCCGCTTCTCGTCGGGCGCAATCAGATACAGACTTGCGTTGATGCGACGCAGCGTTGCCGCGATATCGTCGACGTAGTTCATCATGCGGATCAGTTCGCCAGTGGCGGCCATAAGAATCCTTTCGCCCGGGGATGGTGTTGCAGGAAAAGAGGGTCGCCGTGCACGCCCGCGCGCAGTCAATTCGCAGAGCCGCGGGCGAGTTCGGCCAGCCCCTTATTTTCTTCGCCGCTCACCATTTAGTAAAGTACGCTAACGTCAGCAGGGACGGGCACGTCGTAAGCCGGACGAACACGCATTTGGGTGCAGCGGGCCGGGACAGCACGGCAACGGCCCCGCGCATCCAACCAGGGGCAGTCCCCCAGCGCGGTTCAGGCCCCGAACGCGACCCTCGAAATGCAGACAGCCCCCACAGCATTGATCGACGAAATCTCTGAGCTGTGCACCTGCCTGGAGCGCCTGTGCTCGGCGAAACGCGACGTCATACCGACTTCCACCTACCGGCTGCAGTTCAACAGCGGCTTCCGTTTTGAAGACGCGCGCCGACTCATCGCCTACCTGCACGAACTGGGCATCAGCCACTGCTATGCATCGCCGATTCTGAAGGCGCGCGCCGGCAGCCCCCATGGCTACGACATCATCGACCACAATCAGCTCAATCCGGAGATCGGCACCGAGGAGGACTTTCGGCGGCTCGTGGCCGAGCTGAAGAGGCACGGCATGGGCCTGCTGCTGGACACCGTTCCGAACCATATGGGGGTAGGCGAGGGGGACAATCCCTGGTGGCAGGACGTACTGCAAAACGGGCGCACCTCGCCTTACGCCGAATTTTTCGACATCGACTGGGAGCCGCTCAAACCCGAGTTGCGGAACAAGGTGCTCATTCCGGTTCTCGGCCAGCCTTACGGCGAGGACCTGGAGGCAGGACACATCCTACTTTGCTTCGAGGGCGGCCGCTTCATCGTGAAGTACTTCGATAACGTGCTGCCGGTCGATCCCCGGACGATTCCGTTGATCTTCGCACGTGCGAGGAAGCTGTACGCCGGGAGCGGTAGTCCCCCTTCCGGTAACCCGGAGCTGGACTCGGTGCTCTCCGCCCTGGGGCGGCTGCCGGCAAACGATGTCTCCGACCCTGACGAAATCCACCGGCGGCAGCTGGAGATACCGAACCTGCTGGAGCGGTTCGCGCGCCTGTCAGCGGATTCGCGCGAGGTGCGTTGGCAGATCGACGAGGCATTGCGGGCGGTGAACGGCACTCCGGGTGCCAGCCACAGCTTCGACGTAATGCACGAGCTGCTGGAAAAACAGGCTTATCGGCTGGCGTTCTGGCGGGTCTCGGGAGAAGAGATCAACTACCGCCGCTTTTTCGACATCAACGACCTGGTCGGACTGCGCATGGAAAATCCGCGGGTGTTTGCCGAAACCCACAGGCTCATGCGCCGGTTCCTTTCCGAAGGCCTGATCTCCGGATTGCGCATCGATCACCCGGATGGCCTGCTGAATCCGGCGCAGTATTTCGCTCGCCTGCAGAGACTCTACGCCGCCAGCCGGTGCCTGGGAGCGCAGCCGGCGTCGGCGCCGGCCGCCGACGGCATTGAGCTGGAGGCTCACGCCGCATTCGCGCAGCAGGAATCGGTCAATAGCCAGGCGCCGCTGTATCTGCTGGTCGAGAAGATCCTGGAGCCGGGCGAGCACCTGTGCAGGGAATGGCCGGTGGACGGCACGGTGGGATACGACTTCGCCAATATGGTGAACGGTATTTTCATCGACGGCAGGAATGAGCGCGCGTTCACCAATCTTTACCACCGGGTGATTGGGGGAGCGGTCCGGGCTGACAACCTGATCTATGAAAGCAGGAAGCTGGTCATGCGTCGCGCTCTGGCCAGCGAGATCAATGTGCTCACGCACATGCTCAACGAAATTGCCAACCAGGACCGCCGCGCCCGGGACTTCACGCGTGGGGTATTGCGCGAAGCCATACGCGAAACCATTGCCTGCTTCCCCGTGTATCGCACCTATATCGACGAAGGCGGGCATGTGAGCGAAAGTGACCGCGAGTACATCCGGCAGGCGGTGGACCGTGCGCGGAAGAGGAACAGCACGGTTGCCTCCGGCGCCTTCGAATTTCTGCGCAGCATACTGCTACTGGAGGGCGGCGATGGCGACGGCGTGATTTACGGGTACCGCCAACAGCTCTATTTCACGCTCAAGTTCCAGCAGCTCACCGGGCCGGTGATGGCCAAAGGAGTGGAAGATACGGCCTGCTACGTGTACGCCCGCTTCATCTCCGCCAACGAGGTGGGCGGATCGCCGGCGCAGTTCGGAATTCCCGTCTCCCGGTTTCATCGCGGCAACCAGGAGCGGGCGCAACACTGGCCCGATTCTCTGCTGGCTTCCTCCACGCACGACACCAAACGTAGCGAGGATGTACGTGCCCGGCTCAACGTGCTCTCCGAAATGCCGCGCATCTGGGCCGCCGAGGTCATGAAGTGGCGGCGGATCAACCGATTGCGCAAGCCGGTCATTGCCGACGGACGGTCCGTCCCGGACAGCAACGAGGAGTACATTCTGTACCAGACCCTGGTGGGAGCCTGGCCGCTGCGGATGGAGGAAAGCCTGCAGCACAGGGAATTTGTCCGCCGCATGCAGCAGTACATCGAGAAAGCGGTGCATGAGGCGAAGGTGAACCTGAGCTGGCTGAATCCCAATCCCGATTACGTGGCTGGCATGAACACCTTCATTGAGTCCATCCTGGCGCCCAGATATCGCGGAAGGCAGAACCTGTTCTGGGATTCGCTGCAAAAGCTGCTGCCATCGGTGATGTACTTTGGGGCCATCAACGCGTTAAGTCAGACACTGCTAAAGCTGACCTCGCCGGGCGTTCCCGACATCTATCAGGGGCAGGAGATGTGGGACTTCAGCCTGGTAGATCCCGACAACCGGCGTCCGGTTGATTTCGATGTGCGCCGGCGCGCGACAGGGGAGTTATGCACGCGGGCGCAGCAGGCGGACCTGGGGGAATTGTGCCGGGAGCTGCTGAGCCACTACCGCGATGGACGAATCAAGATGTGGGTCACAATGCGCGCCCTCGGTTTCCGGCGTCGGCACCGGGAGCTTTTCCTGCGGGGAGGTTACCTTCCCCTGCAGGTGACCCGCGGGCGCGAGGACCATGTGGTGGCGTTCGCGCGACTGCATGGCAGCGAGATGGTTGTTGTTGCCACACCCCGCCTGAGTTACACGTTGATGAAGGGCCGAGAGGAGCCGCCGATTGGGCCAGTGTGGGGCGAGGCGGAGCTGCCCTTGCCTGCGGAAGCCACAGGCCGCCGACTGCGCAACATCTTCACCGGGGAAAGGCTGACGGCCGGGCACTCGCTGTTATGCCGCGAAGTCTTCGCCAGTTTCCCGGTCGCGCTGCTGGCAGTTGAGTGAAGGCTGCCTGACGCACGCGTCGCGATCGCTGATTTCCACCAGAGCGGCCAGTTTCGCCGCCAGTTCGGGGGTGAGGGCGCCGGGGCGCAGCCGCCATCCCCAGCTTCCGTCGGTTTCGCTGGGTACGTTCATTCGCGCGCTGCTGTCGAGCCCCAGAACATCCTGGACGGGTATCACGCAAAGGTCGGCCACCGAGGTCAGCGCCGCCCGAATGAAAGCCCAATGCACGCCTTCGTCACCGATTCCCAGATAGGTGGTAGCGAGCTTTTTTTCCTCTTCCGTGGCGCAGGTATTCCACCAGCCGACAGTGGTGTCATTGTCGTGCGTGCCGGTGTAGACCACGCAATTGGGTTCGTAGTTGTGCGGCAGGTAGATGTGCGCCCCCCTGTTGCCAAACCCGAATTGCAGAATCTTCATTCCGGGAATCTTCAGCCTCTTGCGCAGCTCATGCACCTCGCGCGTGATGTATCCCAGGTCCTCGGCAATGAAGGGCAGCTTACCCAGCGCGCTGCGCAGCGCCTGAAATATCTTCTCGTTGGGACCCGGAACCCAGCGCCCGTGGACGGCCGTGGCTTTCTCGGCCGGGATCTCCCAATAGGCTTCAAATCCGCGGAAGTGGTCGATGCGGACGATGTCGCAGGTGACGGTCGCCCAGCGCATGCGCCGGATCCACCAGTCGTAACCCTGACTTTCCAGCGCCCGCCAGTCATAGATGGGGTTGCCCCAGCGCTGTCCGGTCTCGCTGAAAGCATCGGGCGGCACTCCAGCAACCACCGCGGGAGAACGATCTTCGCGGAGGTGGAACAGTTCGGGATGGGTCCACACATCGGCGCTGTCGTAGCTGACGAAGATGGAAACATCGCCGATTACGCGAATGCCCCGGTCGGCACAATAGCAGCGCAGGGCCTGCCACTGCTCGAAGAACGCGAACTGGAGGAAACGTTCCTCGTCGAGCTGCTTCTGCAACTCGGAACGGGCGCGCCCGATGGCGGCGCTTTCGCGCAGGGCAAGCGCCCGCGGCCACTCGTTCCAGGCCTTCCCGCCAAAACGTTCGCGCAGGACGCTGAAGAGCACGTAGTCTTCCAGCCACCACTCGTTCTCGCGGCAGAAGCGCTCGTAGCGCCGGCGAGCTGTGACGTTGGCCGAGCGAAGGAAATTGGAGGCAGCCTGGCGCAACAGTGGCAGTTTGTAGGCACGCACGCGGTCAAAATCGACGGGCGACTCGCCATCGGGAATCGTTGCCAGCGCGCCGCGGACCAGAAGCCCGGCTTCCACCAGACGCTCCAGGCTGATGAGCAGGATATTTCCGGCAAAAGCGGAGGTGCAGGAGTAGGGCGAGTTGCCGCATCCGGCCGGCTGCAGGGGCAGAATCTGCCACAGCGTCTGCCGGGCTGCAGCCAGCCAATCCGCGAATTCGTATGCCGCCGGGCCCAGATCGCCGATGCCGCCGCGCGAGGGAAGGGAAGTAGGATGCAGCAGGATACCGGATGAGCGCTGTGCAAACATAAACGGGCTTGTATCGGCGTGTTCCGGAGTTGGCGGCGGCCAAAAGCCGCCACAGGACAGAAGGCAGCCAGCAGGCCATAGCTGCTGGCCCAAGGACCGTGCAGCCCCGGCTAGGAGGTGGATGAAAGGCTGGTTATCCGCTCCATCTCTTTTTTGTTGACCTTGATCTTGCCTTCTTTTTCCAGCCTGCTGCGCAGGTTTTCAAGATAAAGACTGACGTATTCTTCGCGTTGCTGTTCGAGAAGCGTGCTCCTGGCCTTATCCCAGTCCTGCTTGATCTGCGCGGCCGTCGGCTCCTGGAGGTCGAGGACCTTTAGCACGACGCCATCGGACACGCCCTGGATGGGGCCGCTGATTTCACCGGGCTTCATCGTAAACGCGACGCTGGCGGCCCCAGTCATGGCTCCGATCTCAGGCACCTGCGAGTTGCGATCGACGAGATCGCTGGTCTTCATCGTCGCGCCGGCTTCCTTCGCCGCCTGGGCGAGGTCATGCGTGGAGTGGGCGCGATCGGAGAGTTCCTGGGTCTTTTGCGACAGCAGGGCTTGGGCCCGCTGGTCCCTGAACTGCTCCTCCACCTTCGCCTTTATCTGTTCGAAGGTAGGGGTCTGAGGCGCCTGGATGTCAGTGACCTGGTACACGGCGTAGCCTTTGGGCGTGGCCGCAATCGCGGGCGGATCGTTCTTCTTTGCGCCAAACAGCGCGCTCATCAAATCCGGCGCGCTGCCAATGCCCGAAAGCTGGTCTGTCTGCGCGATCAAGCCGGTAGTCGTAACGCTCAGGTTCCTCTCCGCGGCAGCTTTGTCCAATCCGGCGGTGCGCGCCAGCGTCTGAACCGCATTGGCCACGCTCTGCGCCTGGGCTCCGGCATGCTGCTTCTTCAGGATGGGCTCGATCTCGCCCTTGACCTCGTCGAGCGGTTTCAACCGCGCCTGCTGCCGGGCTTCGACGTGGATGATGTGAAAGCCATAGCTGGTGCGGATAACGCCGGTGGTCTGTCCGACGGGGGTATTGAACGCGGCCTGCTCGAATTCCGGAACCGTGCGTCCGCGTGTAAGCGGAGGCAGCAGACCGCCGTCTTTCGCGCTGCCGGGGTCCTCCGAGTACTTCTTCGCCAGATCGGCGAAGTTCGCGCCCGCCTTCAACTGCTTCGCGATGTCCTCGGCTTTGGCGCGGGCCGCCTCCACCCCTTTCTGATCGACCTTGCCATTGGCATCCGGCGTGGGCGTCTTGATCAGGATGTGGCGCACCGTCACCGTCTCCGGCACTCGGTACTGATCCTGATTTTGCCGGTAATACTGCTGCAATTCCTGAGGAGTGACGGAAACCTGCTCGGCCATCCTGTCCGTATCGATCAGGATGTACTTTGCCCGGATCTTCTCGGGTACCGAGTTGACGTACTGCTGCTTGGTCTGTTCGTAAAACGCCTTCAGCTCGGAGTCCGTAGGCCTGATCTGTTTTTTGATGTCCTCGAGCGTGAGTACGGCATACTCGAACTTTACCTTCGTGTCCTCATTCCTGACTTCCCGGGTGATGTCCTTTTCGGCAACGGTGACCGCGGCGCCGACCGTGGTCAGCAACTTCCGCTGCGCGATGTCGGCCTTCACCTCCTGCTCAAACTGCTGTACTCCGAGATTGAACTGGCTGGAAATGAACTGCTCGTACGCCCGCTCCCCAATGAAGTTGCCGCTGGGGAAAAGCACCTGTCCGAGTTCGCCCTGATGCAGATAGTCGCGCACCTCGTCATCGGTGACGCTCAATCCCATCCGGTTGGCTTCGTAAACGATGGCTTTCTCCATGATGGCGCTCTGGGCGGCGCGCTGTATCAGATAAGGCATGAGCGCATCAGGGACGTTGCCCTTGAACTGCTGTTTTCCCATGAGGCGCGCCTGCTGCGCCACCTGGGGGACGGTGATTTCCTGGTCCCCGACCTTTGCCAATACGCCCTGGGTAGTGAGGGCGCCCCCGCTCAGATAATCGCCAAAGAGGCCGCCGGGAACCAGGGTGATGACCATCATCACGCAGATGACGACCAGGATGCCGCCCAGCACAATTTTCTTGATCGGGCCGGGCTTCTGCAGAAATCGGATCATTGCTTTGGGAACTCCGGAAAGGTGCGCTGAATCCTGTCATTATAAACCAGCAGCGCGGCTGACGCTGCACCGCCAGGCTGCTCAACAGGGCCGTAAAGCGAAATGACTCAATGCGGGAGGATGCCGCTCGCCCGGCAAAATTCGCCGCAGGAGGCGGCACACTTGCCGGTTTCGGAATCCGTTGTTTTAATAAGAGATTACGCAAGTATGCCGAGATCGTCATCCAGGATACGCCGGCGCCTGCTATCGACCAGACGCCGGATTCGCGAACTGATCATGATCGCCAGGGGTCTGGCCTCGACCGACCACCCCATCATGGCGCAGATCATTCCCATCCGCCGCTGCAATCTCTCCTGCGAGTATTGCAACGAGTACGACGATTTCTCCAAGCCGGTGCCTCTGGAGGCGATGAAGGACCGCATCGATCATCTGGCGCGCCTGGGCACTTCCATTGTGACTCTGAGTGGTGGCGAGCCGCTGCTGCATCCCGAAGCGGACGAGATCATCACCCACATCCGCCGCCGTTCGATGATCGCAGGCATGATTACCAACGGCTATCTGCTCACCGCCGATCGCATCGGGCGGCTGAATCGAGCCGGCCTCGACCACCTGCAGATCAGCATCGATAACGTGATGCCGGACGGGGTCTCGAAGAAGTCGCTGAAGGTGCTGGACCGAAAGCTGCAACTGCTGGCCGAGCACGCGGATTTTCACGTCAACATCAATTCGGTGGTGGGCGGGGGCATCCGTAATCCGCATGACGCGCTGGTGGTCGGGCGGCGCGCGGTGCAGCTGGGCTTCACCTCCACCATTGGCATCATCCATGATGGCGACGGGCAGCTGCGGCCGCTGGCGGAGAACGAACGCGAGGTCTTTCTGAAGATGAAGAGCCTGGAGAAGCGCCACTATTCGCGCTTCAACTGGTTTCAGACCAACATTGCGGAGGGGAAACCGAATGAGTGGCGCTGCCGGGCGGGAGCGCGCTACCTCTACATCTGCGAGGATGGACTGGTGCACTACTGCTCACAGCAGCGCGGACACCCCGGAATTCCGCTGGAACAGTACACGGTCGCAGACA
>DATJAI010000153.1:0-2888 GCA_035516415.1 Binatia bacterium | reverse complement strand
GCGGGGTCCCGGAGGGCGGCTTGATTTTCGCCACCTCGGGAAGCCTGTACGGAACCACCGAAGCCGGTGGCGCCGGCAACGGCACGGTATTCGAATTGCGGCCGTCTCAGGATAGCTGGACGCTGAACACGATTTATACCTTCCCCGGTCCCGGAGTACCTGGACCGGCTGCCAGCCTGGCACTGGATGGGGCGGGTAATATCTACGGCACCACCCTCAGCGGCCCGCCGCAATATCCGCCCTGTGAGGGTTCCGTCTTCGAGCTTTCTCGCCTCAACGGAGCCTGGAATTATATGTTGCTCCATTGCTTCACCGGCGGGAGCGATGGTGGACAGCCATACAGCCCAGTCACAATGGATAGATATGGCAACCTGTACGGCACCGCGTTCGAGGGTGGCGCCAACGGCGACGGTGTGGTGTGGGAGATTTCGCGCTGAGGGCATTCTGGGCCGCGCAGTGGAGCGGAAGCCGCCAGGTGCGCGCTCAGATGCGGCTGCTGCGATGTGAGCCAGCCCGCCGCCGAAACCTATAGCGTCTGTCCGGGCTTCATCTCCAGCACCTCCGGGCCGCCGGGGCCGAGCAGTCTCTTCAGTTCGCCGGGCCGGCCGGTCAACTGTGGGAAGGTCCCAAAGTGCATGGGGATGACGCTCCTGGGTTGCAGCAGCTTGCAGGCATAGGCGGCCTCGCGCGGGCCCATGGTGTAGTGATCGCCGATGGGCAGCAGCGCGATTTCCGGGGCGTAAAGCTCACGGATGATTTGCATGTCGCCGAAGACCGCAGTATCGCCGGCATGGTACAGCTTGATTCCTCCGGGAAGCTGCAGCACGTAACCACAGGCTTCCCCGCCGTACACGATGCTGCCATCGTCGTCCTGAATGCCGCAGGAATGCACCGCATGCACCATGGTGATCCTGATGCCGGCGACCTCTTGCGTCCCGCCTTTATTCATCGGCGCGATCTGCTGTGCGCCCTTCTTCTCCATCCAGCCGCAAAGTTCGAAGATGCCGACCACCACGGGATTGTGTTGCCTGGCGAGGCGCACGGCGTCGCCAATGTGGTCGAAGTGCCCGTGGGTGCAAATCAGGGCGTCGCACTTCTTGCCGTCTCTCTCGCTCTCGGGGCAGAGCGGATTGCTCAGCCAGGGGTCAATGTACACCACGGCGCCATCTTTGGTTTGAATGCGGAAGGTAGCATGGCCGAGCCATGTGAGCTGATTGCCTTGCAAATCCATTGTTTCCTCGCAGGAACGAATTCTAGTGGGAGCACATGCAAGCCGCAACCCGGCATTCAGCGTTAACTTCCCATCTCTTGGCAGCTGGATTCGATCTACGTTGTTCGGCAAAGCCGCTGCTATGATGAGACACGAGCCGCAATGTCCTCCACGATGCCACAGCCACTGGTTTCCTCGAGCGTCGACTCCTATCTGCTGGAGGTGGCCGACGCGGTCAACACCACGTTGGACCTCAACACTCTGCTGCAGCGCGTGGCGGAGATGTTGAAGCGCTTCATCGATTACGAGATTTTCGCCATCCTGCTGTTGAACGAGAAGACGCAGGAACTTCGCATCCGTTTCCAGGTGGGACATCCCCCCGAGGTGGCCGAGCGCATTCGCATCAAGGTAGGCCAGGGGGTCACGGGCCGGGCGGTGCAGCAGCGCCAGGCGGTCCTGGTGAACGACGTCGCGGCCGAGGACAACTTCATCAACGCTACGCCGGGAGTGCGCTCCGAACTGGCGGTGCCGCTGATGGCAAAAAACAAAGTCATAGGCGTCATCGATGTCGAAGCCGACCAGCCCGGGGCCTTCAGCGAAGAACACAAGCGGCTGCTGACGTTGTTTGCCTCGCGCATCGCCGTCGGCATCGAGAACGCGCGTCTTTATACCCGCGTCTCCCGCCAGGCGCGGCAACTCACGCTGCTGACCGAAATCAGCCGCGAGCTTACCTCCATCCTCAACGTCGATCAGTTACTCAAACGCATTGCCGACCTGGTGACCCGCATCATTGACTACCAGATGTTCTCCATCCTGCTGCTGGACGCCAGCGGCAGCCTGTTGCAGCACCGCTTTTCGCTGCGCTTTAAGGAGAATGTGCAGCTCAAGCACGAGATTCCCCTGGGACGGGGCCTGGTCGGCTATGCCGCGCAGCACGGCGTGCCGGTGCTGGTCCCCGACGTCAGCAAGGACCCGCGTTACATCGCCGCCAATCCCGAGACGCGGTCGGAGCTGTGCATTCCGCTCATCTACAAGGACAAGGTCATCGGCGTGCTCGACATCGAGCACACGCGCAAGGGCTACTTCACCGAAGACCACGTGCGCATCATGACCACGATGGCGGCGCAGGTGGCCATTGCCATCGAGAACGCGACCCTATACGAGCGCATTGCCCGCCAAGAGAAGCGACTGGAGCAGGACCTGGCGCTGGCGCGCGAGCTGCAGTTCCGGCTGTTGCCGCCCAAATTGCCGGTGTTCCGCAGCGCTGAGGTGGCTTCGCGCTTCGTGCCCGCCCGCCAGATCGGCGGCGACCTCTATGATTTCCTGAAGTACGGCGGGCAGGGCGTGACCGGCATTGCGGTCGGCGATGTGAGCGGCAAGGGAGCGCCGGCTGCGATCTATGCCGCGCTGGTCAGCGGTATCGCACGCTCCCACGCGATGGAAGAGCCCAGCGCTGCAGGCATGCTGGAGGCCGTCAACCTCTCACTCTCGGAGCGACCCATCGAAGGGCAGTACGTTTCCATGATCTACGCCATTTGGGACGACAATCAGCAGACCCTGCAGCTCGCCAACTCCGGGTTGCCGCGGCCGATCCATTGCCGTAACGGCAAAGTCCAGGATATCCCGGCCACGGGGCTGCCCATCGGTCTGTTCGCCAGCGCGACCTACGACGAGTTGG
>DATJAI010000152.1:0-32169 GCA_035516415.1 Binatia bacterium | reverse complement strand
CTATAGTGTCGCCTGGCTGAATATGTTCGTCGTTGTGCGTGGACAAGATTGGACTTGCGCTGGAGCAATGAGTGAATCGTGACGAGCGGGAAGGACGCGCCAAGCCTGGGTTGCATTGGAGAAGACGTTCCAGAGACACAGCCTCGATCGTCTGGCGTATCTCTTCTCCTGGGAATCGCCGGACCCCATCGCAGTTGCGCTCGTGTTCGGGATCCCTCCTCAGAACCCTGGCGGCCGCTCGCCCGCCACGTTGAAGTTCCGCTCCAGGGCAAGTCCCGCCTGGGCAAGAGTTCCTTCATCGAACAGCCTCCCGATCAGCGTCACCCCATGCGGCACGCGGCGTGGTGGCGAAAATTTCGGCAGGGGATGCGCCGGATCGGGCGCCCAATCGCTGCGCGCCTCCGAGACTTCGACAGAGCCCGCGCGCAGGGTCAGCGAAGGGTGTCCGGTGAAGTTGGTGATGGTCAGCATCTCGTCGCGCAGCGAGGGCACCAGCAGCAGGTCCACCTGCGAGAACAGGCGGCCCATCTCCTGGGCCACCTGGCGGCGGAAGCGGTCCGCCTGCACGAAATCGACGGCCGAGAGGAACCGCGCCTGACGGAAGGTGTTGGGCCAGGCATCGGGCACCTGCATCTTCAGCTCGCGAACACCGCCGCTCAGCGTCAGCTGCTCGAAGGCGGCGGCAGCCTCGGCGAACAGGATCAGCATGAGCGAATCATACGGCCACTCGGGAAGCGAAACCTCCACCGGAACCATGCCCGCCCTGCTCACCGCTTCCAGCGCGGCGCGATCAACATCGGTCGCCGGAGCCTGCTTCATCCATGCCGGGAAGTAGCCGACGCGCAGCCCTGCGGGGTTTACCGTGGCATCGAAATCGAGCTTGCTGGGCATACTGTTGATGTCGCCCGCATCGGGTCCGGAAATGGCGTTCAGCACCAGCATGGTGTCCGCCACGCTGCGCGCCATGGGGCCCAGCTTATCGAGCGACCAACACAGCGTCATCGCGCCGGTGCGTGGCACGCGGCCATAAGTGGGCCGGAGCCCGGTAATCCCGCAGCGCATGGAGGGACTGACGATGCTGCCATCGGTCTCGCTGCCCATGGCGAAGGCCACCAGGCCGGCGGCCACGGCCGCGCCCGGTCCCGCGCTTGAGCCGGACGAGCCTTCCTCCAGCAGCCAGGGATTCATGGTCTGCCCGCCGAACCAGATGTCGTTCAGCGCCAGCGCGCCCAGGCTGAGTTTGGCGACCAGCACCGCACCCGCATTGTTGAGGCGCTGGACGACAACCGCATTGTCTTTCGGAATGCGATCGCGAAACGGCTCGGCGCCGTAAGTGGTGGGAATGCCCGCGGTGTCGAGCAGGTCCTTGGCGCCCCAGGGGATACCGTGCAGCGGGCCGCGATACCTGCCGGCAGCAATTTCCTGGTCGGCCTGTCTGGCCTGTTGCAGAGCCAGCTCGCGCGTAAGCGTGATCACGCAGCGCAGCCTGGGATCGTACTTTTCAAGCCGCGCGAGATAGATATTTGTGAGCCGCTCCGAGGTAATTGCTCGTGTCCGCATCCACGACGAAAGCTCAGTTACAGTTGCGAAGGCAATGTCTTCATCCTTCGCCGGCAACGGACCCATGCCGCCCTCGGCACCAAAAGGAACGAAACGATTCCTGGCCGGCAACGGCTGCTGTCCGGGCAGCACCGGGTTCCAATGCGACCAGGGCGCCAGCGTCTCCGGCAGAGCGACCTTGTGCGGCCCAACCCGGCGTTCGTAGAGCGGGGCCATGGCGCTGCGCCAGTTGCCGGCCGCCTGCGCAAGCTCCTCCGGGCTGAACTCCACCTCAACCAGCTTTTCCGCCTGGGCGAAGGTCGAGGCCGCAATTTCCGGCCCCACGGGTGGAGCCGTGCCGAAGGCGGGCGGTGCGCCGGGAACCGGCTCCGCGGGTTTCTGCTCCTGGCTGCCGGCGGCCACCGCGGCACCGGCAAATGCGAGGGATACTTCGGCAAGGAATCGTCTGCGCGATGTTGACATCTCTCTCCTCGGGCACTCTGGGCGTCAGCCGGAACCGGGCGGCGCCTGCTGGCAAGATACATCATGCCCGCAAGCGCCGGCGGCAGGTGCCCGTCGCCGCCCCGAAATACGATAGGATAACGATTATGCACATGGGCGTAGCCATTACGTTGAAGCGCGCCTGCGACGTTATCGAGATACCCAGCGGCATCCGCGGCTCGCTTCCCGAGGGAACCCTCGTGAGGATCATGCAAACCCTGGGCGGCAGCTACACCGTCACCTCCAATTATGGCCAGATGTACCGCATTGACGCTCACGACGCCGATGCGCTCGGGCTGTCCGCTCCACAGGGGCCGGCAGCCGGCGAGCAGCGGGCCTTCAGCGAGCAGCTTGTCTGGGACGAACTGAAGACCGTCTTCGATCCGGAGATTCCGGTCAATATCGTGGACCTCGGCCTGGTATATGAGTGCCAGATTGTTCCGTCAGATCAGGGCGGGCACAGGATCGATGTGAAGATGTCGATGACGGCGCCGGGTTGCGGCATGGGCAACGTGCTGAAGACGGATGTCGAGAGCAAGCTGGCGCGCCTGCCCGATGTGAAGGAAGTTAATGTCGAGATTGTCTTCGATCCGCCATGGACGCCGGCGCGCATGTCGGAGGCCGCCAAACTGCAGCTGGGATTTGATCTCGATTTCGGCGAATCGCCATCGGGGTTGCCGGTGGTGCGCTGAGCAGGAGCACTCGTCACCGGCTAATATCGGCGGCTGAAGCCGTGCCCTTTGAAAGCTATCTGCGCTTCTCGACTTCCAGCTCCAGCCCTTCGACCTTGCGCACGACGACGTGGTCGCCGATGGCTACGCGGGATGGGGCATGGGCGTTCCACAGCTCGCCCAACACGAAGACCTTGCCCTCGGGATCGAGGTCGGTGCGCGCTTCGCCCACCGCGCCAATCAGCCCCTGCTGGCCGGTGACGACCTTGTTGCGCCGCGCGCGAATGGCGATGCTCATGAGGAAGACCGTGATCGCGCCAAAGGGAACGCTGACGCCGAGTGCCGTCCACAGGTTCACCCGCATCTGCGGAATGGGGCCGTCCACCAGAAGCAGGCCGCCCAGGGTGAGCAGGGCGATGCCGCCCAGCCCGAGCACGCCGTGGGTGGCGAACTTTGCCTCCAGAACGAACAGCACGAACGCCGCCATGATGAGGGTGAAGGCGGCATAGCGCGTGGGCAGCAGATTGAGGGCGAAGAGGGCCAGCAGAATGAAGATGACGCCCACCACTCCAGGCACGATTGCGCCGGGATGGTTGAATTCCGCATAGAGCGCCAGCGCGCCCACCGCCAGAACCAGAAAGGCAATGTTGGGATCGAGCAGGAAGTCGAGGATGCGCTGGCGCAGCGTCATCTGCATCTCGTCAACCTGGGCGCCGGCGAGATGAAGCTTGACCTGGCGGCCGTCAAAGCGCTTCACCGTTCTCCCTTCGAGCTGCTGAAACAGGTCGTTCTGGTCTTTGGCGACTACGTCGATCAGATGCTGCTGCAGCGCCTCCTTGTCCGTCCACGATTTCGATTCCCGCACCGCGCTCTCGGCCAGCTGCACGTTGCGCCCGCGCGGGCCGACGAAGGAGCGCATGAAGGCGGCGGAGTCGTTCTCCACCTTCGTCTTCATAATGTCGTCCAGCTTTTCGCCGCCGAGCATGACCGGATGGGCCGCCCCGGTATTGGTTCCCGGAGCCATGGCCGCCACGTCGGCCGATTCCAGGATGAAGAACCCGGCAGAAGCCGCGTTGGCCCCGGTAGGGGCGACGTAGACGATTACCGGCACCGGCGAGGCCAGAATGGTCTGGATGATCTGGCGGGTGGAATCCACCAGGCCGCCCGGCGTGTGCAACTCGATGAGCACGGCGTCGGCATTGGTCTGGCGCGCATGTTCGATGGCGCGGCCGATGTATTCGGCGCTGATCGGCTGAATGGTGTCGTCCACGCGCACCTTCACCACCGAGCTGGCGAAGGCGCTCACGGAGGCCACAAGCGCCGGCAGCAGGCAGCAGATAAGGGTTCGCGTTCGCACGACCTGGCCTCCTTCCGGAGGGAGTCTGGGGCGCAGGAGCCTCTCACACAGCTAGAGCTGCGCCCCTTCCCCGCATATCTATTTTGCACCAGTTTGGCGGGCGGCGATATCGCGTTTTAACGCCAGTGCCGGGGGGTTATCCGGCTCCAGGGCCAGGGCGCGCTCCACTTCGCCGGCGGCCGAGCTCAACTGGTTCTGCCGGAGATCGAGACGGGCGAGTACCAGCAGCCCGTCCACGTTGGGCTTCAGACGGACCGAGTTCTGCGCCTCGGCGCGCGCGTTGCTCACGTCGCCTTTCTTCTCCAGCAGCAGCGCCAGCTGCGCATGGGCAACCTCGTTGCCGTAGTCGGCGGCGATGGCATTGCGGAACTCGGTTTCCGCCTGCTCCGGCAGATTTTCCGCCAGCAGCTCCCTGCCGCGCTGCACATGATAGGCGGCGTGGGTGTGGGAATCGGTCCTGGCCAGCCGCGCTTCGGCCAGATTGTCGATCTCCGTCTCGAGCTGGCGATAGGAAGCCTCGTCGTAGTTGTGCTTGATCCTTTCCAGCGGAATGCGCGGCTGGTTGCCACCGGAAACGGACGCGCCGACTGCCGCAGGCGGCACGCCGCGGTTGATCGTGTCCAGCAGCGCCCGGGCTTCACCGTCGGCGGGACGTTGCTGCAGTTCTTCCTTCAGCTGCCGTGCGGCCGCCGCGCTGTCGCCGTTCTTGAACAGCGCCACCGCGAGGTTGAAGCGGTAATCCGCGTCCTTAGGATCGGCATTCACTGCCCGGGAGAAGTACTGTATGGCGTCGGCGCGGTGCGCCCGCCGGGCCTCCACCACGCCGATGTTGTTGCACACCTCGGTCAGCGGGACCAGCGTGGAGAGATAGGTAAAGGCTGCCAGCGCCCGGTCATAGTTGCCGCGGTAGAACTCCGACATACCCAGCAGGAAATTGGCCTCCCCGGCGGCCGGATCGCTCTTCGGCACCCGCACCAACCATGACGACGCCGACTCGTACTCGTGGGCGTCGAAGTAGATCTTGCCCAGCTGCAGCATGGCCAGGCTGTAGTTAGGATCGAGCCGTAGCGCCTCGCGGAAATAATGGATTTTCTGCTGCTGACCGGTGGCCAGAGTTCCGCGTATGTAGTTCTCAAAGGCGTTGAGGCGGATGGGGGCTGAGGCCTTCAGGAACTGCTCGCGCGTCGTGGCCGGGTGGGAGGGCAGCTGCTGCAGCAACTCCCATGCCAGCAGCGTCTGCAGGTCGATCAGATTGTTCAGCGGGCCGCTGCTTTCCACCGGCGCATACAGATGCAGTTTTTTCATGTCCAGCAGTTGCGCACTGGCGCTGAAGGTCCTGCCATCGAAGTTGTAATTGCCCAGCACCACATAATCGGCGTCCATCTGCTCGGCGACCCGGTAGATGGTGGCGCGGGAGGGGAGCACCGTCGCGGGCACCCCGGAACGATCGAAGGCGTAGGTGCGGTCGTCGCGGCCGATGACGTAGAGGCGGGACGAAGCCATGCGCTGGCCCAGCACTTCAGGGAAGGCTTCCCCGATCCATTCCAGCCCAGGGGCGTTGGACCGGTTCTCGAACGGCATCACCATAAGGCTCTGGGTTCCGGCAAGGGTCTGGGCCGCAGCCGGCTGCCAGGACAGGGCAGCCGTAAGGCTAAGGACCACAACATGGAAGACGAACCGGGGCAATTGCAAAGCAGTTCGATTATAGCGATTGCCCGGCACCTTGCCTGCCCTGCCGCCGCGTGCGCGGCGCGCTATCGCTTCCCGTCAGAACCGCAGGGAGGCACCTTTGGGTCAATAAGCGTCCCAGATCGGGAATCTTCCCGGTTTCGAATTGGGTCGTGCGAAACCTTTTCCAGCATCTCAGAATCTAAGTTATGGCTGGTGGGTTCGTATAATTAAGTCGGGCCAAGCTGGTAGCTTTGGCGTCTGTCTCACAGGGATCCGTGGAGGTGCCTCATGAGGCTGTTGGATCTGGTCTTTGGCTGTTCCCACAAACGTTGCAGCTTCCCGATAACCATACGAGGCAAACAGCGCCGCAGCGCGGCGGCATCGGTTACAGGGACCTACGTCGTATGCCTGGATTGCGGGCAGGAGTTTGCGTACGACTGGAATGAGATGAGGATGGTTGGGCCGCACTCTTCCACCCCCTCCCGGGAGCCGGTTACGGTGTTCTCGGGTCCGAAGGCCGCGTAGCACATCATTGGGACGGTTTCCCGGAGCAGGCAGTTCAGCTGAGCAGAAACGTAAGGAGCGCTTTGCGGAGCGCTCTTTCTTTTTGTCCCTGGCGCGAAGGCCCCGCGCCCGGCCGGCGCCATGTCAGGATAGGTGGGGTAAGCCCCTGAAGATTGCGCGGTGACTTCCCGGTCGTACCGGCATCGAACACAGGGAATGCCATTTCCCAGGAACAATGGCTCCCGAGAGATCAATCCCTGGCTGATCGCGGTCGCGGTGATGTCCAGCACTTTCATGGAAGTGCTGGATACGACGGTGGTTAACGTTTCCCTGCCGCACATCGCCGGCAGCCTTTCAGCCAGCAACGACGAGGCGACCTGGACGCTGACCTCCTACCTGGTCGCCAACGCCATCATTCTGCCCATGACCGGCTGGCTGGCCGGCCGCTTCGGACGCAAGCGGCTGCTGATGATCTCGGTCAGCGGATTCACCCTGGCTTCCTTTCTTTGCGGACTGGCGCCCAGCCTCCCCTTTCTCATTATTTGTCGCATCATCCAGGGAGCCTGCGGCGGGGGGCTGCAGCCCCTTTCCCAGGCCATCCTGATGGAGTCCTTCCCGCCGGAGAAGCGCGGCCAGGCAATGGCCTTCTGGGCGCTGGGCATCGTGGTTGCCCCCATGCTGGGTCCGGTCGCCGGCGGTTGGCTCACCGACAATTACAGCTGGCGCTGGGTGTTTTACATCAACGTGCCGATCGGGGTGCTCGCCCTCCTGCTCACGGAAATCTTCATTTTTGATCCGCCGTACCTGCGCCGGGCCAAAACCGGCATCGACTACTGGGGCATCGGTCTGCTGGCAGTGGGGATCGGCAGCCTGCAGATCATGCTCGACAAGGGCCAGGAAGATGACTGGTTCGGCTCGCACTTCATCGTCACCCTCTGCGTGCTGGCCGTAGGCGGGTTAACTGCCCTGATCATTCGCGAACTGACGGCCGAGCACCCCATTCTGGATCTCAGCGTCTTCCGATACCGCTCCTACGCCATCGGTACGTTTCTCATGACCTTTATCGGATTCGTGCTGTATGGCAGCACCGTGCTGCTGCCGCTGCTGATGCAGGTGATTCTCGGCTACACGGCTCTCCACGCGGGAGTCACCAACCTGCCGCGGGGGCTGGCTTCGTTCTGCATCATGCCGATAGTGGGACGCCTGACCGACAAAATCGACCACCGCAAGCTGCTCGGGGTGGGTCTGGTGGCGTCGGCCTACGCCATGTGGGAGCTGTCGCGCTTCAGCCTCGACGTGGCGTCGAGGAATTTCTGGTGGCCCCTGATGGTGCAGGGCGCAGCCCTGGGCTTCGTCTTTGTGCCGCTGACCACGATCACCAACAATCCCATTCCCAACGAACGCATGGGCAACGCCACCAGCATTTTCAACCTGATGCGTAACATCGGCGCCAGCATCGGCATCGCCATGGTGGAGACGGTGCAGTTCCGCAAACAGCAGACGCACATCAACATTCTCGGCGAGCACGTGAGTCCGGGGAGCGTGACCGCGCAGCAGATGTTCCAGGGCATGAAGTCCCATTTCATGAGCCAGGGGTCGAGCGCCGCCATGGCAACGCAGCAGGCGTACGAGTCGATATGGGCAATGGTGCAGCGGCAGGCCGCGATGCTGGCCTACAATGACACCTTCCTTTTCCTGGCGCTCATCTTCGTCGCCATGATTCCGCTGCTGTTCCTGCTGCGCAAGCCGCGGGCGAAGGCGGGCGCGGTGATGATGCACTAGCGCGCTCTGGTCAGGTGAGATCGCGGAGGGGACGGCCTCAGGCTGTCCGTAAGTGCCCCCAGATCATTGCGGCTTTAGCCGCTGAGGAACTTCGCCATGGCGAGTGAGGCAGTTCAAGCTGCGCCCCTTCCACGACGGGCAGTCTTTATCCTCTTCCTCTGCTGCTGGCTGGGTTTGTGCCCGCCCACTCGCGCGCAATCCAGAACTCCCACAGCCCAGTCGAAGCGGTCCACCACAGAAACGAAGACGCCCACGGTCGATGCCGCCGGGCATCAGTGGTGGCAGAACGCCGTCTTCTACGAGATCTACCCGCGCAGCTTTGCCGACAGCAACAACGACGGCATCGGCGACCTGAACGGCATCGCCTCAAAGCTTGATTACCTCAAACAGCTCGGTGTGGACGCCGTCTGGATCACCCCATGCTTCCCTTCGCCGCAGGTGGACTTCGGCTACGACGTCTCCGACTACGAAGACATCGACCCGATGTACGGCACGCTCTCCGACTTCGACCAGTTCGAGAGCGCCGCGCGCGCGCATGGCATCCGTATCATCCTCGACCTGGTCGTGAACCACACCTCCGAGCAGCACCCGTGGTTCATCGATTCGCGCTCCTCGCGCACCTCGAAGCACCGCGACTGGTACATCTGGCGCGATGGCAGATCCACCCCAACAAGCGCAACCGCGGCGCTTGTTGGGGGCCCCGGTGGACCGAACCCCATCGCAGCAGCCGCGAAACCGGCCGCGACTGGGGGGCCGGGCCAGCCGCCCAACAACTGGGAGTCCCTCTTCGGCGGAACGGCGTGGCAGTTCGACAGCAGAACCCGGCAGTACTATTACCACTTCTTTTTTCCCCAGCAGCCCGACCTGAACTGGCGCAATCCGGCGGTAAAGGACGCGATGTTCGATGTCACCCGCTGGTGGTACGACCGCGGCGTTGCCGGCTTTCGTCTGGACGCGGTGGACGCGCTCTTCGAGAATTCCGATCTGCGTGACAATCCCGTGCTGCCGGGCCGCAACGCTTACGGCGATCCCAACATGCAGGACCGCTACAACCGCAATCTGCCGGAACTCCACGGGGTGCTGCAGGGGCTGAGGCAGGTCGCCGACAGATACGACGCAGTGCTGATCGGCGAGACCTGGACCGACAACATCGGACAGCTCGACCGCTATTACGGGCAGAATGGCAATGAGCTGCAGATGCCGATGGATTTCATGTTCACCACGGTCAAAAGACTTTCGCCGCCCGAGTTTCGCCGGCAGATTGCGGCGGTCAATGCCGCCGCCGGCTGGCCGGTGTACGTCATCGGGAATCACGATATCGTGCGCTCCTATGTCCGTTATGGTGACGGCCAACACGATGACGCCATCGCCAAGGTCATGGCGGGCCTGTATCTCACGTTGCGCGGCACGCCCATCATGTACTACGGCGAAGAGATCGGCATGCAGAACAACGATCCGAAGTACAGGAAGGACGTGAAGGACCCCATCGGAAAACTGGGCTGGCCGAAAGAGAAAGGCCGCGACGGAGAGCGCACTCCCATGCAGTGGGACGACACGCTCAACGCCGGCTTCAGCAGGACGCGGCCGTGGCTGCCGGTGGCCGACAACTACCGCACACACAACGTCGCCAGCGAAGAGAAAGATCCCAACTCCGTCCTCGTTTTCTACCGGCACCTGCTGGCGCTGCGGCACACCAATCCGGCGCTGCTGGACGGCGACTACGTCGCGCTGAATGAGAGCGATCCCAATGTGATGGCCTATCTGCGGCGGTACAGGGACCAGGCCGTGCTGGTGGTGCTCAACATGTCAGCCTCTCCGCAGAAGGTGGAGTTCAACCTCGCGACCCAGGGATTTCCCGCGAGCCAGGCCCGGACGCTGCTGACCACCATGCCCGCGCTCGAGGGCACGACCGGAATTTCGCAGATGTCGCTGGCGCCCTTCTCCGTGTACATCGGGGAGGTGACGCGCACCGCCGCGCCGGCAACTCAGGCGCGCACCGGCGAAGCGGAGAAGCCGTGAGCCGGCCGGCAGCAGCGACATTCGCACGCGCTACAATAGATCTATTGCATGGCTAGTTCCGCTGAGCTGATCCAGATCGACATAACCCCGCGGCAACCCGCGCCGAAGCCCGAGTGGCTGAAGGCCCGCGCACCCGTGGGCGAGAATTATCACGACCTGAAGGCGCTGGCGCGAAGCCTGGACCTGCATACCGTCTGCGAGTCGGCCCATTGCCCCAACATCGGCGAGTGCTGGAACCATCGCACGGCGACTTTCATGCTGCTGGGCAACCTGTGCACCCGGCGTTGCGGCTTTTGCGCGGTGCCCAAGGGCCGTCCCCAGCCCATTGACTTTGACGAGCCGCGCCGTGTCGCCGAAGCGGTCGCCAGGCTGGGACTGAAGTTCGCCGTGGTCACCAGCGTGAACCGCGATGACGACAATATGGGCGGCGCCCGGGTCTTCGCCGAAACCATCCGCGAGATCCGCAAGCGCGTTCCCGCGTGCCGCATCGAGGTGCTGATCCCCGATTTTCAGGGGCTGGAAGAGCCGTTGCGCCTCGTGATGGATGCTCGCCCCGACATCCTCAACCACAACACCGAGACCGTCCCGCGCCTCTATCGTGTGGCCCGCTCGGGCGCCCGCTACGAACGCACGCTGCGACTGCTGGAACGAGCCCGGCAAATGGACCCGGCAATCCCCACCAAATCGGGCGTCATGGTCGGCCTGGGTGAAAGTACGGAAGAACTGCTGGCCGTTTTTCGCGATCTGGCGGCGCGTAAGGTTGACATTCTGACCGTCGGCCAGTATCTCCGGCCGTCCCGAGACCACCTGCCGGTGGCCCGTCTGTATCCGCCGTCCGAGTTCCGTTTTCTGAAGGAAGAAGCGCTGAAGATGGGATTCCGCCACGTGGAATCGGGGCCGCTGGTGCGCTCCAGCTATCACGCCCACGAGCAGGCCGATGCGGGCCTCCCCATCGTGTAGCCGTCCCGGCTAACGCAGCGTCTGAGCCAGCTTTCCAGCGGCAATCGCGGCCGCAACCTTTGCGATTTCAGGAGCCAGGGCGCGGTCTTCGGTGACAGCCGGCGAGTCCGCGCGAATCACCGCCAGCGCGGCCTGTCCACGTTTGCCGGTCCGCAGGGGAGCGCGGAAGTCGTGCGCCTGCGCCGCCGCCAGCGCCTCAATCGCCAGCACGTTTCGCGCATTGGCGACAACCCGCAGCAGCTTGTTGGCCGAGGTCATGCCCATGGAAACGTAGTCTTCCCGGTTGCCCGAGGTGGTGATCGAATCGACGCTGGCGGGATGCGAAAGCACCTTGTTCTCATTCACCAGCGCCGCCGCTGTGACCTGCAGCAGCATGAACCCGGAATTGAGCCCCGCGCCCGGCGCGAGAAATGCCGGCAGGCCTTCATTGAGCGAAGGATTCACCAGCCGCTCCAGCCTGCGTTCCGAAATCCCGGCCAGAGCACTGACGGCAATGGCCAGGAAGTCGAGGACGAAGGCCAGCGGCTCACCGTGGAAGTTGCCGCCGGAGAGGATGACGCCCGGAGCCGTTGCCCCGATGCCATGCCTGGGGGCGCCCGGCCTGGGCTGTTCGGTAAACACCAGCGGGTTGTCCACCGCGGAGTTCATCTCGATCTCGAAGACGTCACGGCAGTGAACGAGAGTGTCGCGCACTGCGCCGTGCACCTGCGGCATGCAACGCAGCGAATAGGCATCCTGCACCTTCTGGCACTCACGATGCGATTCGCGAATGAGGCTGCCTTCCAGCATGCGGCAAAGGTTACGCGCTACCAGCAACTGTCCCGCGTGCGGCCGGGCTTTGTGGATGCGCTCGTCAAAGGCGACATCGGTCCCCTTCAGCGCGTCGAGCGTCAGTGCGCCCACAACATCGGCGGTATCGGCCAGAACTTCCGCCTGCAGAATGGCCAGAAGGCCGACGGCCAACATGCCCTGGGTGCCGTTAATCAGGGAGATGGCTTCTTTGGCCTCCAGCACCAGCGGCTTCATGTCATCGCGCTTCATGGCCTGGGCAGCGGTCATGAGCTTGCCCTCGTGCACCACGTCCCCCTCGCCAATCATGGCTAGCGCCAAGTGGGCCAGCGGAGCCAGATCGCCGCTTGCCCCCACGCTGCCCCGCGATGGAATGATGGGATGGATGCCCCGGTTCAACATCTCGCAGAGGGTGTCGATCACCGCCGGCCGCACCCCGGAAAAACCCTTGGCCAGCGAATTTGCCCGCAGCAGCAGCATGGCGCGGGTGATGTCCTCAGCCAGAGGCTCACCAACCCCAGCGGCATGGGAACGCAGCAGATTCAGTTGCAGTCTGGAAATGTCCTTTCGGGGAATCCGCATCTCGGCAAGCTGTCCGACGCCGGTGTTCACGCCGTAGGCCACCCGCTCGTTTTCCACCACATCTTCCACCACCGCGCGGGCGCGCGCCACCGCCAGGCGCGCTTCCGGCTGCAGCAGAACCGGACGGCGCTCATAGACCACCTGCCGCAGGTCGTCCAGCGTCAGATCGTTGCCGTTGATGTGCAGTGCCTGCATGGTTTGGTGGCGCTGACACAGGCAAAGCGTGGCGCGCTCCCTCGCCAGTCTATGCTCTTCCGGCCGCTTTCAGAAAAGCGCCCCGGTACTTCGGCGGCAGCGGCGACCGCCTGAACTCCGCGTCGCGGACAAAGTGCACCGTCTCGCCCTCGGCCAGAAGGGCGCCATCGCCCGCGCGCGCGATCTCGTAGCCAAAGTGCAGCAGGCTCTCGCGAACATTGAGCAGGCGGGTACGGACCACGATGAGGTCGTCGTACAGGGCGGGCGCCCGGAAGCGGCACCGCACCTCCGCCACCGGAAGGTGTGCCCCATCCTGCTCCATCTCGCGATAGGTGAAACCCAGCTGACGGAGCATCTCGACCCGGCCCACCTCGAACCAGATGATGTAATTCGAGTGATACACCACGTGCATCTGGTCGGTCTCGGCGTACCGAACGCGAAGCCGGGTCTCGTACACTTCCGCCTGGGCCGTCGCTTGCCGCACCTGCGCCTCTTCCCTTCTGCCCGGGCCGCAAAAAAGCGGACGCATCGCCACTGGCAACGCGTCCGCGTGAAACTGTGGTGGCTCGCTGCCCTACTTGCTGGCCGGCGGAGGCGCTGTGGCAGCACCCGGACTGCCGGCGGGATGCGTCGTCATGGCGCCCGAACTGCCGCTCGCCGCAGCGGCCGCGGCCGCGTTCTTCACAAACTGCCCGCGTATGGGTTCGCCGGAAGCCACCGGCTTTCCGTCAGCGATGTAATCCACGAACTGCGCCGGCAGCACCACGGCGGAGCCCTTCTGCAACTGGTAATGCAGATAGGGAACCGGGCCGACGCCGCTGTTACCGCACTCGGCAATCACGTCTCCCTGTTTCACATTGTCGCCGACCTTCACCTTCAGGCTGTTCTGCTTCAGGTGGTTTATCATCGAGGATTCGCCATTGCCGTGTGAGATTACAATTACGTTGCCATCGGCGGGATCGCCGGACGGCTTTCCGGGAGGATTATCGTCGTAACCGGAAATGGCTTTGGCCACCGTGCCGTCGGCGGGGGCCAGAATCGGCTGGCCAAAGCAGTAATAGTCCTCGTTCTTACTGCCGATGCCACCCCGTCCCGAAAACATGCGATTGTCCTTGAGGTAAACGAAATCAACTCCAAAGCGCTGATCGTCGCTGAGAGCATAGGCATTTTCGAACTGGGTACGGCCTCCCTGATAGACGAGCCATTCGCCGTTAAAGGGCAGCCTGAGCTTGGCCGTGTCCTGGTAGCCGGCATAACGGCCTTCGGCGGGGGTTTGCATGGGACCGACGGTGAAATTGTCGATTTGCCCGCGCTGATTGACATAGACAGTAGAGATTACCGGAACCTTCACGTTGGCGAAGGTTGACAGCCGCGAATAGATGGTATCGGGGGCCATCACATAGGGAAGAATGGTGACCTGCCGTGTCGACGTCTCCGCGCCCATCCTTTCTCGCAGCCTTTTATTGAGTTCTGCGAACTTCTCTTCCTTGGCCCAGTGCTTTCTCAGGCCGTCGGAAAGCGAACTCCACATCTGACCGGTCTGCGAATGGTTGAACATCTCGAAAAACTGCCCGCCACGTTCCTCCGCCGCCTTGCTCATGACCGGGTAAGGGCCGCTGGTGACTGGCTCGATGGGCGGCTGCGCAGGGTTCTCCTGGAGCTCCGCAGGAGCTGCCTGCGCCGGCGGGGCCGATTGTTGCGCGGGCGCGCCCGCAGCCTGTGTCTGCCCAAGGCTGGGCAGGAACAGGATTGCCGCCAGAGTCACAACCGTCGATTGCAGACGAAATATCATCCTTTTCTCCCTGTGTTCGCTGCGGTTCGCCCGCAAAGGCGTGCGCCTTCTGAAGTCTGCCGTTTCCTCCCGGCAGCGGCATCCGGCTCCTGAAAGCGCTGAAATGCGAAATGCTCGAAGAAAGGCATTGTAACAGGGCTGACTGTTGCTGGTGAGGATACGGGCCCTCCCGGCACCTACCTGATTCAGGACTCCGGTCTTCGCGCGGGCAGTGGGCGGCCTTCAATGCCCGGACCACTGCGGCTTGCGCTTCTCCAGGAATGCGCTGATGCCTTCCCGGAAATCGGCTGTGGTGCGGATACGGGCATTTTCTTCCACGGCGGCCGCGATCGCGGAATCAAGCTCGTCCGACGAGTAGTGCTTCAGCAGGCGCTTGGTGGCCACGAGCGAAGCTGGACTGTTCTGTAAAAGCGAGGCCGCCAGATCGCGGGCGCGGTCGAGCAGTGTGCCGGGCGCGACGACCTCGTTTGCCAGGCCCAGCCGCTGGGCCTCGTCCGCGTCGATAATCCGTCCGGTCAGCAGCAGATCGCGGGCCTGCTTCTCCCCCACCTGGCGCAGCAGGAAAGCCGAAACAATCGCCGGGATGAAGCCGATCCGTACCTCGGTATAGCCGAACTTCGCGTCCGAAGAGGCCAGGGTGAAGTCGCACAAAGTGGCCAGACCGCAGCCGCCGGCGATGGCTGGGCCATTAACCGCCGCAATCGTAACCTTCGGGAATTCGTACAGCGTCCGGAACAGTCCTGCCATGGTCGCCGAGTCGGTCCGATTTTCTTCCGCCGTACGTCCGGTGATAGAGCGCAGGTTGTCGAGGTCCATGCCCGAACAGAACGCCTTGCCGTTGCCTGTGAGAATCACGATCTGGGCCGGCGACTGCTCGATCTCGCCCAGGGCGCGCAGCAGCTCGTCAATCAATTCGTAGCTGATGGCGTTGCGCTTCTCCGGGCGATTAAGGGTGATGGTGGCCAGTGGGCCATCATGGACAAGCGTGAGAGTGTCATAGGAGTGTTGCCGTTCAGGCGGGCTTGGCAAGGCGTGCTCCTGGTGTTCACAGCGCGCCGGCCGGTTTCAGCACGGACCGCACTCGTCTGCGCGGGCTTGCGCCGCCGGCCGGCGACGTTGTTTACTTCCGCTCTTTCACATCCGCGCTGGCTATGGTGTTTTCCCATTCCAGCTTCAGGGTGGCTGAGTCGCCGCTGGTCCGGTCGAAAGAAATCGTGAACATCTCCAGGCCGGAGGGGCGCTGCGTTACCTTCATCGGAATGCGCGCCAGGTCCTGGCCCTGGCTGTATTCAGTGCCCCACTGCCCGGTCTGTTTGTTAATGATGAGCTGCCACGTGTTCGTTCCCGGCAGGGTGTAAAGGGTATAGCTGCCCGCGGGGACGGCGGTGCCGCCGATCGTCAGGTCAGCATCGGTCTTGAGAGTGGTGGCGGCATTTGCGCCCGTGCGCCAGACCTGATCGTAGGGAACCAGCCCGCCGAAAATCTTGCGGTTGCGCATGGAAGGACGACTGTATTCAATGGTGACAGTCTTCCCGTCCGCGAAAGTCAGCGTGGCCTGGCCGGGAGGGCTGAGCGGCGGCCTTTTCTCCTGCGCCATCGTGACTGCGGCGGCGCCGGCGAGAGCCAGAAGAACGAACATCCATGAACGGCTTTTGAGCATTGCACTCTCCTCGAAGGCTTTTCTGCCGTTCCATTATTCACATCACGGCGGACCAGCACAATTGAAGGCGGCGGCTGGGGACGAAAAGGGATGGGAGCCGGTAAGGTGCGGCCTCCGGATGTGGCGCGCCTGGAATCAGCTGGCCTTTGCAGCCGAGTACTGCCACAGGCAAACTTCGTTTCCGTCGGGATCACGGAAAGAGGCGAGCCTGCCTCCATGCTCGCTCTTCGCCGGTTCGACGGGAATATTCCGGCGCTGCAGTTCGCGCAGCTCCTCGTCGACGTTGTCGACCTCGAGGCAAAGGCGCGCATTCCCACCGCCGCCGAGTTTGGTCTTGTCCGTCGTCGGCACAAGCTCGAACAGGACACCGTCGACATGGAAGCGCGCAACAAAATCCCGGGATTGCAGTTTGAAGCCGAGGACGTCCGTGTAGAAGCGGATACTGCGCTCAATGTCGGAAACGTAGTAGAAGATGCAATCGAATTTGAGCTTCATAACGAATCCACCTCTTAATTATGCGCCAATTAAAACCCGCGCTCACGCTGCCGGTAACACGCGAACATGCGCGAAAGGGGCAGAGCGCGCGCACTGGGCGCGGCTCTGCACTTCACCGTAGCCTCCCAGGAGCTATTTACGCCATCACGTACTTGCCGGTTTCCAGCACCCGGCTGGCGATCTTCTCCTGCAGTGCGATTACGTTCACTGGCTCGTGTTTGGTCAGGCGGCGGACAATCGCCATCTGGGTACGCAGCATGTCGCCTTCGGCCACGGCAGCCACCACTTTCTTCGCCGCAGCTTCCAGCCGGGCAAACGCGCCTTCCAGATAGACCTGCGTCATGGCCACGACCAGCGCGGACTTCTCCTCGCCCTGCGCCTCGGCGCACTTGCGGGCACGCAGCAGGGCGGAGTCCATGGCGAAGGTCTCGATGACCATGTCGGCGATGGCTCCCATGATCTCCTGCTGATCGGCGAGCTTCTGCATGTACTTCTGCGAGGCCGCGCCCGCGACCAGCATCGCCAGCTTCTTCGCGCTCTGCACCAGCTTGCGGTCGGCGGCCAGGGCGCCTTCCAGTTCTTCGCCGGATGGGCCGGACATGACCTCGTCCATGACTTTCTTGATCGCGGGCAGCAGCGCGAGCTGTCCGCTCATGGCGCGCTTCAGCAGCCATCCGGTGATGATGAGGCGGTTGATCTCGTTGGTGCCCTCGAAGATGCGGTTCACGCGCGAGTCGCGATAGGCGCGCTCGGCGGGATATTCCTCGACAAAGCCGTAGCCGCCGTAAATCTGCACCGTCTCGTCGACCACCATGTCCAGCATCTCCGAACCCCACACCTTGATGATGGAGCACTCGACCGCGTATTCCTCGATAGCCTTGCGGATGGCTTCAGGATTTTTTTCGATCTCGCCGAGCGCCGTGTCCATCATCCCGACCGTGCGATAGACCATGGATTCGCCCGCGTAGATACCGACTGCCATCTGCGCCAGCTTCTCGCGAATGAGCCCGAAATCGGCGATGGTTTTGGTGAAGGCCTTGCGCTGCTTCGCATAGGCGATAGCGTTCTGCAGCGAGGTACGCGCCCCGCCGACGCAGCCAGCGCCCAGCTTGAAGCGGCCCACGTTGAGAATGTTGAAGGCGATGATGTGCCCCTTGCCGACCTCGCCGAGCAGGTTCTCCACCGGCACCTTGCAGTCGTTGAGAATGAGCGGGCAGGTGGAGGAGCCGCGGATGCCCATCTTCTTCTCTTCCGCGCCGACGGAGAAACCGGGGAAGTCCTTCTCGATGAGGAACGCCGTGAACTTTTCGCCGTCGACTTTGGCGAAGACGGTGAACAGATCGGCGAAGTGCGCGTTGGTGATCCACATCTTTTCGCCGTTCAGGATGTAGTGCTTGCCGTCCGGCGAGAGCACTGCCCTGGTGCGGCAGTTCAGCGCGTCGGAGCCGCTGGTGCCCTCCGAGAGCGCGTAGGCGCCGATCATCTCGGCCGAGGCGAGCTTGGGCAGGTACTTCTTCTTCTGCTCTTCGGTGCCGAAGAAAACGATGGGCAGCGTGCCGATGCCGGCGTGTCCGCCCATGGAAACGACAAAGCTGCCGCATTTCGCCATGCGATCGGCGATGATGGCCGACGACACCTTGTCCATGTCAGCGCCGCCGTACTCGCCGGGCACATCGGCGTTGGTCAGGCCCATCTCGCTGGCCTTCTTCAGCAGCTCGCGCGTGAGTTCCCAATCCTTGTGCTCGATTTTTTCGACATTGGGAAGGATTTCGTTGACCGCGAACTCGTCGGCCAGCTTCGCGATCATCTGGTGGTCTTCGTTGAAGTCTTCGGGAGTGAAGACGTTGTGCAGTGGGTGATCTTCGAGCAGAAAGCTTCCGCCCGTGGTTTTGGTCTTTCCGGGAGCTGCTGTCGTCGTGGCCATAGATCCTTCCTTATCGCGAAAACCTTTTCACCACAGAGACACAGAGGCACAGAAATTCTTACTTCAGAGGATCACCAGCGATTCATCCATCAACTCTCAGCCCCTTTTTTGTTGCTCTGTGTCTCTGTGCCTCTGTGGTTACTTTCCTATTGCAAATTCTCAAAGATGCCTGCCGCGCCCATACCGCCGCCGACGCACATGGTCACCATGCCGTAGCGCGCGTTGCGGCGCTTGAGTTCGCGGATGATGCTGGCGGTCAGCTTGGCGCCGGTGCATCCCAGAGGATGTCCCAGCGCGATCGCGCCGCCGTTGACGTTAATGCGCTCGGGATCGAGCTTGCCTTCGTGAATCACCGCCAGCGATTGCGCGGCGAAGGCTTCGTTCAGTTCGATCACGTCGATGTCGTCGAGCTTGAGCCCGGCTATCTTCAGCGCCTTGGGAATCGCAAACACCGGGCCCACGCCCATTTCTTCAGGCTTGTAGCCGGCCGTGGCGAAAGCGACGAAGCGCGCCAGCGGCTTTAGTCCCAGCGCCTTCGCCCGCTCGGCCGACATGACCACAGCGGCTGCGGCGCCATCCGACATCTGCGATGAGTTGCCGGCTGTCACCGTTCCCTTCGCATGGAACGCCGGCTTCAGCGCGGCCAGGGCTTCCAGCGATGTGTCGGCGCGCGGGCCTTCGTCGATTTTGAAGACGATGTCAGTGCGCTTCGGTTTGCTGCCGTTGGGAGTAGTGAAGCTCACGGGCACGGGCACGAGTTCATCGTCGAACTTGCCCGCCTGGATGGCTGCGATCGCGTTCTGGTGGCTGCGGACAGAGAACTCATCCTGCATCTGGCGCGTGATGTTGTAGCGCTTTGCCAGCCGTTCGGCGGTCAGGCCCATCGACAGGTACGCGTCGGGATAGTTCGCCACCAGCCAGGGGTTGGCGGAAACCTTGTGGCCGCCCATGGGAATCATGGTCATGGATTCGACCCCGCCGCCGACGATGGTCTCCGCGCCGCCCGCCATGATGCGCTCGGCCGCCATGGCGATCGACTGCAGGCCCGAGGAGCAGAAGCGGTTGATGGTCATCGCCGAGATTTCGACTGGCAGGCCGGCACGAAGAGAAGCGATGCGCGCCACATTCATGCCCTGCTCAGCTTCGGGCATGGCGCAGCCGAGGATCACGTCCTCAATTTCCTTGGGATCGACGGCAGGGACGCGGTCGAGTGCGCCCTTGATGGCCACAGCGGCCAGATCGTCGGGACGGGTGGCCCGGAGTGTTCCCTTGTACGCCTTGCCGACCGGCGTCCGGACGGCGGATACGAGTACGACATCACGCATGTTGAACCTCAGAAATTAACAGTTAGCAGTAGCGACCAGCAGGTCCGAACGCGAACAAAATTCAATGCACGACAGCTCGTTGAATCGCCAAATGCTGCAAAATCGTGCCTTCTATTGCCCGCATGTCACGCAAGGACATCGCACCCAGACGATTTCGAAGCCGCCTCTTCGATGCAGTCGTGACCTGGTCCGCCATGGCCTTGCGCTTCTCGCCGTTCAAAGTGACGACCGCTTCAGCGGGATAAATCCTGGCAACTTGTGTACTGAGAGGCACAACAACCACCCGATTCAATGCGACATTCGCGGCGTTGTTGCTCACGATGACAGCCGGGCGAGTCTTTTGGATCTCCCCGCCGATCGACGGATCAAACGAAACCCACCAGACGTCACCCCTCCGTATTTCCATCGCCAATCAGGCCCTCCGACCACTCTTCAGCTGCGTGCTCACGGTCCTCATCGGCTGCCATTTCTCGATATTTCGCAACCAGACTATTAGGGGAGCTTTGCGCCGCCTTCCGCGCCGCTTCCTCCATCGCCGCTGCCGCGTACTCATCGATCACTAACCAGGTAGCGTGTCCTCGGGCAACGGGGGTTCCCAATGGACGATCATCAGTACCATTCCAGCGCGTGGCGATGACCTCATCGCCGTCCCATATAATCCGGGCGACGCTCATGCCTCCCTCGCCTGGATCATGGATTACCTCCACTATTCCCCCCACTGAGTTTCTGGGCGAAAGAACTTCCTCGGGCTTTACGTAAGACATGATTCCCTCCTTCAGCCCGAATCTAACAGTTTCATATAGCTACTGCAAACAGCTATATTAATTAGCTATAGCATATAGCTACTGTCGCAGCTAAGCCACTAATTCCTCAGCGTCTTCCCCGTCTTCAACGTGTACTGAATGCGCTCCTGCGTTTTCTTCTCGCCGCAGAGCGATTTGAAGGCCTCGCGCTCCAGGTCGAGCAGATACTGCTCGGTGACCAGCGTACCCGGATTCACCGCGCCGCCGCACAGTACCTCGGCGACCTTGTTGCCGATCTTCACCTCGTGATCGGTAATGAACTCGCCTTCGTGCATGATGTGGACGCCCAGCTTCAACGTCGCCAGGATGCTCTCACCTGGGGCAGGGATATCGGTGCGCGGCACCGGCGCGCGATAACCTTCGTGCACCAGCTCCAGGACACGCTCCCTGGCGTCGGTCAGCACGCGCTCCCGGTTCATAGTGATGTCGTCGCCCGAGGAAAGGAATCCGTAATTTCGCGCCTCGAAGGCCGACATCGATACCTTGGCCATGGCAACCGTTTCGAAGGCCTGCTTCATGGCTTCCATCAGCTCGACGCTCTCGCCGCGTCCGGCCGGGCGCACATGGTAGGCCTTGTCGAGCGCGCGCAGCGTCATCTCCTTGCAGCCACCGCCGGCAGGCAGCAGGCCCACGCCAACCTCCACCAGCCCGCAGTACAACTCGGCGTGCGGCTGCCGCGCCGCGCCGTGCAATGTGACTTCGCAGCCGCCGCCGAGGGTCATGCCAAAGGGCGCAACCACTACCGGCTTCGGGGAAAATTTGATGGCCTGGGTCATACCCTGGAACTGGCGGATGGCGAGATCGACTTCGTCCCACTCTTCCTCCTGGATGGCCATCAGCAGCATCATGATGTTGGCGCCCACGGAGAAGTTCGCGGCGTCATTGGTGATGACGAAGGCGTCGAAGTTATCGCCCGGGCCGCCGGGCTTCATCGCCTGCGTGATCATCTGCACTATATCGCCGCCCAGCGCGTTCATCTTGGAGTGAAATTCGATGCAGGCGACGCCTTCGCCGATATCGACCAGCGAAGCGCCTGCGTTCTTCTTCACCACCAGGCCCGACTTCTTCGCCACCGTGACGGACCACACGCCGGCAGGAACTTTTTCCTCCGTGTAGTGACCGCTGCATACGTCGAAGAAGGCGCGGCCGCTCGCCGTCCTGGGACTGTCGGCATACCAGTTCTCATGGCCCGAGGCCAGCAGCTTCTCGACCTTGGACGAGACCGGCTTGCCTTCCACCTGCATCCGCTTCACGGTCCTGGCCACCCCGGCGGCGTCCCACAACTCAAATGGCCCCATTTCCCAGTTGAAGCCCAGCTTCATCGCGCGATCGATTTCGACCACCGAATCGGCGATCTCACCGATGCGATTCGCGGCATAGGTCCACAGATCGGACAAGGCTGACCAGAGAAAGACGCTGGCTTTATCTTTCGACGGAGCGAGCAGCATTCGCACCCGCTCCGGCAGGTCTTCGACCGTTTTGGCCATCTCCAGCGACGGGAACTTCGGACGCTGCGAGGGCCGGTATTCCATCGTCTTCCAGTCGAGCGCCATGTATTCGGTCTGGCCGTCCGGTTTTTTGTTCTTGCGATAGAAGCCGCCCCTGGTCTTGTCGCCCAGCCACTTGCGCTCCAGCATCCGCGCGAAAAAGTCGGGCAGCTTCAGATCGCTGCGCTCGTCGTGGATGTTGGCCGTGGCGTTGCGCACCACATGTCCCAGCACATCGAGGCCGACCAGATCGGCCAGGCGGAAGCTGGCGGTCTTGGGCCAGCCGACCGCGGTCCCGGTGAGCGCGTCCACTTCTTCCACGCTCAGGTCCATCTCCTGCATCAGGCGCATGACATTGAGCGCCGAGAACGTGCCGATGCGGTTGGCGATGAAGTTGGGGGTGTCTTTCGCGTACACCACGCCTTTGCCCATGTGAAGGTCGCAGAAGCGCGCGATCGTCTCCATGGCGGCCGGATCGGCATCAAGGGTGGGAATCAGCTCCAGCAGGCGCATGTAACGTGGCGGATTGAAGAAGTGGGTCCCGAACCAGCAGCGCCGGAAATCGTCGGAGAAGCCTTCGACGATCTTGGCCACCGGCAGACCGCTGGTATTGGTGGTGATGATCGTGCGTGGCTTGCGAATCGCCTCGATCCTGCGCAGCAGGCTGCGCTTGATCTCCAAGTCCTCGACGATGGCTTCGATGATCCAGTCCACCTCTGCCAGTTTGTGCAGATCGTCTTCGAAGTTTCCGATGGTGACCAGTCGCGCCAGCGCCGGTTCAAAAAACGCCGCAGGTTTCGACTTGACTGCGGCTTCCAGCCCGGCCGCGGCTATGCGGTTGCGCGCCGGACCATCGGCATCGGGAGGAACAATGTCCAGCAGAAAGGAAGGAACACCGGCGTTGGCCAGGTGCGCGGAGATGCGGGCGCCCATGGTGCCCGCGCCCAGAACGGCGACCCTTTCAATGCGTCTTGGCATGATGAATTCTGATCGACTCCGGCTCAAAAGCACAGCAAACGGCTTGATCCTTCACCCGGGCCACGCTCAGGTGTCTTTATCGGGTTTCGACGGCATCAATGCGTATGCGTAATGGTGGCTGTTTTCGTTTGCAAGACGTAGAACGCAACTCCACCCCCGGATGAACAACGGCACATACAACGGCCCAAGACACAAGCAGCGCGCGCCGTAAGATGTGGGGTGAGGATGGCAACGACGCGCGCTTTATTAAGTTGAACTGATGGTAATGAATGAATCCTCATTCAGTCAACAGGAATCTGCACCGGCGACTTTCGGATCCGGCCAGAGAACCAGGCCAGGCCGCGGGAGGCAGCTGCGGATGCAAGTTAAACGGTAGCAAGGGATTGCAAAGGGCCCAGGAAGGTTCGGGCATCCCGGAAATCTCCTGGATATGGCCTAAAAGTTCTAGCATGAAAGGCGGAAAACCGCGAAAAAAGAGATCGGGACCGCAGCGCTTACGATCAAAGATCGCGCTCAATGGGCGACATCGGCGGTATGTTCCCCAAGCTCGGGATGGGCCGCGATGTACTGCAGCGCTTTTTCCGCGACCTCACGCTCACCCCTGTAACTGAGGAGCGCCGGCGCTTCTTCCAAAGGCATCCAGAACGCCCTCTGCACCTCGATCCGCATCTCCGGAGAGATGTTGCCGAGTTTTCCGGACCGGTACAGCAACAGATAGAAGCTGACGACCTTGAAGACGCGGGCCTGATCGCCCCAGGTGCGGACGTAGAAATACTTGATGTCGCCAAGCTTCGAGACGAGGTCGGCACGCACGCCGGTTTCTTCCTGCACCTCGCGCACGGCCGTCTGCTCGGGCCTCTCGCCTTTGTCGATTGCGCCCTTGGGTAATGCGCGGACAGAAGCGGGATCCTGCCGGCCCTCGTGGGTGGCTTTCTTCACCATTTTCTTCGGCCGCTCCATGTGCGGCTCGATGACACCCACGAACCAGACGCCTCGCATCTTGCGCAGGACTACCCCACCCGCCGAGAACTCGCGCACCATGCCCCACTCCGAAGAACCCGCTAGTTTGGCAGAATCGCGGCGAGTGTGACAACCGAAGCTTTAGCTCGGGAGGAATCGGACGCCCGGGCCTGGCAACGGCTGACCACCGGGAACTGATAACCAGTAACTGGCAACCTGGTCTTGGGACAACCGGCCACCAGCAGCTTACGTCCAATCGAGCGATTCGAGGTACCCTCCACGCCGCCTTTGCGCGTGGTGGGTGGAATGTTCCCGGATTTGGAGAGGATGTATGACGTGCCCACTGCCTGAACGAAAATTCAATTCGATTTGGCCTGCGGCAACCAGGGTTGCCGCGTTTTTGTTTGCGCTTGTCCTTGTCGTTGCCATAACCCAACCCGTGGACGCGCAGAGTTTCAGGGTTCTTTACAACTTCACCGGAGGAGCCGACGGCAGGACGCCTTCCAGCGGTGTTCTGCTCGCTGAGGATGGCAGCCTTTACGGAAACACCCTCGGCGGGGCTGGCAGTAGCGGGCATTGCAGCGGCGGGCAAGGAAGCGTTTGCGGCACGGTGTTCCAGTTGAGCAACACAGGAGCGGGATGGACGCTCACCACGCTCTACTCTTTTGCGGGGGGCACGGATGGGGCCGGGCCGCAAGGCATGACGTTCGCTCCTGATGGCAGTCTGTACGGAATTACCGTCGCCGGCGGCATCGCGGAAAACCTGTGCTCGGGGTACTTTCCCTTTCTAGGTTGTGGCACGGTTTACAAGCTGACGCCCGGCTCGGACGGCACCTGGATGAAAAGCGTGCTGTACCGATTCCAAAGCCAACCGCTGGACGGCTGGTATCCCATTGGACCGCCAGTTCTCGACTCTGCGGGCAACGTTTATGGCACCACTGCCGCCAGCCTCAATCAGTGCGGACAAAGTGGTTATTGCGGCACGGCCTACAGGCTGACGCGTTCCGGCCGGGGCTGGACAGAGAGCGCGTTCCTGCAGGTCCCGGGCTTTGGGCCCAGCAATCTGGTGATCGATGCGGCAGGAAATCTGTACGGCACGACCTGGAATGGCGGTCCGCTGCAGGACAACTCACCTGCGGTGTACAACGACGGCGTTGGTGTCGCCTACAAGTTAACCCCGCCGCCGAGCGGCTGGAACGCCACCCTGCTTCACAATTTCAATCTGCGTTTACAGAGTTGTAGCGGCGAAAGCCCTTCCGGCGGGCTGATCTTCGATCGCCAGGGCAATCTGTATGGCGTCACAGTTTACGGGGGAGCGGACAATGCCGGCACGGCATTTGAGCTGAGTCCTGAGGGCGGCAACTGGCTCTGCCAGACTTTGTACAGCTTCCAGGGGCAAGATACGCTGGGAGGCGTCGGCAGCCTGGTGATGGATTCGGCTGGGAATTTGTACGGGGTCCGAGATGCGTACTCGGGAAATTACGGAACGGTTTTCAGGCTGACACATACCAGCGATGGCTGGATCTACACCGCGCTGCACGAATTCAACAACCCCGATGACGGAGAGTATGTGCCTGGAGCGCTGACGCTCGATGGCAATGGAAGTATCTATGGGACGGCGAGGCTCGGGGGAGCCTATGGATATGGCGTAATCTGGGAGATCACGCCGTGAATCGGTTGCCAGTGGTCAGTTGTAAGTTGAATCGGTGCTCCGTGACTTTGCATTTGCAACGGGGCGACAGTTCTGAGCCGGGAACTGATCACCGACAACTGCATATGCCCCGGCAAACACGGAGCGCGCGCCGAACCCGGAGTTCCTGCACGTTTCAGGCGCTGCTGGCGGGCTGCGGAATCGCATTTTTCGCCTGCCGGATCTGCAGGTGCCTCTGGCGGAAGTGTCCGATGGCGCGCTCGCCCCAGACCTTCACGAAGTAGTAGTTCAGGCCGGCGCCGATGACCGAGCTGACGACGGGGATCAGGCGCGCCGTCCACTTCTCCACGATTTCGCCGCTGGCGCTGACGGCGATGCGCTGGATCACGCGCGGGATAAAGCGGCGCACGAATTGCCGTTCCAGCAGGTCCCGACTGATGTCCACGCCGGCGGCGCTGGCCGCGGCCACCCACAGCTCGGCTTCTTCCTCCTCGGTGTTATAGGGAAAGCCGTAGAGCAGGCTGAGCTTCTGGATCATGCGCAGCGTGATGCCGGCGAGGATGCCGAGATCGGGCAGGATGGTGAGCAGACCGCCCATGCCGAGTCCCGCACCTTCGGCGGCAGCGATGCGCATGTGGGCGCGAATGGTTTGCTCGGCGATGCGGTCGAGCAGGTTGGGGTCGACCGAGTAAACGCCCTCGTAGGTGAGCGCGGGCAGGTTGTAGGCCATGCGCAGGTGATCGAGATAGCGGGCGGGATCGACCTTGATGGTGTCATACGCCTTCATGAAGGCGTTGCGGATGGCACCTTCCACGCGGCGGCGCACCCAGGATTTGTGATTACTGCGGGCCATGATTGCCTCATCCCAGTATAACCAGCCTCGGGTAATCAGCGCCCTGGACTGGAGCCGGCCTCCAGGCCGCATTCCGCACCTAGGGGTGATTCGCGGGACTTCGGCAGGAGATGAAGCCGGCTGAAGCCCCGTTATCGGCGACCTTAGATGCGGGCCTGAAGGCCCGCTCTACCCTGTGCTAGCATCGGACTTGCAGATGCCAGCAGGAAAACTCCAGGTCGTTCCGCTGGGCGGGCTCGGCGAATTCGGCATGAATTGCATGGCCCTTCGCTGGGGTGACGACATCATCGTCATCGATGCCGGGCTGATGTTTCCCGAAGCCGAACTTCTGGGCGTGGATATTGTCGTTCCCGACCTCAGCTATCTCATGGAGAACCGCGCGCATGTCCGGGCGGTGGTGCTGACGCACGGGCATGAGGACCATATCGGCGCGCTGCCCTGGCTGCTCTCGGAGTTCAACGTGCCGGTGTACGGCACCGAGTTCACGCTGGCCTACGTGGAAGGCAAGCTGGAAGAGCATGCCCTGCTGGATGACGCGGTGCTCAACGAGATCAAGGCCGGCGAGCGCTTCCGCATCGGCCCCTTCACCATCAACCCCATCCAGGTGACGCACAGTCTGGTGGACTGCGTGGCGCTGGCCATTCACACGCCCGTCGGCATCGTGGTGCATACCGGCGACTTCAAGGTCGATCCCACGCCCACCGACAACCGGCTCTTCGACCTGCATGCCTTCGCCGAATACGGCAAGGAAGGGGTGCTGGCGCTGTTCCAGGACTCGACCAACATCGAGCGCCGCGGCTACACGCCCAGCGAGCGGGCGGTGCGGGCGCGCTTCCAGGAGATCTTCGCCCGCGCCGAGCGACGCCTGTTCATCTCCTGCTTTTCGTCTTCCGTCCATCGCATCAAGCTGGCCATCGAGCAGGCCTTCGAAAGCGACCGCAAGGTGTCACTGGTGGGGCGCTCGATGCTGGAGTCGACGGAGATCGCGCAGGACCTGGGCTACATCGAGGTGCCCGACGGGCTGCTCATCCATCCTGCGCAGATTCGCGACTTCCCGCCGGACAAGGTGTGCGTGCTCATCAGCGGCACCCAGGGCGAACCCATGTCGGCGCTGTCGCGCGCCGCGGTGGATAATCACAAACACGCGCGCATCCAGCCCGGCGACACCGTGGTGCTCTCCTCGCGCATCATCCCCGGAAACGAGAAGGCGATCTACCGCGTAGTGGACCATCTCTTCCGCCGCGATGCGCACGTCATCTACGAGGACGGCTCGACTCCGCCGGTTCACGTCAGTGGGCACGCCAGCCAGGAAGAGCTGAAGCTCATCATCAACCTGGTGAAGCCTCAGTACTTCATACCCATCCACGGCGAGTACCGGCAGCTGAAGCTGCATGCCGAGATGGCGGCGGCCATGCACGGCTCGGTGGGAAAGGTGATGATGATCGAGAGCGGCGACATCCTGGAGTTCGACGAGTTGGGCGCCCGCAAGACCGGCAAGATCAACGTGGGCCGCGTCTGCATCGATTCCAATTCCATGGGCGATGTCGTGGAAGATCTTGTCATCCGCGACCGCCGTCATCTGAGCGAAGACGGCATCGTGTTACCCATCATCGCCATCAATAAGCTCACGGGACGGGTGGAGACCTCGCCGGAGATCGTGATGCGCGGCTTTGCGGGAAGCACGACCGAAGACGGCTTTCTGGATGACGCGCGCCGCACGGTGATGAACACGCTGGAGCTGTCCAGCGACGAAGAGAAGGGCGATTACGGCATGATCAAGGAAAAAATCCGCCAGGACCTGAAGCGCTTCATCGTGAAGAACACCTCGCGCCGCCCGCTGATCATGCCGGTGATACTGGAAGTGTGACCACCGTTCCCTGGCAGGGCCGCACGCCGTCGCGCCGGATACGGCTGCTTGCCTGGCTGCTGCTGCTGCTCCCGATTGTCGTGGCGCTTGTGTATCCAATCGCGCAGGATTATCTGCGGGCCGCCTCGCTGCTCGACCGCATCTCCGACGCGCACGCTTCCGGCTGGGTGGCAGGCTACGAGGTGCATCCCGTCGAGGCGCGCGACACCAGCTTCGATTTCCGCGGGCGAGCGGTTCCCGCCCGCATCTATCTGCCGCGCGGCGTGGGCTTCGCGCCGGGTATTGTCGTGGTGCATGGAATGCACGAGCTGGGTATCAACGAGCCCCGGCTGGTGGGCTTCGCGCGCTCGCTGGCCGCCGGCGGTTTCCTGGTGATGACGCCGCTGGTTCCCGGTATCGCCGACTATCGCGTGGAAGCCGAGTCGGCTGACCTGATCGGCACGGCGGCGCAGAGTTTCGCGCAGCAGCTCAGCGTTCCGCGAGTCGGCGTCCTCGCCATCAGCTTCTCCGGAGGGCTTGCGTTGCTGGCCGCCAGCGATCCGCAGTACTCGCCCTCCATCGCGTGGGTCGCCTCGGTCGGCGGATACTACGACCTGGCGCACGTACTGCGCTTCTTCGCTACCGGCGAGGCGGTCCGTCCGGATGGAACCAGCGAGCGCCTGCCGCCGCACGAGTACGGGCCGCTGATCGTCATCTACGATGCGCCGCAGGATTTTTTCCCGGCCCACGACGCGCCCATTGCGCGCGAGGCCCTCCGGCTGCTGCTGGCCGGACACGGCAAGCAGTCCGAGACGCTGACCAACACCATGACGCCGGCCGGCCAGCAGATCATGCAGCTGATCTATCACAAACAGCGCGGAAGCCTGGCGCCGGCAATTCTGGCGGAAATTGACAGGGGAGGCGAGCAGTTGGCCGCGGCTTCTCCGGCCGGCCATCTGCGCTTCCTGAACGTTCCGGTTCTGTTGCTGCATGGCTCCGATGACACCGTCATCCCGCCCACCGAGCTGTTGTGGCTGAAGCGCGACATTCCGCAGCAATATCTGGTGGACGCGCTCGTCAGCCCGGCGATTGCTCACGTGGAAGTCGGCAGCAAAGTCGGGTGGCAGGACAGGCTGGCGCTTATACGCTGGATGGCAGTGATGATCCACGAGGCGCGCCATACGGCGGGCGGCAGGGAGCCGGCGAATCTGCCGGCGGGCGCGTGGATCGGGTCAGGGCTGGACGCGCCCGCGCCTGCGAATTTTGTTCGGTAACATCGGTACATCGAAATCCACCTATGGTGACGCTCGACGATATCCGGCAGGCTCAACAAGGGTTGCGCGGCATCGCGGTCCGCACGCCGCTGATTCGCTATTTTCTGCCGGCGAACGATGCGCCGGCCGGCGACGCGCATCGCGGGCTGCTTTGGCTGAAACCGGAGAGCCTGCAGCCGGTGGGTTCCTTCAAACTGCGCGGCGCTTACAACAAAATCGCGTCACTCACGGAGGAAGAACGCCGGCACGGCGTCATCTCGTACTCCAGCGGCAATCACGCGCAGGGAGTCGCCTATGCGGCGCGGGCGCTGGGAGTGAAGGCGGTTATTGTGATGCCGAGCAACGCGCCGCGGCTCAAGGTGGAGAGCACCGCCGCGCTGGGCGCGGAGATTGTTACCGTGGGCGCCGCCTCCAGCGAGCGCCTGCAGAAGGCGGAAGAACTCGCGCGCCAGCACGGCTACGTGGTTGTGCCGCCCTACAACGATGAGCGGATCATTGCCGGACAGGGTACCGCTGGGCTGGAAATCGTGGAGGACTGTCCCGAGGTCGAGCTGGTGCTCGTCCCCTGCGGCGGCGGCGGGCTGATCAGCGGCGTTGCGGCGGCGCTCAGGCTCAGCGGCTCCCGCGCGAAGGTCGTTGGCGTTGAGCCGGAGCTGGCCAATGACGCGCAGCAGAGCTTCCGCAAGGGCGAGATTGTGGAGCTTCCAGCCGAACGCGTCTCCAGCACGCTGGCCGACGGGCTGCGCACGCAGTCGGTGGGGCCCATCAACTTCGAACACATCCGCCGCTTTGTCGATGACATGATCTCCGTCAGCGAGGACGAAATTCGCGAGGCCATGCGGCGAATCCTGAGCGAGGTGCGCCTGGTCGCCGAGCCAAGCGGTGCCGTGACTTTCGCAGCATGGCTCTTTCACCCCAGGGAACTGCCGCCGTCGGGAAGAACCGTGGCCGTGCTCAGCGGCGGCAACGTCGACCCCCAGCTGCTGGCGCAGGTGCTGCGCGAGAACACGGAACAATAAGCCGGGCCGGCAACAGTGCCGATGTTGATCGGGGGATCGGCTGAAGGGCGCCATTGCGCTATCATTCGGTGGCCATGGACAAGCAGCATTATTACTTCAGGCTGATTCCGCCGCGGCCCACCTTCCCCCACGACATGAGCGATGACGAAAAGGCCCTGATGGAAGAGCACAGCGCGTATTTCCAGCAGCAGTTCGAGTCGGGTGAACTTCTTCTCTACGGCCCGGTGATGGCGCCCGATGGGGCTTTCGGTCTGGGAGTCCTGGAGGTCGCAACCGAGGCCGAAGCGCGGCGGTTCGGCGAAAATGATCCTTCGGTTCGCGGCGGCCTGAACCGCTTCGAGATCTACCCGATGCGGGTGACGGCCTCACGGGCGAAGCGTTGAGCCCTGGGCCCGCCATTTCCCGTGGCGTAGGGTCCGGGCGCCTACTTCGCCATTTTTCTGCCCACGATGCTCAGCTCTACGATCTGACCGTTGGGGCTCTTCACCAGCAGCACCTTGTCGCCGAGTCTGGTGGGAAACTCCTTGCCGGGACTCCAGTCGATAAAGGTCGAAGCAGGTCCCCGAGCGTAACAGTTGTACACCGTGTTGCCCAGGAGCATGGAAATTTTGTAGCGGTCCGCATTTTCCGGATGCTGCGCGTTCTCAGCGACTCTTTCGAAGGCGACAACCCGCGCCATCTGATAGCCCTCGTCGCCGTATTGCGCCCAGGCGAGGGTCCCGGCAAGCATGATGCAGCAGGCTAAAGCAACCGCACGTCGATTCATTGGGGTTCCTCCCGATGACGAAGACAAAGTATAGACCGGGTGCCGGGCCGCGCAGAATAACTTTGTAATCTGCCTGCGGAGCGTAGGGAAAACCCCAGGCGATGCTGTCATCCGGGTCGCAATACGTGCCCGGGTTTTTTCCGATCTGTCAAGCCTGCTCTGTTGCAGGAGCAGTTAGGGAATTCCCTGGTTGCGTCGTATCCGGGCGTAATCGTAGATTGCCATTATCGGCATGCTCAGGCCTTAAGCTGGGGTACAGGACAGAACCTGGCCAATATCAGGCGTACGCTCGTTCCGATTTAACGAGCCGGTTGTGAGCGTGCCGGGCACAACTCAGGTGACTTCCTCCGCCGGCATAAAACGCAGTCAAATCATCCACCCTACCTTTGAGACGAAGGGTGCCGGGTGGATACGCTGGCTTCCCGGCCTGAACACACTTCGTCGCTATCAACGGTCGTGGTTAAAGCACGATCTGATCGCCGGCCTTGTCATGACAGCCATGCTTGTGCCGGTGGGCATCGCATATGCCCAGGCTTCCGGAATCCCCGGTATCAACGGCCTGTATGCGACCATCATTCCGCTGCTCGCGTATGCTGCTTTCGGTCCGAGCCCAATTCTGATCCTGGGGCCCGACTCAGCTCTTGCCGCGGTGATCCTCAGCGTAGTCGTGCCGCTTTCCGCTGGTGACCCTCAACGTGCCGTCCGGATTGGCGGAATGATGGCGCTCGTCTCCGGTGTCCTATGCCTCGCCGCTGGCCTGGCCCGG
>DATJAI010000151.1:0-58839 GCA_035516415.1 Binatia bacterium | reverse complement strand
AATGCCCCGGGACGACGCGGTGCGATGATGGGAGCGGCACGCGCCGCGGAATTGTCAGGTGCTCCGACGAAGCATGAGGCGGCTAGCGCGCAACGATAATCCGTAGTGCATCGCGCCGGATACCGATTTCGACCGGTGTTCTGCAGATATATTCGCCATCGGCGAAGACCTCCATCACAGGCTCGGTGACAATCCGCAGCCGCTGGGCCGGGAAATATTCCACTTCCTTCATGCCGAGATGCCTGCCTTTGTACACGACGCGAAACAGCCGCAGCAGACGCGCCTTGCCGAGAAGGCGCACGAAGCAGAGATCGAGCAGGCCATCGTCCATGCAAGCCTGGTGGGTGAGCCGCATGCCATTGCCGTACTGCGGCCCGTTGCCGGCGGCGATGAGGAAGCCCGGTTCGTCAATACGGGTCTGCCAGACGCCGGCGCTTTCCACCGAGACGGCGATGTGCGGCGGGTGGAAGCCGCCGAGCGTCTGCAGCAGCGCGAGGATGTAGCCGCCGTGGCCGCGCACCCAGCGTGACTGCCGCAAGGCGCGGCGATTTACCGCAGCGTCGAGACCGGTGCCGGCAATGCAGCAGAAAAAGGCGGTGCCGGCGAGCTCGCTGCCGGCTTCGGTCCGGTGGCGCAGCTGCGATTGCATGATGCGCGCGCGCATCTGCGGCAGGTCGCGGCGCGGGCCCTGGGGGATGAAGTGTAGTGTCTCCGGAGATTCGCCTTGCGAGGCAGGGCCGACGCCGGTCGAACCTTCGGATGAAGGCGCCCCAGTCAGTGGCTGGATGGTTCCCAAATCGATTGCTTTGACGTTGTCGCCCACGGTGCAGAAGCGCTGCCAGGCTGCGAGGGATTTTGCGAGCGTCGGTACGCCGATGGATTGGGCAAAATCGTTGGCACTGCCGAGGGGAACGATGAGGGTCGGAATCTGCTTCAGCACAAGGCCGGAGAGATAGCGATGGATGGTGCCGTCGCCGCCGAAGATGAGGGCCGCGTCGGGCTGGTCGGTGGGATCGAGTTCATTGCCGGAAACAAGATTGACGCCCGGCATCTGAAACCGTCGGACGTCGCGCTCCCCGGCATAGAGTCCCAGCAGGGCAACGGCGCGCATCCGCGTTACTTTCGCACAGGCGGAAGAAAAAAGGAACTGAGCCATCGGGATCGCCGCCGTCCTGCATTTGTTCACTACAAACGGCACGTATGGCAGAGGTGGCCCCCGTGAGATTCGGGCAGCCCGGGTGAATTAAACTGCTGTACGGAGCTCCAGAGTATGACTACGACCAGGACTGGCGTGCGTCTGTTCCAGCTTTGTTTCTGTTTCTGCCTCGCTATGGGAGTCGTATCGGCCCCCCGCGCAGGAACTGGACGGCCCGGCGCACGTCTTTAACGATCCGCTGCTGAACAACCTGACGGGAAGCTGGAAGCTGACCGGGAGGATGATGGGACAGCAGGCGCAGCACACGGTGGAGGTGGAGTGGGTGCTGAACCATCAGTTTCTGCGAATCCACGAGGAAGATGACCTTGCGCCGAAGAGTGGTGGGCCGGCCTATGAGGCGATGGCGATGCTTGGTTACGACAATACCAGCGAACGCTACGTCCTTCACTGGATGGACATTTATGGCGGACGCTACTCCGAGACGCTGGGTTATGGGGCACGCAACGGCAACGAAATCCGCTTCACTTTCGAATATCCCGACGGGCCGTTCCACAGCACCTTTCGCTGGAAGCCCGACAGCGGACAATGGCAGTGGCTGATGGAAAGCAAGAACAAACAGGGCCAGTGGTTTGAGTTTGCCGGTGTGACGCTGGTTCGCTCGAAGACGAAGTAATGACTACAGATCAGCGCAATAGGCGTGCGCGGGAGTTGATGCCCGCAAGGCTTGTTACGTGACGCCCTGTTGACTTCCGGGCCGCTTTGGAACAACAATCGGTTCGCCGGAGAATCGGTGGTTCCGCCAGCGGTTCGGAAGAGATCAAACTCATCATACGGATCGGCATAAATCCGAAGGAGCAAAACGATGCGTAAGTGCATGGTTATCGCGGGTTTTCTCGCGCTGGCAACTTCCCTATGTCTGGCGCAGTATGGAGCTGCAACGCCCCAGGCAGGCACGCCGGCCGCGGCCGCAGCGCAGCAGCCCGAAGTGCGGGGAGCAGTTCCCGTATCGCTTGCCAAGGGCCTCGACTCGAAGAAGCTGAAAGATGGAGACCCGGTCATCTGCCAGACAACTGCGACGCTGCACTCCAACAGCGGCATGTTGATCCCGAGTGGCAGCAAGGTAGTCGGCCATGTGACCCAGGCGCAGGCGCGCTCGAAGGGCGATGCGGAGTCGTCGCTGGCCATGGTATTCGACAAGATCCAGTTGACCGGAGGCAAAGAGCTGCCAATGAAGGGCACCCTGCAGGCGGTGGCGCCGGGACTGGGAGGCGGTTCCGGTCCCGACACCGGAGTTGCGGGCGGCGGGCAGATGATGCCTGGCCATGGCGACTCCTCCACGATGGCGCCGCCCTCGGGGGGCGCGGTGTCCGGTCCGAATTCGGGTATTCATCCCATCGCCACCGGCGGCTCTCACCCGATACTGAATCCGGAGTCGCAGGGGGTGCTGGGTTTCAAGAACCTGCAGATGGACAAGAACTCGGTAATCACCTCCACCGGAAAAGAAGTGAAACTGGACAGCGGAACCCAGATGATGATCAGGGCTGAGGTGCCGGTTCCGACGCAGTAATTCTGAGAGAAATACGCTGATGAGAGCCCGCAGACTCTGCGGGCTTTTTTTTGCCAGTAATCAGCCGGGACGCAAACCGGCAATGCCGTGCCACGGTTCGACGGACGGTCTGCGCTGGTTGAGCTATCCGGATGGATAGATGACTCTTCGAGTGGATAGCAGCGGCCCGCCCGGCGGTGCGCGGGAGCGGGAACCGCGCTCATGCGGCCAGTGCGGCGGAGCGCACCAACTCCTTGGCATGCAACCGCTTGCAAATTCCTTCATCGTTGTGCGGAGTTTGGAATTCAACCTGCGAAGCATAGTGGCAGCTTGACATTACAGGAGGATGGTATGAAGTCACTCAGGTTGCTCGCTCTGCTGATAGCTACGCTTTTGCTTTCCCTGCCGCTGGCATATGGCCAACAGGAGGTTGACCCCGATCATTTCGACCAGCCGTCGGCGAAAGTGCTGCCGCAGAACGCACAGGCCGGGATGAAGCCGTCCTCCTACCGCCATCATCAGCACAATCGGGTGAAGATGGCCAGCCGGCACGGAAGCCGGATGCATCACCATCACGCTCACGTCTCGGCGTAGAAGCCAGGCACGAGTGAGTTGTGGGCCGGGTTTGCGGTTCCGGGCTGGGAATCGCGCTCCAATGGTTACCGGGCTATACTGTGGGCGCATCCGACGACTCCGGCAATGTATTTTCGGATAAGCTTCAGCCTGCTGCTTTGCCTGCTGTGCTCCCTGAAAGCCGTGGCGGCGGAGGTCCAGGTTGTTGTCATCGATGGCCGCGGAAATGGCCTTAACGACGCGCTGGTGATCGTGCAGGAGCTGGGCGATCACCAGCGCGAAGTTTTTCGCGCGCTCACGGATGAGCGCGGCAACATCTCTCCGCACGCGCTCGAGCCGGGGCTGTATCGCGCCATCGCCACATACCCCTACAGTCAGCGGGAGACAACGGTACGCGAGTTTCTGGTACGTGACCAGCCGGTGAAGGTGCAACTGCGAATGGCCGCGGGACAGAGTATCGAGGACCTGCCGGTCTCCATCGGACGGCTGACGGTGCATGTTGTGGATGCGAACGGGCAGCCGGCAACGGGAGCGCGCGTTCTGGTGCGCGATGCGGAGGCGCACAGCGGCTCGGAACATTGGGGGACAACCAACGCGCAGGGCACAACCACGCTGGAGCTGACCATGACTCCGGCGGTTCTGGTGGTGGTTTACCGCGACCATCTCTACAGCTTCCCCGCCAGTGGACTGGATACCGAACGCACGTTGCGGCTGAAATAGAAGACGGGCGCCGAGACGCTATCGCAGGAATCCGCAGAACCGGGAGGCACATCAGGGGCTGAAGCCAGCCTGGAGTCGCGAGATCCGGCACGACTACAGGCCGCTGAAAAGGTCAGATCCCTCGCCGACTAAAGCCGGCTCGGGATGGCAAGAATAGAGGGCTTCGAACGGCACAGCTAAGGCTGTGCCCCTTCAAAACAGATCGAAAACCGACTTTTTCAGCGGCCTGTCAAGCCGTGCGCTTTCAGAGCGCATTTATAACTCTGCAGCTAGTGCGGCGGACGGAGGTCAACGCGTGGCGCGCGGCAATCCCGCAATCCTGAACCACACTGCCGGTACTGGAGATCCTTGGTCAGACACACCTGGAGTGCGACAAAGTGCGAGCCGCTGCACGCGATCCGGAAAGCCGACGGCGGCGCATGGTTGGCTCCGGCGAACTCCTGCTCGATGGCGGCAGGACTGGCGGGGGCTGACGGCGCGGAGGCGCGGTACTCCGGCGGAATCTGCAGGTTCGCGAACGCCTTTTCGATGGTTGCGAAATAGCTCTGCGCGTCGAGGCCGCTGCACGTGCCATGTTCGGACCACTCGTGCTGTATCAGCGAGCGGTCAGGCATGATGGCCAGAAGGCGTTGAACCGTGTCGTGCGCCACCGGCGAAGCAGGCGCACAAAAACGCGGGTACGGGCCGTTCTCGTTCTGCGGCCACAGCCCGTGTACTACGAACCCGAAGCGATGACCAGGCCCGCACTCGCTCGCAGGGGCGCTGCCGGCATGCGTGGCGCAGAATTCCGGCGACCAGGAAAGCGTGAGCAGGTAGTAGCCGAAGACGCCGGGAGCGCTGCTGGCGGAGCGCGAGTGGGACTGCGCGCCTGCGCTGCCGGAGAGGCAGGTTGCAGGCAACAGAAGAAGTGCGATCAGCTTGACTTGCTGTGAGGAACGCATAGCAGGACCTCCCATCGGAAACGTTCAGTGCAGGTGCACGATACGGTCGAGGATGAACAGCACGGCAACTCCGACGAAGACGAGGAGCGCCATTTTGACGCCGGGCTCGCGATTGACCTCGGGTACCAGATCGGAGGCGGCGACATAGATGGTTACACCGGCCGCTACCGGCAGGCCATAGCTGACGGCATGCTTGCCGATGGCCATGGTGAGAACGCCGGCAAGCGTGGCGAGTCCGAGCAGCACCGAGGCGAACCAGGAGCGGGCTCTGCTGAGTCCGCTGGCCAGCATCACCGAGGTCACGGTGAAGCCCTCGGGAATCTTGTGCAGGAAGACGGCGAGGAAGATGATCCAGCCGAGCCAGGGCGAAACCAGGAAGCCGGCGGTGATGGCGATGCCATCGAAAAAAGTGTGGATCATGAGGCCGAAGAGAACCGAGACGCGGCGGTGCGAGTGCACATACTCGTCAGCGTGAGTCTCCTCGCCGTAATGAAAATGCGGCGTGATGGTGTGCTCGAAAAAGTGGACGACCAGGTATCCGGCCAGCACCAGCAGCGCACCCAAGCGTCCGGCCAGGGCAAGGCTTTCGGGAACCATCTCGACCAGTGCGGTTGCCAGCATGAATCCCGCACCCAGGGCGACGAAGTAGCGCAGATAGCTGCGCTCCCACTGCTTCTGCACGATGACCGCGCCGCCGAAGACATTGGCCGCTGCTGCGGTGAGGCCAAGCAGGATGCTGAGCGGAATGGGGGACATGGGCAGGGGAAGGATAGCAGGTTAGTGGCCAGTGATCAGTGGCTAGCGGTTAGCGTTTCGAGTGTCAGATTCGGATTCGCGGGAAAGAACGGGCGCCGCGGTCTGTAGAATTGGTGTTGGAGAGTCGCAGTGTGAGGTGCAATGAAAGCAGCCGTTCTGCACACACCGGGTAAGCCACCGCGTTGCGAGGAGTTTCCGGAGCCGGTCGCCGGGGACGGCGAGGTCATCGTGCAGGTGCATGGCGCAGCGCTCAAGCCGGTCGATAAGCAGCTGGCCAGCGGCACTCATTACGCCAGCACGAGCACGTTGCCGTGCGTCTGCGGCATCGATGGAGTAGGACACCTCGATGATGGCGGGCGGGTGTACTTCGGTGGAACACGCCCGCCTTATGGAGCGATGGCGGAGCGCACGGTGGTGCGCAAGGCGTTCACCTTCGCGCTTCCGGAAAACCTGAATGATGAGACGGCCGCGGCGATCATAAATCCGGGTGTTTCTGCCTGGCTCACGCTGGCTGGCCGGGCGAAACTTGCACCGGGGGACAGCGTCCTCATTCTTGGCGCGACCGGCGTGACTGGACAACTCGCGGTCAGGATCGCCAAGCTGCTGGGCGCAGGCCGCGTGGTTGCCGCAGGACGCAATCAGAACGTGTTAAGCACATTGCATCAGCACGGAGCTGACGCAAGTATTCAGCTCGACGCCCCGGCGACGGACCTCAGCGAAGCCTTTCTACGCGAGGCCGGCAAATCAGGCTTTCAGGTGGTGATCGATTACGTGTGGGGCGGGCCCGCCGAGGCGTTCCTGGCTGCCATAACCCGCAAGGAATTTGCCACTATGGAATCCGAGATTCGTTATGTCCAGGTTGGGGAGAGCGCTGGGCCGGCCATCTCGCTGCAAGCCGCCGTCCTGCGCAGCACTCCGCTGACGATCATGGGAACGGCCGGAATTCCGCCGCGCGACATTCTGGTTGACGCTCTGCAACAGGTCATGGTCCATGCCGGCAGAGGTGAGCTTCAGATCGAGACGGAGCGCATCCCTCTCGCCGATATTGAGGAGGCCTGGCAGCGCGAGCAACGCGGGAGAAGGTTTGTGGTGATTCCGTAACAGCGTTGCGAGTTCGGACTCGGTAAAACGGGCCATGAGGATGATATCTGTCCTAATTCCACCGTTGAACTCTAACTGCTTTCACGGCTGTGATACTCTGCGCGCGTGAAGCTTACCGCCGTTTTCGAGCCTGCCAAGGAGGGTGGTTACACCTGCTTTGTGGAAGAGATTCCTGCGGCGATTTCGCAGGGGGAGACGCTGGAAGAGGCCAAGGCGAATCTGCGTGACGCGCTGCAAACTTGTACTGGAATGCCAGCGGGAACTCGCGGAGAAGAATCTTTCGCCCGGCGTCGTTCGTGAAGTCTTCGACGTGGCGTAAAACCGGGCGAAGTCGAGGTACCACAGGGGCTGAAGCCCAGCATTGGTCTGGGCGGCTTTCGGCACGGCTGAAGCCGTGCCCTGATACAAAGCAATTTACGAGATCAATCCTGGCAACTTGCAACTGCCCACTGACAACTGCTTCTCACCCACTGTGCCGGATGTGCAGCACGTCGCCGTCCTTCACGATGTAGTCCTTGCCTTCCAGCCGCAGGGTGCCGTGTGCGCGGGCCTCGGCTTCGGAGCCGGCGTCGAGCAACTGATCCCAATGGATGGTTTCGGCGCGGATGAAGTGCTTCTCGAGATCGGTGTGGATGGCGCCGGCGGCGTTCACCGCTTTCGTGCCGCGCTCGATGGTCCAGGCGCGGCACTCGTCCTCGCCCACGGTGAAGAACGAGATCAGGCCCAGCAGCTCGTAGGTTTTGTGGATGAGCCGTACCAGACCACTCTCGGCGAGGCCGTAGCTGGCGAGGAATTCCGCGGCGTCTTCGTCACTCATCTCGGCGAGTTCGGCCTCGACTTTGGCGCAGACGGCAAGCGCGCCCGTGTTGGGCCGGGAAGCGGCTTCAGAAATGCCGTATTTCGTCGCTGCTTCTTCCAGGTCCTTGCCGAGGGCCGCGCTTTCGCCGATGTTGAGCACGTACAGCATGGGCTTCTCGCTGAGGAACATGAAGCCGCGGACACGCTTCTTGTCCTCAGGCGTCATCTCCATTTCGCGCAGCGGGCGCTCGGTTTCGAGGTGAGCTTTGGCGCGGACGAGCAGATCGTGCTCGCGCTCGATCTCGGCCGACTTCATCTTCTTCAGGTCTTTCTCGACGCGCTCCAGACGCTTTTCGATCTGGGCAAGGTCGTTGAAGACGAGGTCGAAGTCGATGCTCCCGATGTCGCGGAGCGGGTCGAGGGGGCCGACATGGGGAATGGAGTCGTCCGGGAAGGCGCGGACGACGTGGGCCAGGGCATCGACGTTGCGCAGGTTGGCGGCGAAGGCGGTCTCGTTGAGCGCCTCCTTGCTGAGCGCAGCCACGTCGGCGTACTCGACGCTGGCGTGGATGAGCTTCCTGGGGTTGTAAAGCGCGGCGAGGCGGTCGAGGCGGTCGTCGGGAACTTTGGCGACGCCGAGGTGCGCTTCGCGTGGATTGCCATGCGCGTGCTGCGCCACCTGCTGCTTCGTCAGCATGGTAAAGAGGGAAGTCTTGCCTACCTGGGGCAGGCCTATGATGCCGGTTTTCATATAAGCAACTGGCGATTAGCCGGAGCGATTGGCAGCCGACCCGCTTAGAGATTAAATGAAAATGAGATTTGCCGCCCTGACGACCGCCAGCCGCGCCAAAGCTCGCCCCGACACAAGCTGGCCCACGGGAGAATGCATCCGGCCAGTTCCTGGTTGCTGGCTGCCAGCTGCTTCTTTCACCCCATCCTTCTCGCCGCAAGATACAGCAAGGCGAGACCGAGGACCAGCACCGATCCTTCGATCCGCGTAGACCAGACATGCAGGCGATTGAACTCGACGCGGCGCGGGTCGTCGTGCGGGACGTCGTCGATGGCGACCATCTGCTGCCGCAGCGCCTGCATCTTCGGCGCGATACCAAACATGCTGACGAGGGTCAGGATCAGCATGACGTAGACCAGAACGTTGCGCACCGCCAAGGGATGAGCTCGACCCCCGACGATACGGGAATCGGTCATGGAGGTGGCAACGAATACAACGCCACAGCCGATGGCCATCCAGTGGAGAATGCCCAGGCTGCGGCTGACCACATTTCCAGCCAACTGCCGCGTGGGCAGAACATCGGGATGGAATACGGTGGGGGCGAGCACGAAGGCAAAGAAGATAATGCCGCCGATCCAGATTACAAGCGACAGCAGCATGAGATAGCGGACAATGTACATGTTTGCCTCGGAGGAGAGCTGTTGGCCAATGCAGCCAGCTTGAGAATACCCGATGTTGCGTCTTACAGCCGGGGATGTGGCAGCTCGCAACTGACGCCCGGCGCTAACGGCCGGGCACTGCATGGGCCGAGCTCAGCAGAAGCTCCCGATTACGCTTCAGGCGGGACATCTCGGCTTCCGGGCTTTCCATCGGATAGCTGAGCGGCCATTTCGAGATTCCGAAAAACGGTGGGAAGGAAACCAATGAAGCGGAGATCAATTCTTTTGACAGGTACGCTGCTGCTGTGCGGCTGCTGGGCATTTGCGCAGTCGGCGGGAGCGGGGGCGGGGGCCGGAACAGGCAGCACAGGCTCCGCCAACACCATGAGCAGCCAGAGCACAACCGGCACACAGAGCACGGCGCAGAAGCCAGGCATGGAGGGCACGGAGAACGCGTCTCCGGGAGCGAACTCGCAGACGCCAGGCGCCAACACCCAGACGCCCAGCAGCACCACGACCCCTCCAACGGCGGAGACCAACAGCACGGCTGCACCGAGCGCGGAGACGGCGACGCCGGGCGCGACCACGACTCCAACGCAGCCGTCAACCACGCCCGACGTAGCGCCGAACTCTCCGTCGAGCACGCCCAGCACCTCGCCGAATGAACCGACGACGTCGCCCGATACGGCGACTCCGCCGCCCGACACCTCAGCTCCTCCTCCGAGCAGCAGTACGACGGGAACTCCGCCGCAACTGCTGTAGAACAGCGACAGCAAGCAGGGAGCCAGAAATGGCTCCCTTTTTTCGCGCTTCGCCGTTCGCCTTTCGCCAGAGCCATGCCTCGATATCAAAACACTTGACGCAGAGGCGGCTCAGGGGCTAAAGCCCCGCCTAAAGCGGCGCGTTCGGCACGACTAAAGTCGTGCCCTGACACAAAGCTATTTACGTGGTTCGCGTGCCGCGGCGCTAAAGCGCCGCACTACCCAAATCCTCCCCCAATTCTTTCGGCGGCCTGTACAGGCCGTACCCTGATACGAAGCAGTTCACGACCAGCCCCGCGTAAAGCGGCGCGTTCGGCACGACTAAAGTCGTGCCCCGACACAAAGCTATTTACGTGGTTCACGTGCCGCGGCGCTAAAGCGCCGCACTACCTGAATCCATCTCCGATTTTTTAGCCTGAAGAGTCGTGCCCTGATACAAGGCGATTTGCGACAGCCCCGCGTGCATCGGCGCATTCGGTACGGGTAAAAGAGGCTGCCGAAAAATCCAAAAGCAGATCCCTCGCGGGCTGAAGCCCACTCGGGACGACAAAAATAAACGGCTTAGACGCTAGCCTAAAAGCCAGCTCTACCGTTTGAATCGCGGCTTCTTCAGGGCCTCTAAACGTCCCGCCCTGATATAAAGCCCACTTACGAGGCAATTGCGCCTTGCTGCCCAATTCAGTTTTCAGTCGGCGGCGAGAGCACGCGAGGCGCTGGTCTGGCCGGCGGCTACCTCGAACGCCTGGTTGAGATCGTCGACGAGATCGTCCACGTCCTCGACTCCCACGGAGATCCTCACCAGATCGGCGGGGATGCTTTTCTGCCGGCGCAGATGCGCGGGAATGCTGGCGTGCGACATGTAATTGGGGAGACTGATGGTGGAATTCACGCCGCCGAAGCTGACGGTGATGGCGAACAGCTTGGTGGCCTCCACCAGCGCGCGGGAGAACTCAGGATCGCCGGTGACGAAGCTGAGCACGGCACCGTCTCCGGATGCCTGGGAGCGGTGAACGCGGAGCTCGTCGTCGGAGGCAAGGCCAGGATAGTACACGCCATCCACCGCCGGATGGGCGCTGAGCAGTTGAGCAAGGCGCGTTGCGTTGGCCTGCTGGCGGTCGAGGCGCAGGGACAGCGTCTTCATGCCACGCAGCAGGAGATAGCTGTCGAAGGGCGACAGACCTGCGCCTTCGCCGTTCTGGATGAGATAGAGCTCGTCGCCGAGTTCCTCGTCGTCGACTACAACCGCGCCGGCCATCACATCGCTGTGGCCACAGAGGAACTTGGTGGCGGAGTGCAGGACGATGTCGGCGCCAAGCTCCAGCGGCCGCTGGAGGTAGGGCGACATGGTGCTGTTGTCAACGCACACCAGTGCCCGGCTGCGATGGGCGATTTCGGTGACGGCGGCGATGTCGATAATCTGCAGCAGGGGATTGGTCGGCGTCTCGAGGTAAATGAGCCTGGTATTGCTGTTGATGGAGGCGGCGACAACGCCGGGATCGGTGAAATCAACGTATCGCACGCCGATGCCGCGTTTGGCCAGGATGCGCGAGAACAGCCGGTAGGTGCCGCCGTAAAGATCGTCGCAGGCGAGAATCTCTTCACCGGGCGAGACCAGGCGCGTAACCGCGGTGATGGCCGCCAGGCCGGTGCTGAAGCAGAAGCCGCGAGTGCCGCTCTCGAGCGCGGCAATCTGCTCTTCGACAACGGATCGCGTGGGATTGCCGCTGCGCGAGTAGTCATACTCGCCGAACTCGGTGGCGTCCTGCTGGCGGAAAGTGGCGGTCTGATAGATGGGAGTGTTGGCGGGGGTGAAGCGATCGCCGGGCGCAGGATCGAAGTTCAGTAATCGGGTTGCGAATTTCACGCCACACCTCCGGAGTCAGTGGTCAGTGGCCAGTGGCCTGTTGTCAGTTGAATAGCGGGTACGGGATCGAGCTTGCCTGGCAACTCCCGATTTTGAAGCTGTTGGGGTGCTCGCCGCTCACGGCTCAGATCGAACAGGTCGGCCATGACTGCTGCAGTAGTTGGCCAGCGCCCGGCGCCGCGTCCCGTCCAGACGTGCTGCGCATCCGACTGCCCGGTATTGATGAGCAGGCAGTTCTCTTCGTTGCGGATCTGCGCGAAGGGATGCGATGCGTCAACCAGCGTGGGCTTCACTTCCAGATGAACGCGGTTGCCGGCGACGACCGCGGTGCCGACCAGGCGCGCACGTCCGCCGTCGCGCGCCGCCGCCTGCACCCAGGCGGGATCGATGGCGTCGATGCCGGTTGCGCTGATGTCGTGGGTTTCGATCTGGGGAAAGGCGCGGCGGGCGAGGAGCCGCAGCTTGCAGACCGTGTCGGAACCGGAGAGATCGGCGCTGGGATCCTGCTCGGCAAAACCGTTGGCCTGGGCTTCGGCGACGGCCTGCTCCCATGAGCATCCGGCGGCGAGGCGATCGAGGATGTAGTTGCAGGTGCCGTTGAGCACGCCGGAGAGCGAGACGATGCGGCCGTTATCGACCAGGGCCTGCACAGCTTCCAGCGCGGGAACAGCGCCGCCGACGGCTGCGGAGTAGCGAAGCTCGCGATGAGCATCGAGACTGGCGTCGCCGGCCACCAGCAGCTTGTTGGCGGTGACCACGGGCTTGCCGGAGGCGAGAGCGGCGTGCACCAGATCGCCGGCGGGATCGCTGCCGCCGATAAGCTCGACCACCACATCGACATCGTCGATCACGTCCCAGCAATCGCGGGTGAGGAGATCACTGGGGGCGTGTTCGAGGTGCAGCTCGGGACGGCGCACGGCGATGCCGGTAACCTCGAAGAGGTGCGGATGTTTCCACAATTCCTGAAAGACGCCGAATCCGACGGTGCCGAGGCCAAGCAGGCCGATCCTGAGCGGAGCGGTTGAGCGATTTTTCTGCGACAGGATGGAGCGTGGACTGCCGACGACGGTTGCGTAGTTTTCGCCGAGAGCGGCGACCTCGAACGGCACGCCGGTCTTTTGGCCATAGGCGATGGCTTTGGGCTGCACGATTTTTCCGGCAATGGCGAGGGCATCGGAAAACCTGATCTCCGTGAACCGTTGCGCACCGGAACAGATCGCCGGATCGCTGTTATAGATGCCGTCAACGTCCTTGACCAGGCGGCAGCGCGCACCGAGCTGTTTGGCGAGGAAGAGCGCGGAAAGATCGGAGCCGCCGCGTCCGAACAGGGCGACGCGTCCCGAGCGGTCGCGGGCGACGAAGCCGGGAATGACGGCAACGCGGCCCTGCGCCAGCACGTTCTGGATGGCGACGAGATCGGCGCTCACCGGCTCCGTATCGAGCACCCCAACAGCTCCAGAGTCGGGAGCTGTTGGGGACCCCGGTTGGTTGGAGCTGGTATCGGCGATGAGCCGGATCTGGCTGGGATCGAGCACCTGCGCGGGAATGCCGAAGCGATCGAGCTCCAGCGCGAGAAATGCGGTGGCGACTTCCTCGCCGGTGGCTACCACGCGGGCGACGGCCTCGGGATTGGCGTCGCGGTAGCCGGCGACGGTTCCCAGCAGGCGGTCGGTCTCTCCGGCGAAGGCGGAGACGACAGCGACCACGCGATACTGGCGGCGAATCCAGCGATAGATCTCGTGCACGGCATGCGGCAGGTCGGCGCGCGAGCGCAGGACCGAGCTTCCGAACTTGAGGACGATCACTTTGCGAGACATGGCTCAACCTCCTGCGCATTGGTGTCGACGGCGATGCCCGCGAGCGCGCTTTCCAGATCGGCGATGATGTCGGCGGGGTTTTCCAGTCCGACGGAGAGTCGCACCAGACCGTCGCTGATGCCGGTGCGCTCGCGAATCTCGCGCGGGACGTCGCTGTGGGTCATGGAGACGGGATGGGTGATCAGCGTCTCGACCGCACCCAGGTTCTCCGCGAGCAGACAGAGGCGAACCGTGTTCATGAGCTGAATGCCGGCGTCTGCGCCTCCTTTCAGCTCGAAGGCGAGCATGCCTCCGGGGAGCGACTGCTGCTTCTGGGCGAGAGCGAACTGCGGGAAGCCGGCAAGTCCGGGAAAGTACACGCGCGCGACTTTGGGGTGCCGCTCCAGCCATTCGGCAATCTTCTGCGCGTTGGCCGAGTGCTGTTGCAGGCGCAGGGGAAGCGTCTTCAGGCCGCGCAGGGTGAGCCAGGATTCCTGCGGCGACTGAATGCAGCCCAGCGTCTTGCGGACGAGACGAAGGCGCTCGAGCAGCGCTTCATCGCGCGTGGCGATGGAGCCGCCCACGGTGGAGTTGTGGCCCTCGATGTACTTGGTGGTCGAAAGCAGGGTGATGTCCGCGCCCAGCTCCAGCGGCCGTTGCAGCACCGGCGTGAGAAAGGTGTTGTCCACTACCAGCTTTACGCCGGCTGCGTGGGCGACATTGGCGACGGCGGCGATGTCGGTGAGCTTGAGCGTGGGATTGGCCGGCGTCTCGATGAAGACCAGTCGCGTGCTCGTCCTTATCGCCCGCGCTACGGCATTGGCGTTCGAGGTGTCGACGAAGGAAGCCTCGACCCCGAAATTCCCCAGCACCTGCTGGAAGAGGCGGACTGTGCCGCCATAGACCACGTCGGAGACGACGACGTGATCGCCCGATTTCAGCACCGCCAGAAACAGCGCCGAGATGGCGGCCATGCCGGTGGCGAAGCAAACCGCGGGCGGGGTGTCTTCCAGAGCGCCCAGGGCAGCTTCCAGCGCGGAGACCGTGGGGTTGGCGGCGCGTGAATAGGTGAAACCCTTGTGCACGCCAACCGCCTGCTGGTGGTAGGTGGTGGACTGATAGATGGGGGTGAGGACTGCGCCGGTGGCCGGGTCGGGTACAAGGCCGCCGCGCACCGCAGTTGTCGAGAACAGCTCAGCCGAGAAGGTCATGGATGGCTCCAGTCGGGATTTGCCCAGAAACAGCAAGGCCGCCCATCATCCCGGGCGGCGCGTTCACGACTGGAGTTTTCTCTGCTTGGGCTGTCAGACTCCGACCGCGGACAGGGCACCGCCCAGGGTGCACATGGCCATGGTCATTCGCTGAGTCGCTGACAACATACTGGCAACGTACCTGATACGGGCGGCGGGTGTCAAGCACTAGCCGCATCGAGGCATGCAACTAAGAGGGAATTACGGAATGTCCGGGTTGCATGGGGCGGGCGAAGATGGCCGAAAAATAGCAGCCGATAAGGCTGGGCCTATTGATTCCCGCCGCATGGTAGACTTTGCGGCATTCCCGCATTTCAATCACTGACGCAAGGGAGCTGCCCATGACGGCTGCGGCGCAGCAAGGTGAACGGAGCAGAGAAGGCGGGCTGGCGCGTTTTGGCCTGGCGCTGGCCAACTGGAGCGAGCGCTGGTTTCCCGATCCGCTGGTGTTCGCGCTGCTGGGAATCCTGGTCGTCTTCATTGTCGGCCTCTGCCTGCGCGAATCGGCCAGCAAGCTGGCGATCCAGGGAGCGAAAAACTTCTGGACGCTGGTGCCGTTCACCATGCAGATGGTCATGATCATCATCGGCGGCTATGTGGTGGCCACCACGCCGCTGGTGAGCCGCCTGATCGCGGCGCTGGCGCGCATACCCAAAACAGGGCGCGGCGCCATCGCGCTGATCGCGCTGTTCTCGATGCTGACCTCGCTGATCTCATGGGGGCTGAGCCTGATCTTCAGCGGCCTGCTGACGCGCGAGCTGGCGGGACGGGTGAAGGGGATGGATTACCGCGCCGCCGGTGCGGCTGCCTATCTGGGGCTGGGCGCGACCTGGGCTCTGGGGCTGTCCTCCTCGGCCGCCATGCTGATGGCCACGAAGAGCGCAATTCCTCCCGCGCTGCTGGCTGTCTCCGGTATCATCCCGCTGCGGCAAACGCTGTTCCTGTGGGAGAGCATCGCGATGGCGGTGGTGCTGATTGTGGTCTCGGTAGCGGTGGCCTGGCTTTCCGCGCCCTCGGAGGCCAACGCCCGCACCGCCGAGCACTTCGGCATCGCGGCGGAGGATGCCCGCTACGCCGACGAGCCGCGCAGCAAACCCGGTGAGTGGCTGGAGTACAGCCCCGTGCTGTCGGTGTTCGTTGGCGTGCTCATCGTCTGGTACCTGATCGACTTTTTCCGCAGCTCGCCGCAGGGCGCGCTGGCGGCGCTGGACCTGAACACCTACAACCTGATCTTCATCACCGTCGGGCTGCTGCTGCACTGGCGGCCACGAAGGTTTATCTGCTCGGTCACCGATGCGGTGCCGGCCACCGGCGGCGTGCTCATCCAGTTTCCGTTCTACGCGGTGATCTTCGGAATGATCGTGGGCACCGGTATCTCGACGTGGCTGGCGGCGCTGTTTGCGCGCATCACCACGCATGAAACCTATCCCCTGCTGGTAGCGCTCTACTCGGCCATCCTGGGAACGTTCGTTCCGTCGGGCGGCAGCAAATGGATCATCGAGGCGCCGTATGTTCTGCAGGCGGCCAACCTGCACCATGTACACCTGGGATGGGTGGTGCAGATCTATAACGCCGCGGAGGCGCTGCCCAACCTGGTCAATCCGTTCTGGATGCTGCCGCTGCTGGGCATTCTAAGGCTGAAAGCGCGCGATCTGGTCGGCTACACGGTGCTGCAGATGATGCTGCACATTCCCATCGTTTTCTTCCTGTGCTGGCTGTTTGCGCGCTACATCGCGTACCTGCCGCCGGTGAAGTGAGGCGGAGCGGACGCGTTCAGCCGAGAGTGCTCAGCAGCAACTCCGCCGGATGCAGGACGTCGCGTCCCATGCCGGCCCACAACTGCTCATGGCACGAGGTGCCGCTGGCGACGAGGATGCGCGGGCCGTCCTGTTCGGCGGCGCGTATCTGCGCGAACAGGTCTTCGCCGACCGCCATGCTCAGCTCGTAATACTCGCGCTTGTAACCGAAGCTGCCGGCCATGCCGCAGCACTCCACCGACGAGGTGGCCACGTCAAAGCCGGCGGCGGCGAGGACGCTCAATGTCTCGCCGGCTGCCTCGCACGTTCTCTGCTGGCACTGCGAGTGGCAGAAGACGCGTATGCCGAACTGGGACCGGTCGGCCGGAAAAATCCGCGCCAGGTCTAGCCGCTGTTCCTGCGCCACCGACCAGACCGCCTGCATGGGCTCCAGAAAGTTGCCGCGCCGGAACCTCGCCCAGGTCGTCGGGTCGAGCAGATGCGCGTAATCGAGGCGCAGCATGGCCAGCACGCTGGGCTCGAGCACACAGATGGCGATGCCCTGGTCGATGTAGGGGAGCAGCGCCTGGGCCATGGCATTGGCCTTCTGCCGCGCAGTTTCGATCATGCCCTGGGAGATGGCGGAGCGCCCGTCGGGCAGCGCAGGACCCAGCCCCACATCGACACCGACTTCGCGCAGCACGCGCATTGCCGCCATGCCCCGCTCCGGCGAGCCATAGTTGGTGAACACGTCGGCCAGCATCAGCATCCGGGGCGCGGCGGACTCCGCGGTGGGGGCGCGGCCGTTCTGGCCGCGATACACCTGCTCCCAGGTTTTCCGCGGGAAGGGCCGGAGCCGACGGCGGCGGTCGAGCCCGACGACGCTCTCCATCAGGCTGCGCGCGAACGGCAGATGCATGGCGGCATTGGCCAGCCACGGGAAACGCATCGCGCTGCGGGCTATGGCGTCATAGTTGGCGAAAAACTGCTTCTGGAGCGGCGCCACGCGGTCTTCGGGCGCGCTGCCCGTCCGTGCGCCGAAGGCCGACTTCGCGGCCGAAGCGGGCTGCTCGAAGTTGATGCGCTGGCGCAGGTTTTCGTTGAGCCACGGAACATCGATGCGCACCGGACATTGCGGCAGGCAGCGCAGGCAGCCGCTGCACAGCTCGCTGAAGCGCGCGTTCAGCAGCTTGCCCGTGCCCGCCTCCCAGGAACCGCCGATGCCGCCGGAGTAGGTCTCGCCGCCGAAGGCATGGCCGCCGACGGTCTCGAAATTTGCGCAGGAGTTCAGGCAGGCGCTGCAGCGGATGCAGTAGAGCGCCTCGCGCAGCACCGGGTCCTCGCGCATGTGGCCGCGGCCGTTGTCGATGAGCACCATGTGGAACTCGCGGGGCCTGGCGGTTTTGCCGGGCGCGGCAAACGATGGCGCTTTCAGCGGCGGGTGCAGGATGCTGACGTAAGAGGTCAGGGGCTGTCCGGTTCCGCTGCGCGGCAATAGCTCGATAAAGGTGCCGAAATCGGTGCGCGAAGGCACCACCTTCTCGATGCCGGCGATGGCGATGTGCAGCGGCGGCAGGGTGGTGGTCATGCGGATGTTGCCCTCGCTTTCCACCAGCATCAGCGAGCCGCTGTCGGCGGCGATAAGGTTGGCACCCGAAATGCCGGCGTCGGCGGCGATGAACTGCTGGCGCAGCTTCTCGCGCGCGAACTTCGTCAGCTCCTCGCCGGTATCGAGCGGCAGGTCGGTGGTGAACTTGCGTTTGAAGAGCGCGGTGATGCGCTCACGCGAGTAGTGCAGCGCCGGCGCCACGATGTGGGAGGGCTGCTCGTCGGCCACCTGCAGGATGAACTCCGCCAGATCGGTTTCCGCGACCGTGACGCCCGCCGCTTCCAGCGCATGGTTCAGCCGCGTCTCTTCCGAGGTGATGCTCTTGCCCTTGACTACCAGCCTGACCTGGTGGCGCAGGAGAACATCGCGAATGTACTGGTCGGCCTCGGCGGCCGTCTTCGCCAGATAGAAATGCCCGCCATTGGCGCGCACGCTGGCTTCCAGTTGGCGCAGCAGCTCCGGCAGATGGGCGATGGCGTCTTCCTTGATCTGCCGGGCGCGATCCTTCAGCTGGTTGTAATCGGCGAGGCGCGAGGTGGCGGCGTAGCGGTTGCGGTTGAAGGTCTGGGTATTGTGGCGGATGGCCGCGCTCTGCACGCCCAGGGTCATGCGGATGGCGTCGCGAAGCGCCTTTTTGTCGCTCTTGTTGGCGACCTGGCGGGGGCTGATGTCAGCGGGATCTGCGAGATGCGCCATGCTCACCTCAACACGATGATGTGCAGCCGGTGCGGCCCGTGAACGCCGCGCACCAGCGGTCCCATGTCGGCGGTGGCGCTGGGGCCGGTGACGAAGGCGAAGTCGCGCTCCAGGCCGCGGCCGCCGAGGACGTCGGCGCGAAACAGGTCGCGCGGCTGGGGGACGATGGTTTCGGCGGCAACCACCGCGACCTGCAGCGGCGCCAGCAGGCTCACCATGCCCGTGCGCTCGAAGCTGACATCGATGCACACCGAGCCCGTGCTGGCCACGGCGGCAAAGGCTTCGGTGACGCCGGCGGCGCTGCCGACCATCTCCTCGGGAGTTGGGTTCGCGCGCACCCGGGGATCGGCCGCGAACTCGCTGAACAGCTCCGCCGGAAGCTCATGGGGAGGAGCGTAGAGGATGCGCGGCGCGTCGCCGACGGCCTGAAGGATGGCGTTACACAAAGCCCGGGGTGAGCGGTCTGCCAGTTGCACCGATGCGACGGCCTGAGTGGCGGCGGCCGTGAACTCCTCAATCAGCGACATCTGCGCAATGGCCGGCTGCATGGAAATTTGAGCATATACCCCGGGCGCGGCAACAGCACGCAATAAATGGCAGACAGAGCATCAATTCAGTCCGAAACGGAACAATACTCATGAGCCCGCCGGTTGCAACGCGCGCGGCTGCTGTTCCGCCCCCTCAACGATGTCGAAGACATAGTCGTGCACGGCGAGGGCCGCCCTGTCCATGGCGCCGGCTTCGACGCGCCGGACGACTTCCTCGCGCGGGAGATCAAAGAGCGCCTCCAGAATCTGCCTGCGCAGACGTTCGCCAGCCTGCGCCATGACGAACAGCACGCGCGCGCTGTGCTGGATGTAGCGGGGCGACAGCAACTGCCGCTTCAGCAGCTCCATGATTACCGGGGCTTTGCTGCGGTCAAAGCGGCCAGGATCGCCGCTGCGGTCCAGTTCGGCGAAGAATGCATTGGTCCATGCGTTATGCAGCTCCCAGACGCGGCTGAACAGCTCGGGAGTGAAGCGAGTGCCGGCTTTGACGGCCACCACATCGGTCGCCGGAACCACGCCATCCGCGGTGAGTTCCGGCCCTTTGAGGTAGCCGTCCTTCGTGATCGCCGCCTGATGATGGGCAAGGCTCCAAAGCCAGGAGACGTAGATGCGATAGGTGGCCAGATCGTTCATGAACCGGAGACCGAGCTCGTAATCGTCGATGGCGGCGGCGAAGTTGCCGTTCAGGATCTGGTAACCGTAGTTGGCTGCCATGTAGAAGGAATGCTGTATGTGCTCGATGGTGATATCGCCTTTGGGCACGCTGTAGATGGCATCCCATCGTTCCGGGCTGAGCAGCTTCTCCGGCGTGTTCACCGACTCCCGTGCGACGACCAAGGGCGTGATCTTTCCCTGGGCGTTCAGCAGACCGCGCGCCTGGAAGAGGCTGCGCTCGGATTCGACGAGGCCGCTGGCAGCCGTGGGCACCGGCTTGCCTTTCACCTGCACCGTCTGCTGGGGAGCGTCGATGATCGCCTGCAGCTTTTCCAGCGGAGCGCGCAGGGGCACGTTGCCCGCCTCCACATAGGCCGGCTCGGGACTGGCCACCCAGCTCTGGCGATAGGTGTCGTACAGCTTTCCCTTCACCCGGCCGGAGAGGATGTCATCCAGGGCCGGCGGCTCGCCGGCGAGGGGCGAGTCGGGTACAAACATCAGGCCCAGCAGGCGCTCGCGCAGCTTGTCGATGGCCATGGCGCGCAGGGCCAGCGGATTGTAGCGCGCGCGCCCATAGGCGTCGCTGGGCTGGTAAATCATCACCGCGGCCATGCCGCCAATGGGCGCGGCATTCGTCAGTTCGCCGTTCTTCATGCCCGCCATCAGCATCATCAGCGCGTTGTAACGCTGATAGGCGATCATGTTCGGCGTCGCCATACCTATCGACTGGGGATCGGGAAAGACGCCGTGCGGGTCGTCCTTCCACATTTCGATGAGGCTGCCCAGATAGTCCCAGCGGCCGACGTTGGTGCCGAGCAGGCGGCGGCGCAGGACCCAGGCAATCGCCGGCAGGAAGCGGCCGGCGTTGCCTTCCTCGTACAGCATCTTGATCTTGAAGGAGCCCGCCGGCACGCCGATCGCGGCTTCCACCCGCGATAGCAGCTTCTCGAAGATGAGCGCCTCCTGTGGCGTCTGGATTTTGGGGATGTAGAAGTAGACGCCGGTGCCCAGCTTTTTCAGCGCGTCATAGTTGTTGACCACCCACAGCACGACGATGGGCACCAGGCCGGGCGCCGGTTTATCTGCGACCGTGATGTGGTCATACAGGATGTGAAGGCTGGGCGGCCGGACAAGCCGGGTGGGCCAGCGAGCAGGAGGATTATTGATCTGGTACTTGCGCGTTTTGCCTTTCTTGGTGACTTCGTAGGCGCGGCCGGTCCAGCGGCCCTCGAAAATCTCCCTGGCGTTCTGCATGGCGGCAAAGACGCCTACCGGTTCGCTGCCGGGAGTGCCGTCGGGCCGGAAGTGGGGCGGCGAAGCGTCTTCAAAGTCCGGCATGTTCATGGGCGCCGCGCTATTGAGCGCGTTGAAAGCCATGTCCAGCGGATGCCAGGGGCCGGTGAGTTCCAGCCCGGCATTGTTCAGCGGGTGGACGTCGTCGGGAATGGGAACCTCATCGTTCAGCCGCCAGCGCCACTGGCTTTCGACGCCCAGAAAGTTGTCGATCATGCCCTGCACGATCTGGCGATACGTCCAGAATTTTCCGCTCACCGGATCTTCGAACTTCTCGTTCCAGCCGGGCCAGGCATAGCGCTCGCGCACCGGCAGCTTCGATTGCAGCAGGTTGCGGCGGGCGGCCAGCGCGGCGGCGATTTCCGGGCGCAGCTCCTGGCTGAGCGTGGCAATCATCTGTTCGACGTTGACCTGGCGCCCGTTGACCTTCCGCGGCGCAAACAGCTCCGGGAACTTCTGCAGAATGTCCTCGCGGATCATGGCGGTTTCCCTCACGGCCGAATCGGCACAGGAATGCTGCGTACGACAATGCGGCTCTTACGCTGCGAGAAAGGTTAACAAATATTGGAACGTTGGAATAAGCGGGTGACAAGGCCGGAGTGACCCGGCAGAGCTGTATTCGGACAGCGCGGGCCTCTGAGGCCCGCGTCGCGTTGCTGTTGCTGCCCCGGGCCGGCTTCAGCAAAGGGCAAACTGTTTGCGAGGGCAGCCGAAGCCGCTCAGCGGCCGGACCGCGCCCCTATCCGGAGCGGTCGCCGTTCGCTGCCCCGTTGCCCGAGATCGACTGGTCCAGCAGTTCCATGTAGTGCATCACCGGCAAGGGGCGGCCCTTCTCGTTGAGCAGCGCGCTGATCTGCAACTGGCATCCCGGATTGCCGGTGGCGACCACCTGCGCGGGCGTGGAGATGATGTTGTCGGCCTTGCGCTGGCCAAGCTGATGGCCGGTCTCCGGCTGCAGCAGGTTGTAGACACCCGCCGAACCGCAGCAGAGAGCCGACTCCGGCAACTCGATCAGTTCCACCCCGGGGATCGTGCGCAACACGGCGCGCGGAGGCTCGCGCAGCCCCTGGGCGTGCTGCAGGTGGCAGGGATCGTGAAAGCCCACACGCAACCGCATCGGATGCCTGGGGGCGCGCGGGGGCAACTCCGCCAACACTTCCGAGGGGTCCTTGCACTTCGCCGAAAATGCGAGCGCCCGCTCGCGGTATTCGGGGTCGTCGCGCAGCAGATAGCCGTAGTCCTTCAGCACCGCCCCGCAGCCGGCGGCGTTGACGACGATGGCATCCACCTCAATCGTCCCGAATGCGTCAATCATTTTGCGGGCCATCGCCAGGGCTTCGTCTTCCTGTCCCAGATCCAGCAGCAGGGCGCCGCAACAGCCTTGGCCGGGCGGCACCAGCACCTCGCAGCCTTCCGCGGCCAGCACACGCGCGGTCGCGGCGTTCACCTGGGCGGTGAAGACGCTCTGCACGCATCCGGTCATCAGCGCGACGGTGCGGCGCTTCTCGCCCTCGGCGGCGATGCGTGGCGGCAGCACAGCGCGCGACTCCCGGCTCGACAGATCGGGCATCAGCTGCTCCATGGCGCGCATGGTATCGGGCAGCAGAGCGGTCAGGTGCAGGGCATGAAACAGCCGCTGCACTCCAAGGCGCTGATAGGCGCGAAGCACGAACGCCAGCTTCCGCAAGCGTGCGGGACGGCTGAAAGTGGCGGCAATCATGCGCCGCATGATCCGGTCCGTCAGCGGCCGGCGATGTAGCCGCTCCACCTGCCCGCGCATCGCCTCGATCAGCTTGCCGTACTGCATGCCGGAGGGACACGACGTCACGCACGCCAGGCATCCGAGGCAGTGGTCGAAATGCGACACGTAAAGGTCGGTCATCTCCACCTCGCCGGCGACGGCCATGCTGATGAGGTGGATGCGGCCGCGGGGCGAGTCCATTTCCTTGCCCCAGAGCGTATAGGTGGGGCAGGTCTGGAGACAGAAACCGCAATGGACGCAGGCGTTCAGCAGGTCCGCCGCCGGCGGATGATGACTGTCGAAAACCTTTGTCGTTTCCTGTGCTACCGGTTCCACCGGGGTTGCAACCGAGTTCAAGGCCAGCGGTTCGATCATATGGCCCCCACAAAGCGGCCCGGATTCAGGGTGCGCGCCGGGTCGAACTTCCCTTTGATTTCCTGCATCAGGGACAACGCGTACTTCGGCGTGCCCCACACGTCCAGTGCTTCCTTCAGCAGGGCCGGACAGTGTCGCACGACCATGGTGCCGTCCAGCCGCTCCACTTCGCGGCGCAGGCCGTTCAGCACGCCCATGAAGAGCGGAACACGGGCCGCCTCGAAGCGCACCTCCGCCAACCCGGTACCCTGGGCGACGACGAAGGCCGCCACGTCGGGTCCGGAGGCGTACTGGAAGATCGCCTCGCACAGCGAGCCGATCTGCGAGGGCAGCACGCCGAATTTGCAGACCACGGATTTGGCGGCGTCGGCGAACAGCTGCTGCCGCGCCGTCCACACTCCGCAGGAGCACTCCAGGAAGGTCCTGCCCGCCACCAGGCGATTCAGCCTGGCGAACTGGTCCTGCAGCGACTCGGGGATGCCTTCAAAGCGCACCTCGAGGGCAATCTGATCGGGCCGCTCGGCGCGAAGCTGCAGTCCGGTGTACACCAGTTGCGAATCGAGGATGGCCAGCGCCAGCTTGTTGGCCTCCGCCAGGCTGGTGAGCACCGTGCTGTACGTGGCGGTGGCAACCGGAATGGGATGCAGGCGGAAGACTGCGCGGGTAATGACGCCCAGCGTTCCCAGCGAGCCGATGACCAGGCGGGTCAGGTCGTAGCCGGCAACATTTTTCACCACCTTGCCCCCGGCCTTGATCACGCTGCCATCGGCCAGCGCCAGCTCCACGCCCAGCACCAGATCGCGAACCGCGCCATAGCGGATGCGGAGGGTGCCGCTTTCGGCGGTGGCCAGCACGCCTCCCACGGTGGCCGCTTCCGGCCGCACCGGGTCCAGCGCCAGCCGCTGACCGTGCTCGGCCAACGCCTGCTGCAGCCGGTCGATGGTGCAGCCGGCCTCCACCGTCGTCGTCATGTCGCCCCAGACGTGCTCCACCACCCGGTCCAGCCGCGCGGTGGACAGGATGAAGTCGGCTTTCTGCGGAGGATTGCCCAGCCCCAGCTTCGTGCCGCCGCCGCGCGGCACCACGCTTACGCCGGCGGAGCTGCAATACTGCAGTACGCGCGCGATCTCCTGCGCGGTACCCGGCGCTATCACTCCCACGGGCAGGGTCTCGTCGATGACGTCGTCCATAGACGCATGCCGCATGTGCTCGCTGCCGACAATCGTCTCCAGCTCCGTCCACGCGCGTTCTAACAGGTTGTGGCGTTCGCTCATGATCTGCTCCCGTGGAACCGCGGCCTGCCGTCCACCGCATCGCGGTCCCCGTTGCGCTGCCGGCATTGGGCAGTGCGGCGTTTCAGTGCCGTGTGTGGGCCACTGAGGATTCCTGCCCGGTCGGCCAGCTTGCCTGTCGCCGCCGTGTGGAATCGCTAATCCGGCAATCTGCCGGTGACGGCCTTGAAGGCCGCACCACCCAAACCCTGGAAGGCAACAACTGCTCTAGTACCTCTGCGCCAGCCCCGCCTTCTCGATGGGGTGTGGCTCGTAAGCTACCGGCCTCTGATACTGCTTGTCCGTGCCGGGAAACATCTTGGTCGGGTTGCACAGCTCGTCCGGGTCGAAGGCCTGGCGCAGGCGCTGCATGGCGTTCAGGTCCTCGGCCGAGAACATTACCGGCATGAAATGCTTCTTCTCCTCGCCGACGCCGTGTTCGCCGGTGATAGACCCTCCCGCCTCGACGCACAGGCGCAGGATGTCTTCCGCCAGCTTCATAGCGCGCTCCTCCTGGCCGGCAATCCGCTTGTCGTAGAGCACCAGAGGATGGAGATTGCCGTCGCCGGCGTGAAAGACGTTGGCCACGCGTACGCCGGCCTCAGCGCTGAGCCGGTCGATCTCGGTCAGCACCCGGGGCAGGGCCGTGCGCGGAATGACGCCGTCCTGCACCAGGTAGTTGGGCGAGATGCGGCCCACCGCGGCAAATGCCGCCTTGCGTCCCTTCCACACGGCGACGCGCTCGGCTTCCGATTTGGCCAGGCGGAGTTCCCATGCGCCGCTGGAAGTGCAGATCGGGCCGACCTTCTCCATCAGCAGCTCGACTTCGCGCGTCGAGCCGTCGAGTTCCACCAGCAGCAGGGACTGGCAGTTCGGGTAATTGGGATGGACGGCGGCCTCGGCCGCCTCCAGCGCCAGCCGGTCCATGATCTCCATGGCCGCAGGGAACATTCCCGAGGCGATGATGGCGCTGACGGCAGCTCCCGCCTCGCTGCTGGAATTGAAGGCGGCCATCAGCGTCTGCGTGCATTCCGGCTTCTTGATGATGCGCAGCGTGACCTTGGTGACGATGCCGAACGTGCCCTCGGAACCGACGAAGGCGCCCACCAGGTCGTAGCCGGGGTAGTCCAGGGTCTTGCCGCCCAGCCGCACCAGCGAGCCATCGGAGAGCACGACCTCCAGCCCGAGGATGTAGGTCATGGTCACGCCATACTTGAAGCAATGCGCGCCGCCGGAGTTCTCCGCCACGTTGCCGGCCACGGTACACACCACCTGCGAGGATGGATCGGGCGCATAAAAGTAGCCGCGCGCGGAAACCGCGGCGGTGATGGCCGAATTGGTCACCCCCGGCTCGACGACCACCCGCGCGTTGGGAACATCGACCTCCAGAATGCGGTTCATTCGCGAGACGCCGATCACCACCCCGTTTTTGACCGGCAGCGCTCCGCCGCTCAGTCCCGTGCCCGATCCGCGGGCCACGAACGGGATCCGTTCGCGGTGGCAAACCCGCACCACCGCCTGCATCTCCTCGGCCGAGGCCGGCAGAAGCACCAGCTCGGGGACCACCCGGAACAGGGTGAGGCCGTCGCACTCGTAGGTGCGGAGCTGCTCGGGTGCCGTAACCAGGCCGGCGTCTCCGACAATGGAACGAAATTCACTCACCAGTTGGGAGTCCATTTCGCAACCCTCTTTCGTGGTAGGGGCGTGGCCTGACGGGCAGCCGCCCGCGTGCGCACACCAGTAGCACTATGCACGGTATTCCCCGCCTAAACAGTTCGCAGTGACTACACTCACAGTTGGCCGTGACCTGTGTCGACGGGCGGCAGGTAAGTTTGCCGTAAGGCAGGGGTTAGGCGCCGCCAGCCGATTTCGCCGCGCGTTTTTTCCGCTGCGTGGGATGGACGAACCAGGCAATCGCGATGCTCACCAGGTAGAGCAGGATCATGGGCGCGGCGAAGATGCACATGTTCATGATGTCGGTGGTGGGAGTGATGATGGCCGCGATGATGAAGATGACGAGGATGGAATAGCGGAAGTTGCGCCACATCCAGCCGGCGGTGATGATGCCCATCAGGGAAAGAAAGAAGACCAGGATCGGCATTTCGAAGACGATGCCGAGGCCGGCGATGATGGTCAGGAACAGGTCGGTATATTCCTGGACCGTGATCATGGGCTTGAACTGGGCGCTCCAGCCGATCAGGAAATCCAGCGCCGCCGGATACACCATTTTGTAGCCGAAGAAGCCCCCGGCAAGAAAAAGTCCCACCGTGCTGAACATGAAGGGCAGCACGTAGCGCCGCTCATTGCGGTAGAGTCCTGGCGCAATAAAGGCCCACACCTGATACAGAACGAAGGGCGACGCCACGAAGATCCCCGCCAGAAACGCAATCTTCAGGTACATGTTGAAGGGATCGGTGGGGTTGAGATAGACCAGCTGGGTGTCCATCTTGTGGTTGGCCAGGGCGGTCACGATGGGCTTCTGCATGATGGCGAAAATCTGCTCGTGGAACCACCAGCAGACGCAGAAGCCGCCGACCACATAGAGAAAGCTGTAGATGATGCGGCGGCGCAGCTCTTCCAGATGCTCGAGGAAGCTCATGCCCGTCATCTCTTCCGAAGCGCGTTTCTGGGCGGTTTCAACCACCGGGCTGGACATTGCTATTCGCTACCTGCGGACCTTGCCGGGGTGGAGGGCTCGCCGGCTGCCGGCGCGGGGGGCGACGGCGCGGACGTAGCGGCGGTTGCGGCTGCGGGATCGGAGTTCATCAACGCTACCAGTTCGGCGCGCGTGCGGTTCACCGTCTCGGTGACCGGCCGCATCAGCCGCTCCCATGGCTGTTCGGGCGGCAGCAGCTGCGGACCCTCCTGCTGCTTTTTGGCGCGCTCCTCCAGTTCGATGTTCAGCATCTCGGTTTCCAGCTGGTTGCGGAAATCGTTGCTGGCGCGCTTGAACTCGGCGAGAAACTTCCCCAGCTGCCGCGCCAGCTCGGGCAGCTTGCGCGGCCCGACCACCACCAGCGCCAGCACAAGGATGAAGATCATCTCCGGCATGCCGAGGTTCATGAAAACATGATAATGCGCGGGCGGTTTTTTGGCAGCTAATAGCCAGTATCGGCCAATTCGCAACTCACACCGGAAATCTCCTGGCCGGCGCGGGCAGGGATTTCGCAGCTTTCCGTGCCGCCCCGGCATCCAACTTAGCGGGTAGAATGGCGGCCGGGAACGAGTAGCCTGCATGGTATACTGCGACCAAGTCTCACTCCGGTGCGTCAGTTCCGATATGCATTTCCGGCAAGGCTGAGGCGCCCCTTGCACGGGGTTCAAGGAAGCATACATGGCACGTAGTTCGCGTCGCTCCGCCGTTCTGGTTCTCTCCATCATTCTTGCTTGCGGTTGCCTGGGCATGCTGTTTGGCCAGCGCCTGGCACTGACCACTTCTTCTGCTTCTGCCGGCGGCGACGGCGAGGTGCGCGACAGTCTGCGCAGCTTCAGCGATGTATACAGGGTGGTCCAGGAGAACTATGCCGAGCCGGTGAGCCCCGACAAGGCCATTTACAACGGCGCCATTCCCGGCATGCTGCGGGTACTGGATCCGCACTCCAACTTCTTCGATCCCAAATCGTACGCGGCGCTGCGCGAGGAGCAGCGCGGCAAGTACTACGGCGTAGGCATGCAGGTCGGCCCGCGGAACAACAAGGTCATCGTCATCGCGCCCTTCGCCGGCGCTCCCGCCTATCGCGTTGGCATCCGTCCCGGCGACATCATCATCGCCGTGGACGGCAAACAGACCGACAACATGAGCACCAGCGACGTGGCCGAACTGCTCAAGGGACCCAAGGGCACCAGCGTAAAGATCACGGTGTTGCGTGAAGGCTCCGAGAAGCCGCTCGATTTCACCGTCATCCGCGACGAGATCCCCCGTTACAGCGTCGATGTCCACTTCCTCATCCGTCCCGGCATCGGGTACATCCACATCTCCGGCTTCCAGGAAACCACCGACAAGGAAGTGCGCGAGGCACTGGACCAGTTTGGCGATCTCCACGGCCTCATCCTCGACCTGCGGCAGAACCCCGGCGGGCTGCTGAGCGAAGGAGTGGGCGTGGCCGACCAGTTCCTCAAGAAAGGACAGGTCATCGTCTCCCATCATGGCCGGGCATCGGCGGAAAAGGTGTACAAGGCGACCCACGGTAACGGCGGCAAGGACTATCCCATCGTGGTGCTGGTGAATCGCGGAACCGCTTCGGCTGCCGAGATTGTCGCGGGCGCCATTCAGGACCACGATCGCGGACTGATCGCCGGCGAAACCACCTTCGGGAAAGGCCTGGTGCAGACCGTCTATCCGCTGTCGGAGAACACGGGGCTGGCGCTGACCACCGCCAAGTACTACACGCCCAGCGGACGGCTGATTCAGCGCGACTACAACGGTGTCTCGCTTTACGACTATTACTACAATGACCGCGATAATGCCGACGCGCCCATCGCCAATCACGAAGTGCGCGTGACCGACAGCGGGCGCACCGTCTACGGCGGCGGCGGTATCACCCCCGATGTGAAGATCCCCAACCCCAAGACCAACAAGTTCCAGGACATGCTGCTGGAGAAATACGCGTTCTTCAACTTCTCCAAACACTACGTCATCAATCACCAGGTGAGCAGGCAATTCGAGGTGGACGACGCGGTGATGCAGGAATTCCGCAAGTTCCTCGACGAGCAGAAGGTCGCCTTCACGGAAGCCGATCTGGCGGAAAACAGCGACTGGATCCGCTCCAACATCAAGGCTGAGCTGTTCATCAACGAGTTCGGCCAGCAGGAAGGCATGAAGGTGCACGCCGAGAACGATCCCGAGGTGCAGAAGGCGCTCGATTTGCTGCCCCAGGCGAAACAGCTTGCCGACAATGCCAAACGCACGATCGCGCAGCGCAACAGCGCGCGTCTGACGGCCCAGCAGCAGAGCGAGGCTGCCACCAGCAGCCGCTAGCTGTGGCGGAGACGATCTGCGGCCTGGAGCCTGAGACGGATTAGATCTGCAGATGCTGCGCAACCAAAGCCCGCGGAAGCGGGCTTTTCTCATTACAGCCCCTGAATAGTTGTCCGGGCTGTCGACGTCATCCGCCTGGATGCCGGTCCCGACGGGTTCGCATTAATTTCCTTGCCAAAACTGAAATTCGTAATACTATGCCTCACTGGGGTTTGGGCTCCCGCTTCGGCCTCCGAAGATCCCCGGGCGCCGCTCTTCTTTCCGACACACTGATCTATGAGGTGATCCGATATGACCGCTTCGGCCATAACGCTGCTCGCATCGGTTTCGTCCATGGGATTGCCAGTTCTGCTGGCGCTGCTGACAGCGGCGGTCGTGCTGGCGCTCGTCCGCCTTGTGCCTCCACGTTCGCGAACTCTGCTCGCCGCCGGCGCGGCTTTTGTCATCGTCCTGCTCACCGTAACCTCCGCCGCCGCCACCGACGTCATGATCATCAACGGCGACGGCTGCCAGGTCACGGAGGAGGATGCCGTCGGCATCTTCCTTACGCACGATCTGTATCTGCGCATCGACTATCCCGACACGCACTGGCGGTTCGGCTTGCGCAACATGGGGATGAAGGGCCCGCAGATCCTGGATGTCAGTCTCCAGGGGGCGCAGTATACTTCGCCTCAATACGTCATCAAGCGCGCGGGCATGGCGGAGATGTTTGTGCCCTACGACGATCGCAGCCACACCTATTACGACATGTCGTTCGGCAATGACCGCCTGGACCAGATGGATTCCCAGGACCTGCCCTCGCAGAACGGCGCGCTGGTTTATTTCCGCTCACAACACGGCGGCGTTTTCTACGTGCGCGATACCGTGCCCAAGGTGGCGGTGGAATGCCGCGACGAGGGAGTGGGATGGCTGTGCAAGGAGCCGGGCAACCACATGCGGCGGCGTATCCAGGAGGTGGTGGTGTGGGCGGTCTTCGACGCCTACAACTACGACTACATCATCGAGTACACCTTCCATGAGGACGGCCGCATTACCTTCCGCGCCGGCGCGACGGGCTTCAATCTCCCCTACGACACCTCCGAGCCTCACGTACATAACGGATTGTGGCGGGTGAGTACCAAGCTCATGGGGCGCGACGATAATCAAATGTTGCAATTCGTTCACCAGGAGGATGCCAACGGCTACATCGCCACCGATTCCTACAACCCCATTCCCACGGAAGAGACGACGGACTGGAATCAGCTCCAGTTCAGTAGCGTCACCGTCCAGAGCCTGACGCAAACCAACGACTACGGGCACTATGTGGGATATCAGTTCTATCCCTTCAATCGATGGGGCCAGGGACACTTCCAGGAAACCTTCACGCAACACGACCAGGACCTCACCAACGACAATCCCGGAGAAGACGGTACGGGTTCGGGCGTCAACAATTGGCTTTACACCTGGTACTCTCCTGACAGCTATCTGTCGCAGTACCTGAATGGGCAGCCGCTAGGCGGGACGGGCGACGGGATCGTGCTGTGGTATTTCGGATCGACGCACCACGAGCCCACCGATGCCGACAATCAGATGGGCAGCGGCGGTCGCACCGGCATCACCCTGGTTCACTGGATGGGTTTCGAGATGGTGCCGCACAACTTTTTCGACTATAACCCCCTCGGCGGGCCGGGGCGGTGCGGGGATGCCGCCGACCAGAACGAAGGGCAGTTCCTGACCATGCATCACCACCACTGAGGTCAGAACCCGGGTTCGCCCAAAAGGGTGAGCCCGGGAACCAGCCAGGAATGCGCTCAGCCGGATGTGGCGGGTTCCGCGCGCTCCCAGCCGCCATCGGCTGACTGCCTCCACAGAACGCCCTTCTCATCCAGCCACGGCCCGAAAGGCTCGCCTTCGCGGGTATCCGAGCCGAGTCGGAGCACATTGCTATCCAGATCGAAAACCTGCAACTCGTATGCCCAGGAATAGTTCGTCGGCGGACGCCGGATCTTCGCGCCCTTCACCCGGTACTCCGCGAAGAGCAGGTCCGCATCTCCGACGCCGATCCACACCCAGGTCCCGGGATGTCCCTGCTCGCCTTCGCACAGCATGATGTGGCAGCCGCCACGCGATACCGACGCCATGGGCCCGCCATGCCAGTCAATCCTGAAACCCAGCACGTTCACGTAGTACTCGATGCTGGCCTGCAGGTTAGCGACGGGCACTATGGGAGTGACACATTCGAACTGCGTGGTCTGCGCTGCAGCTTCGCTTTGGGACATGCGGCCCTCGCTGTTACTTCGCTTTGGCGGTCTGCGCGCCCTTCAGCACAATCACCAGCACCCGTCCGTCCGACTGGATGTTGCCGCCGGTCGCGGTTTTGGTCGACTTGATGGGATTGGAGCGTGTCATGTACGACATGGCCTCCACCTGCCCCGCCTGTTGCAGGGTGGCGCCTATGAAGTCGCGCTCGTTGTCCACGTCCTGATCGATCTTGTGGGTGATGGCGTTGGCCGAGCGCTGGTCTCTTTCAATGCCGATGTCGTGCGTGCCCGCGCCCGCCCAGATGGGCTGGTTCTGCGGAGTTTTGAATGGCGCCTGCCAGATGCGGAAGTGGTTGCGCTGCGCCGCGACCATGACCGCCTCGGCCCTCTCGTAGCCGAAGTCCTGCGATCGTCCGAACAGATAGAGGATGCTCATCGGGACCGCGACATACACGTTCTTTTCCAGCGTCGCCATCAGCGCGCTGACCACCGCCTCCTTGTCCGTCTTGTCCGCCGCGATCCAGCCCGCCGCCTTGAAAGCATCGGTTACCTGCTGCTGTGTTCCGACGAGAACGAAGTTGACCAGATCTCCGGGATTGCCGCCCTGCGGCTGATCGGTGACGCGGTAGGGCAGCTTCGCGTTGAGCTCGGCAAACAGGGGAGCGAAGTCGTACTTGCCCTGGCTGGCCGCGGCGCCGCTGGCTGTCGCCGTGCTGCTTGCCGTGCGGTCAATATGGACTTCATATTTGCCGTCCGGGGTCAGCATGGAGTCGGTGTTGATGGCGAGATAGAGCCGGCCGGCGATGGGCGCCTGCACCGTTCCGTCGGCGCCAATGAAGAACGGCGTTGCGGCGTCGCTGGTGCCGATGCGCCCCACCAGAGCGCCGCGTCCGGCGCTGGGAACCGCCAGCGCCCGCAGGGTATCGACCCAGCCCCGCTGCGCGCCATCGGCGGTAATGCCGGTGTCCTTGCCCATGTTCACGGTGCCTTTGGCGGTGATGTGCAGCTTGTCCCCCGCCTGCACGTCCATGCCGGTGTCAACCCATTGACTGCCGCTCACGGTTGCGCTTTTGCTGCTGGTCCTGGACGCCGCAGCATACGCCCGAGGCGAATACTGCAACGGCGCAATCGCCAGCAGCACGACAAGAAGGGAAAATGCCGATTTCATGGCCAGGAGACCCCTGACAAAGTATAACCACCAGGAGAGGAGAAGGTCGCGCGGTTGCAATCGCGAATCCCTGTCTTGGCCCTCGGCTGCCGGAGCGGGAAAGTTCTCAGTGGCTCGCTTCGCTGAACATGAATTTGCCCAGATACATGGGGTACGATTTCGGTGGTTTCGTCTGCGCCGTGTCCACCGGATAGGGCGAGGCCGACAGCGTGGGAAAGCCCCAGATGTCGCCGTTGCGCATGTCGATGACCACCTTGCCGTACACCTGTGCGCTTCCGTCGGGCTTGCGAAGCATGGTATAGCCTGGCTCAACGTAAAACGGATACCCCTCCTGCGCCTGCGCCCACACCGGCATCGGCTGAAGCATCGGATGAAATACAAGAACGCCAAGCAAAACAGCGATAATCAGCAGCACCGCCCTGGTGAAACGATCCAGCTTCATAGGTCCTCCGCGCTGAATGTGAACCAGGATTACGGACGAGGGAATCCTGGACTGACCAGCGTAACGGACACAAGGAAGTTGTCAAGATAACGAAAGGAGTCTCCCGGCCTTGCCCCATAAACAATGCGCTGCACTGGTACTCGTGAGCTGGTAACTGATAACTGGCAACTGGCAACTGCTACTGACGACTGACGACTGACAACTGACAACTGACGGCCACCTATCCCTTGCCCCGGAACAGGTACACCAGCTCGATGACCAGGATGATGACCACCAGCACCTCCAGCACGAAGCCCCGGCTCTGGTGGAATTCATCGATCAGGAAGCGATAGAGCCCTTCGGCGGTGCGCAGCTTTTCGTTGACCAGGTTCTTGTACTCCGGCACGCCGATTTTGGCCGCCGCCAGGCGGTAGACGCGCGCGGAGAACATGTCGCTGACAAACTTGATGGCGGTATCGGAGCGCTCCACCAGTTCCGTCACCTCCACGGTGACGCCGTTCAGGCGCAACGCCTCGCCCCGCATCTTCCAGCGGCGCACGATGCCGGCGCGATGTTTCATGCCGGCATAGACGCCGGCCAGTTCACGCGTCAGCAGCTCGTCGTAGTGACGGAATTCCAGCAACTGCGAGTTGGCGTACTCCAGAATCTGCACTGCGGTCTGCGCCCCAGCCGGTGTGTCGTACACCAGCGCGGCGTTCCAGCCGACCGCCACCAGATCGTTGGGGTAATAGGAGAGGCTGGCCTGCAGCACCTCGTCACATTCGCCGCGGGAGACCGGCATCTGCTCGCCGCGCAGTATCTGTGCGATCTGCGGCACCCGCTGCGCCAGCAGGTCGAGTCCCCGCGGATTGCCCGGTACATCCGTCAGCAGGAAGACGTAGTAATCCTCGCTTAGCCAGTCACTGTAGGGACGCACGATGGCGGGCGCGATCCGGTCGAGCCGGCCGCGTACGATCTGCTGCGCCTGGCGCTCCAGCTCCGGACTTGGCACCCAGCGCGCCGCCAGCCGTACCAGCTCCTCCCATTCGGCGGCAAAGCCAAATTCCAGCAGCACGCTGATGACGCCGTAGTCGTAATACTTGAGCTGCGGCATAACGGTTTCGCCGCTGCTCAGGACGCAGGGTTCGAGGCGCTCGACTACCGGCGGCTTCTCGAAGCGCACATATTCGGGCGTGGCATGTTTGAAGCCCGGCTCCAGCCGCCGTGCGCCGAGGATTTCGCGCAGCTGCTCCAGGCGGATCTCCTCGGAGATGTCGTGCAGCATGATGGCCAGCACCGAGCCTTTGAGGGTGGCGGCTGTCGCGGTTGCGGTGGTGCGCTCCTCCGGTTGCATGGCGTGGATGATTGTACGTGACTCCAGCGGCTAATCGTCGCCGCTCCGTGGGCGGTGCTCTGATTCCGGTGTCGATGTACAACCACACCGCCTGCCGGCGTGTTGCGACTCCGATGATGATCCGATGCGCGTGCGATAATCGCACAGGAGACGAGAACCTCATGCCGTCACTGCGTAATGATGCAACTCGCGGCGCAATCATCCAGCGGCTGCAGCGGCTGACGCCGGATGCCTGTCCCAGGTGGGGCAAACTGGATGCGCCTCGCATGCTGTGTCACCTGAACGATGCGCTCTCCCAGTCGGTGGGCGATACCACGGCCCGATCGGTGAACCGCAGGGCCCTGCAGCACTTCCCGCTGAAGCACCTGGTGTTTTACGTCGTGCCTTTCCCGAAGAATGCTCCCACCGCGACCGAGTTTCTCTCGACGCCTCCCGGCGATTTCGACGCCGATCGCCGGCGGCTGATGGGGTTGATCAATCGCCTGGCGACGACGCCACGGGCAAAGGGTCCGGAACACCCGTTCTTCGGGCCGCTGAGCAACGACGAGTGGAACACTCTGCAGTGCAAGCACATCAGCCATCACCTGAAGCAGTTCGGGTGCTGAGTGGGCAATCGGGGGTTTCCTTCGATGCTTCAGGGCGGCGACCGCCGCTCGATCGGAGGGTCCAATCAGGTCGCCGCAACGGTCCTGCGCCAGCCGGAGAGACTTGCAGAGCTGCTGGAATGCCTGTGGAGCGCAGACGATGTTGTTCGCATGCGCGCGGCCGACGCGATGGAAGAGATCTCCGTGCAGCGGCCGGACCTTCTGCGGCCGTTTGCGGCTGAATTGCTGGGATTGGCTGAGGAGACGACACAACAGGAACTCCGCTGGCATCTGGCGCAAATCGCCCCGCGGCTGCAGCTCACACTGGAAAACCGGAAAAGGGCGGTTGCGATCCTGCGCCGTTACCTGAACGATCGCAGCTCCATCGTGAAGACCTGCGCGATTCAGGCGCTGACGGAGTTGTCGTGTGGCGATGTGGCTCTGCAGGTGGAGATGGCGGAAATGCTGAGGAAGTTCACGCGAAACGGTACTGCCGCCATGAAGGCGCGCAGCCGCAAGCTGCTCAGGCAGCTACACGGGAATAGCTCCAGGTAGCCGGCGTGACGGTTTTTTGGGTTCCCCTTACGCGTGCCAGCGTAACCGGTCGCCTGACGCGCTCGCGACGTGATAGGATCGCCTGAGCGCGAGGGGCGCATCCGGTCCGCGGAAAGGACAGAAGTCCACCCCATCACAGACAATCCATCTTTGCGAACTGACTTTCTGCCCGTCAATGCGGACCTCGGGCGCAGGAAAGGAAGTTCGTCATGCCGGTAAGACCCCTCCCATCCAATCCCAACCTCGATCATCTCAGGCATCAGGCGAAAGACCTGCTTAAGGGGCAAGCTGCGCACGATCCCGGAGTGGCCCAGCGGATCAGGGAATTTCATCCCCGCTTCAGCAGGGCCACAGACGCTGAAATCTTCGAAGCCCAGCTCAAGCTCAGTGATGTGCAACTCGCCATCGCCCGTGAACATGGATTTCCGAGCTGGCCGCGACTGAAAAGACATATCGAAAAACCAACCTTGGCCGATCAGCTGAATCTGCCTCACCACCAGCGGATTGACGATGCCGGATTTCGCCACGCCGTTGACCTGCTCGATGTGGGCAATGTGGCGGGATTGCGAGCCTACCTGCGGCAGCATCCCGAGCTGGCGCGGCAGCGCGTTCTTTTTGAGGGCGGGAACTACTTCAGAAACCCAACACTTCTGGAATTCATCGCGGAGAACCCAACCCGCCACGGCCGGCTGCCGGCCAACATTGTCGACGTTGCGAGAGTAATTCTCGATGCCGGTGCGACGAAATCTGCGTTGGACGAGACGCTGATGCTGGCCGCCAGCAGCCAGGTGGCGCATGAATGTGGCGTGCAACTTGCGTTGCTCGACCTGCTCTGCGACTACGGGGCCGATCCCGACACCGCGACGCGCACGGCCGCCATGTACGGCGAGTTCGAAGCAGTGAAGGCATTGATCAGGCGCGGCGCCAGCCTCGATTTGTCTCTGGCGGCAGCCCTGGGACGCATCGACGATGCGCGTCGTCTGCTTCCAGCCGCGGAAGAAGGGGACCGCCGCTGGGCGCTTGCCCTGGCATCGCAGTTCGGCTACGTCGGAATTGTCAGCCTGCTGCTCGATTCGGGCGAGGACCCAAACCGCTACAACCCTGTCGGGGGCCACTCCCATTCGACGCCATTGCATCAGACGGCAGCGGGCGGGCATCTTGAGCTGGCGCGGCTGCTTGTCGAGCGCGGTGCGAGATTGGACTGGAAGGACACCCTGTGGCAGGCTACGCCTGCCGAATGGGCACGACACGAGGGCCGGACGGAAGTTGAGGCGTACCTGCGCGACCAGGAAGCGGTAAAGGAGAAGCGGGCGTAGCAGGATTCCTGTCGCCGAATGACTTATCGCGCGAAGGTCTTCTCGCGCTGCACATAGTGCCGCTGGTAATAATCCCGGTATTGGCCGCTGCGCACCTCGTCGAGCCAGCCCTGATTGTCGCGGTACCACGCGATCGTGTCGGCCAGGCCCTGGTCGAACGACACCTGCGGCCGCCATCCCAGTTCGCGGCCCAGCTTTTCGCAGTTGATGGCGTAGCGCAGATCGTGTCCCGGCCGGTCGGTGACGAACTGGATCAGGCTCTCGGGCCTGCCCAGCGCCTTCAGGATCAGCTTCGCCACATCGATATTCTTCATCTCACAGCCGCCGCCGATGTTGTACACCTCGCCGTCGCGGCCCTGCTGCAAGATCGTATCCAGAGCGCTGCAGTGATCGCGGACGTGGATCCAGTCGCGCACGTTCGCGCCCTTGCCGTACACCGGCAGCCGCTCGCCCGCCATCGTCTGGGCGATCATCAGGGGGATGAATTTCTCCGGAAACTGATAGGGGCCGTAATTGTTGGAGCAGCGCGTGACCACGCCGGGAAATCCGTACGTCCGAACGTAGGCAAGCACCAGCAGGTCCGAGGCCGCTTTGGTTGCCGAGTAGGGACTGTTAGGGCGCAGCGGCGAATCTTCGAAGAAGTGTCCCTCCTCGCCGAGGCTGCCGTAAACCTCGTCAGTGCTGACGTGCACAAAGCGCGGCACGCCCGCCTGGCGGCAGGCCTGAATCAGGTTATACGTGCCGTCAACGTTGGTGCGCACGAAAGCCGAGGCGTCCTCGATGCTGCGGTCCACGTGGCTCTCGGCGGCAAAGTGAATGACCGCGTCGCAGCCGCGCACCTGTTCCATCACGCCGCGATCGCAGATGTCCATCTGCACGAATCCGCAGCGCCCGGCTCCCAGCGCCGGCTCCAGGTTGCGGAGATTGCCGGCGTAGGTCAGCCGGTCGAGCACGGCGAGCTTCCAGTCAGGATGCCTGGCCAGGGTGTAATGAACGAAGTTGGAGCCAATGAATCCGGCGCCGCCCGTGACCAGCAGCTTCATGCGCCACGCACCTGGAACGGGGTCTCGGCCGCGCGCTGGGGTTGCGCCGTTCGCTCCGCCTCCCGCAGTACCTTCTCGCGCACCATGTTGCTGGCGTGCCACAGCGATTCGAAGGTGCCGGCATCGGTCCACCAGCCCTCCAGCAGTCCGTGGTGCAGCGTGCCCTCTTCGATGTAGCTGTTGTTTACGTCGGTAATTTCGTACTCCCCGCGTCCCGAAGGCTTCAGGCGGCGAATGCGGTCAAAGACGCTACCGTCGTAAAAATAGACGCCGATGACGGCAAAGGAGGAGAGCGGCTTCTTCGGCTTCTCCTCGATACGTACGATGCGGTTGTTCTCGAAAACCGGCACGCCGAAGCGCTCCGGATCGCTGACCTCCTTCAGCATGACCATGGCGCCGCGCTCCACCTGCTCGAACTTCCTCGCGGCGTCGCGAATATCGCCTTCGATGATGTTGTCTCCCAGCACCACGCAGATCCTGTCGCCCCTGGCCCACGGCTCCGCCAGCCGTAAGGCATCGGCGATGCCGGCTTCTCCCTCCTGATAGGCGAAGCTGAGCTGCTGCAGTCCGAACTCCTTGCCGTTCTGCAGCAGGCGCAGAAAGTCGCCTGCATTGTGGCCGCCGGTAACGATCAGGATGTCACGAATACCGGCGTCCACCAGAATCTGCAGGGGGTAGAAGATCATGGGCCTGTCGTACACCGGCAGGAGGTGTTTGTTGGTGACGCGGGTGAGCGGATACAGCCGCGAGCCGATGCCGCCCGCCAGAACTATCCCCTTCATAGGTCTCCGATCATGGCCGGAACAGTGCGCAACTCCGCCCGCACCCCAGCCCACGGAGCCTGGCGGAAGAGCTGTCGGGGCGCAGAGAGATGAACTGTCCAGAAACCGGCAAAGCGAAATTATCAGCGAATGGCGTCCTGCATGGCAAGCCGCAGCTGGCTGCGCCAGTCGGGCATCACGACGCCGAAGACGCTGGCCACCAGGGCGTTGGAAAGCACCGAGTTTCGCGGGCGACGGGCTGGAGCCTGATAATGGTCGCTGCCGATAGGAACCACCCGCTTGGCCTTCAGCAGCCCGCTGAACTCGCCGGTATCGGCCGGCCACGAGCAACACTCGTCGTACTCTTTCAGGATGGCCTCGGCGAACTCCGCCCATGAGGTGCGGCCCGCGGCCGTGAGATGAAAAATGCCGGTCCGCCACGCCGCCGTCGCGCTGCGCTGCTCCAGAGCCCGCGCCAGAATGATGCTGGTGGCCTCGGCGATGCTCCGCGCCCACGTCGGCGCGCCGTACTGATCGGCCACCATGCGCAGCTCTTCGCGCTCCCTCGCCAGGCGCAGCACCGTGCGCAGAAAATTCTTCCCGCGCACGTCGTACACCCACGAGGTACGCAGAATGATATGCGGGCACCCGCTTTCCGCGATCCGCCGCTCTCCTTCCAGCTTGCTCCGCCCGTAGACATTCAGCGGTCCGGTGGCATCGCCTTCCTCGTACGGGCCGGGCTTGTTGCCATCAAAGACGTAATCCGTAGAGTAGTGCACCAGCAGCGCACCGCGGGGCGCCAACTCCTGCGCCATGGTCGCGGGAGCGGCGGCATTGACCGTCATCGCCAGCTCGGGCTCGCCTTCCGCCTTGTCCACCGCCGTATGCGCGGCGGCATTCACCAGAATGTCGGGCGCCAGCTCGCGAACCACGCGCGTCACCATGTCCCGATCGGCCAGCTCCAGCTGATCGCGCGCCAGCGCAGTCACCTCACCCAGAGGCGCCAGGGTGCGCTGCAGGTGCCAGCCCACCTGTCCGTTGGCGCCGGTGACCAGCAGCCGCAGGCTCATGGCCCGTATCGCGGCAGTGCGTCCTGCGCGACCTGCGCCAGCGGAGGGTAACGCCGGTCTTTTTCCGAGAGGATGGGCGAGGCGGTCTGCCAGTCGATGCCGATCGCCGGATCGTTCCACAGCACGCCGCGGTCGTCGGCGGGATCGAAATAGTCGCTGCACTTGTAGAGGAAGTCGGCGGTCTCCGAGCACACCACGAACCCGTGCGCAAAACCTTTCGGGATGTAAAGCTGGGCCCGGTTGGCGGCGGAGAGCACGACTCCCACCCACCTGCCGAAATTCGGCGAGCCCACCCGGATATCGACCGCCACGTCGAGCACCTCGCCGTGCGCCACACGGCACAGCTTGGCTTGGGCATGACGAAGCTGGTAGTGCAGCCCGCGCAGCACGCCGCGCGAGGAATGCGAGTGATTGTCCTGCACGAAGACGTCGTGAATTCCGGCTTCGGCCAGCGCGTTCTGCCGGTATGTTTCCATGAAGAAGCCGCGCGCGTCTTCGAAGACCCGGGGCCGGATGAGCAGCACTCCGGGAAGCGAGGTCTCGACGATCTGCAGGTTCGTGGATCCGGCTGTCGCAGTAGCTGCGTTTGTGGCCATGGTTTGCCCCAAGGAGTCCAGTTGCGCTTGCCGGGCCGTGCGCCCGCGACGATTATAATGCGTGCTTCTTCACCTATGCGCTGCTCGGCAATCATTGTCACGCACAACTCCGGCGCGGTCATCGGAGCCTGTCTGGAGGCCCTTGCCGGGCAGGAGTGCGAGATCATCGTGGTCGATAACGCCTCGACGGACGATACCGAACGGCGGGTGGAGGAGTTTGTCGCCTGGCACCCGGTGCGACTGCTGGCCAACCCGCAGAATGCCGGCTTCGCCGCGGCCGCCAACCAGGGAGCGCGCGAAGCCGGCGGCGTCGTCCTGCTCATTCTCAATCCCGACGTGGTTGCGGAAGCGGGCGCTGTGGCTGCGCTGCTGGAATGTATGAAGGCCGCGCGCGCGGACGCGGCCGGCGGCGCGCTGCTCGGAAGCGATGGCCGGCCGGCACGCGGCTTTGCCTTTCGCAGAACGGCCACCCTCGCGCCGCTGCTCTGCGAGGTGCTGCTGGTCAACCGGCTGTGGCCAGCCAGTCCCATCAATCGGCGATACCGCTGTCTCGATGCCGATTATTCGCGCCCGCAGGAGATCGAACAGCCCGCCGGAGCCTGCCTTGCCATTGGCCGCAAGGCATGGGAAGCCCTCGGCGGCTTCGATGAGCAGTTCTTTCCCGTGTGGTTTGAAGATGTGGATTTATGCCGGCGCCTGAAGGAGACGGGCGCACGGATTGTCTACTGCCCGGAGGCGCGCTTCCGCCACGGCGGCGCTCACAGCGTGGGCCAGCTCTCGTTTGCCGACCGGCAGCTCTTCTGGTACACAAACATGCTGCGTTACGCGCGGAAGCACTTCCCGGGATGGCAGGTGCTGGTGCTTCGGCTGGCAGTAGTCAAAGGCATGCTGTTGCGTTGCCTGGCTGCACCGTGTGGCGCGCGCCCGGCGCCGCTCGGCGAAACCCTGGCCGCGTATTGCGGCGTCATACGGAGAGTGTGGCGGGCAAGATGAATGGCCCGCCTTCTGGCGGCGCCGGTGGATCGACCGGTCTCGAACGGCAGGCGCGCAACCGGCCTTTCGCCGTTGCCGGGCACAGCCAGGGGCGGCGGCCGGGAGCCCAAGAGGAGCGCCTACACCGTTCTTCGTCCGGTCACCAGATTGATGATGAGAACAATCACGGCTACCACCAGGAGCAGATGGATAAGGCTGCCTGCGATGTGAAAGCCCCAGCCCAGCAGCCACAGAATCAGCAGAATCGCGAAAATCGTCCAAAGCATGCCTGATTGCCTCCGGCCAGAAAACTGGCACAGGAATAGGACTCGCCGGGCAGCTCTGGAGTTGTATGCGGAAGGCTATCCTCGCAACTTTGGTGGCACAGCGCAGCCGCCCCAGGGCAATCGGCATCCGGAATTCAGCGTTGCGTCGGCGTCCTGCCCGGCCGGTCCCGGCCGGGGCCCAGCAGGTTCATCACGAAGATGCCGGCCAGCATTCCCGCCCAGCCCGAAGCTGCGCAGTAGAGAAGAATCTGGCGCATGGGACTTTACGCAATCTGCAGGCGCGAGCGCATCTTCTGCGCCAGCTCCCGCACCGAGCGGATCTTTTCCGCCACCCCGGCCGGCAGCGACTCCTGCCGCAGGGCGAGCTCGGAGTTCAGCAGAATGCCCGTGATCTCGCCACGCAACTGATGTTGCAGCACGCTGGCCGCCGAGCGCGCCGCCGTCAGTTTTTCCTGCTCCGCGCGTCGCAGGGCCACCTGCACTTCGCGCACGATCCGCTGGCTGCCGTGCAGGGCGAAGCTGATGTAGACGGGCATCGCCAGACCGCAACGATTCAGCAGCGTGTCGGCGGCGTGCGGGTCCGATTCCAGCAGCGGCTGGTCGATGGCCAGGGCCTCGTACTCGGCGTCCCGCATCCTGCTGACCGCCTGCGGCACCGAGGTTGCTACATGGGTTTTGTGGCCGGTGCCCTGCTCAATAGCGGCGGCACATTCCTTTGCGCGAGAAGACGTGGTCACCAGCAGAATCATGATCTCCCTTTCTGTTGCGCCGCCGGAGCGCACCTCACCTCTCCGGCGCGCAGCGGCGCTGCCGGTTGCAGCTGGCCGGCCCCTCGCCCGCAGCCGGGCGGGCTCAGACTGCCGGGCCGTATTCTTTCAGTTTGCGATACAGCGTGGTCTTGCCGATGCCCAGGCGGCGCGCCGCTTCCAGCTTGTCGCCCGCGAGGACCTCGATGGCGTGCAGGATTGCCTCTCTCTCCAGTTGTTCCAGGGGCACGATGGCCCTGCCGTCCGATGCCTCCTCGGCCGGTTTGGCCTGCACCCGGAAATTCCGCAACTGCGTCGGCAGGTCCGTCACCTGGATGGTGGGAAGCGAGCAGGTGGTGCACGCCCGCTCCAGGCAGTTCTCCAGCTCACGAACGTTGCCCGGCCAGTCATACTCCAGCATCAGGCGCAGGGCATCGTCGCTGATGGTGTGCTTCTGTACCTCCGAGCTACGGTTGATCTTTTCCAGAAAATTGCCGATCAGCAGGGGAATGTCCTGCTTGCGCTCGCGCAGCGGCGGTATGCGCAGGGTCAGCACGTTCAGCCGGAAGTAGAGATCGCGGCGGAAGGTCCCCTGACTGACGGCCGTGTCCAGATCGCGGTTGGTGGCCGCCAGGATGCGCACGTTGATGGGCACCGCCCGCGTGCCGCCCACCGGCCGTATCTCCTTCTCCTGGATGGCGCGCAACAGCTTGGCCTGCAGGTCGATGGGCAACTCGCCGATTTCGTCGAGGAAGATGGTGCCGCCTTCGGCTGCCGCCAGAAGTCCGTCCTTGGGCCGCACCGCTCCGGTAAACGCGCCCCGCACATAGCCGAACAGCTCGCTCTCGATCAGCGTAGGCACCAGCGAGCCGCAATCGATGGGAATGAACGGCTTGTCCTTGTAAGGGCCGGCATAGTGGATGGAACGGGCCACCAGCTCCTTGCCCGTGCCGCTCTCGCCCAGAATGAGCACCGGATGCGTGCTGTGCGCCGCCTTGGCGATGATGCGGTACAGCCGCTCCATCTCCGGTGCATGCCCCACCAGTTGCCCGAAGCCCTGTTTCGAGCGCAGCTGCTCGCGCAGCAGACGGTTCTCGGCGGTCAGCTTCAGGTGCCCCGTTACCCTTTCCAGCTCCAGCCGCAATTCGTCGAAATCAAACGGCTTGGCAATGTAGTCGTAAGCCCCCAGCTTCATCGCCTGCACCGCCGACTGCACAGTGGCAAAGCCGGTCATGACAATCACCACGGTCTCCGGCCACCGCTGCCGGATTTCGCGCAGCATCTCCAGCCCGTTATTGCCTGGCAAACGCAGGTCCAGCAGTACCACATCGGGATGATAGCTTTCCAGAATGCGCCAGGCCTCGTCACGCGACTCGGCCACGCGCGTGCCAAAGCCCAGCGAGTGTGCCACCTCGCGGCAGCACTCCCGCACCACTCGTTCGTCCTCCACGATCAGGATGTTCAGCAGGTTGCCTTCGCCGATCTGCTGGCTGACCGGAACTGCTTCTGCTGCAATCACGTGACTCGCCCCTTTTGGCGGCCGGTAGCGCGCGCCGCCAGTCCTGCAGAATTAGCGCACGCTATCATCATCCCTTTTTGGGAAAAAGCTGCTAGTGCGTGGGTCACAATCGCATGTGAGATCGGGAAATGACTGCGCCGGGGCTGGTGTCTGCAGGCAGGAGGCGTCCACCTGCGCGCAGCAGAGATGCAGGCCGCCGGCGGAGGCCGCCTGTGGCTTTGCCGTCCCGCCATCGCGCGCCGCACAGCGCTCGCCCAGCCGCCGCCGCAGCTCGCTGCCGCGCTGCGCATTGCGCTCCATCTCGCGGACGGGCCGTTTCAGATGGCTGTACGGCGGCAGCTTCCATTGCAACACCTGGGCATTCAGCAGGACCCCGGTCACGGCGTTGGAAAGCTCGTGCAGCAGCTCCGCGCATCCGCTGCACCGATCCGGCGAGGACCATGCCGTTTGCCCGACGTGGCCCTCGCCGTCACCGCAGGAGGAGGCTACTGCTTCGCCAGAATCCACATGCTGCCCGGCAGCGGAAGGAGGGAGCTCCGCTGCCGGACCTTTGCTGCTGTACGCGCTCTGCCCAGGAGAAATCGTCCCGCACTGGTTCTCATCGCTGATCGAGCTCATGCCGGCAGCACCCGCTGCGTTCCACCGCTCCGATCTGGTCCCGTTGCGACTCATGCCCGCTGCTGTTTCCCGGCTGATGTTGCCAACACGTGCTCCTGTGTTGCACGCCGTCGGCCAATTTTCTGAGCAGCGTCTAAGTCTCTCAGTCGCTGGCTTTTGGAACCAGTCACAGGCTAGCCGGGCAGCACGATTGCCACAGGTCCGGTTTCAGATTGGGAATCACCTTTTGCGCCACGGCGGGAAGAACATGTGGCGACTGGGCTTGCAGCTTTCCCCTTTTGCGAAACGGGTCCTTTCCGTTTTCCCGGTTGGGAACACGCGTTGACCCGGGGCGGCGAGAAGCTGCCCCGCTGCAGCCCGAAAAGCACTGATCGGGTTGATTTCGGCACAGAAAAAGGGGAGTTCGACTCCCCTTCATTTTCCCGGTCCCCGGAGAACAGAGCTATCTCAGTCCCGGGACGCCGTGGATGTCACCACCCCCACGTTTGCCGTCTCCGAGGCGCCTGCGGTGTCACCGCTCTTTTCCAGCAGCAGCCCGTTGTAGGAAGAGGTTGCCAGCAGCCTTCCCTGATAGCTGCGGGCGGCGCGGATGGAGACGCCGGTATCGGCAGTGCGCTGCCAGCTGCGGCCTCCATCCCGGCTTTCGAAAACACCATGCGCGTACAGCGCCGTCGACAGCAGGCGTTGGGTGGGAGCGTCATATAACACGACAAGAATGTTGCGCGCGGGCAGGCCGCCCAGGGTATGCTCCCAGCTCCTGCCGCCGTCGGTCGAGTGCAGGGCGCCTTCGCGGGTCGCCAGCCACAGCGAGCCATCAGGGACGGCGGTCAGGTTGTAGAGCGCGGTGACGTACTGGGGATAGGAGATCTGGCTCCACGATTTCCCCGCATCATGGGAGAGAAAAGCGCGTCTGGGACTGACCAGGCTAAGACTGCCGTCGGCAAACGTGTTGATGGCGATGAAGTCGTTTTCGCCCCCGACCATGGTCCCATACCACCGGCGGCCATGATCGGCGCTGAGGAACAGGCCTTCATTGGTCGCCGCATACCAGAGATCGCCGTCGAGGTTGATGGCGCGGATGCGTGGCGTCTGCTCCGGCGGGATCGCATGCTCCGCCGCGGCCGCTTTGTAGGCCACGGCAGTGTGTCGGCTGCGCGGGCGGGCTGACTTGCCGGAGCTGGCGGGCTTCTCTGCGCGCTCTGTCTTCTGCTCCTCCGGCGGCGGCAGCGGGCCGCGAATCATTTCCGCCGGCTGCCACTCGCCATGTAACGAGGTCAGGTAAAAGACTCCGTGATTGGTGCCGGCGAAGATAACCCCGTCCGGGGCCTGCTGCAGGCTGAGGATGTCACGCTCGTCCAGACCGTGGTTCGACTGCTGCCACGTCGCACCGCCGTCTTCGGAAAAGAAGAAGCCGCCCAGATCCTTGTCGTTGACCACCCCGGCGTAGATGTGACCCGGATCGCGGACGTCGACCACCACGCCGCCGATGACGCGATGGGCGAAGCCGCGGTTGGAGCTCTCATAGTGACGGAAGCCGTCATGACTGGCCAGCACCCCGCCACGATCGGTGGCCACCAGCACGTGGTCCGGATCGCGGGGATCGACCAGCACATCGTTGACGATCACAGAATCGTCGCTGACCAGCTTCCACCGGTTGCCGCCGTCCAGCGACTTCCACAGCCCGCCGGTCGTGCCGGCATAGACGATGGAGGGCCGCTGCGGATCCTGCTTCAGCACGCGGGTGCGCATCGCCGAATGCGGCAAGCCGAGAATGCGGTGGAAAAGTTCCGCCCGGTTCAGGCTCTTGTACATTCCCGAGCAGGCGCTGGCGTACACCGTCGCGGGGCTGTGCGGATCGACGATGATGCTGAACATATCGGAGTCGAAGGCGATGCCGTGGCTGATGCTGTGCCAGTTCAGGCCGCCGTCGTCGGTCTTCCACGGCAGGTGCCAGGTTCCGGCGTAGATGACGTCAGGGTTCTGCGGATCGATGGCCAGCGACTCGATGTTCTTGATCTCGGCGTGGTTCTCCGGCGAAATGCGCCCCCATGTCCGTCCCCCGTCGCGCGAGCGGAAGACGCCGTCGAGCGCGCCCGCTACCAGGATGCTGGGATCGCTGGGAGCCATGGCCAGGGCGCGAACCGATTTTCCATGCACGCCGGCCAGCGCGCGCCAGTTGCGGCCGCCATCGTCGGAGCGGAAGACGTCGCCTTCGTCCGCGTTATAGAGGCTCCAGCCTGCCACGTAAATGGTGGCGGGATGCGCGGGATCGAAGATGATGTGGTCCAGCACGTAATCGTCGCCCGGTCCCAGATGGGTGAACACAGACCACGAGCTGCCGCCATCGTCGGAGACGAACATCTGCCCGGCGCTGGTCCCCAGCAGGATGCGGGCCGGATTGGCCGGGTCGTAAGCCAGACTGCGCACATCGCCGCCATCGGGGCCGATGAGCCGCCAGTCGGAAGCGAATGCCGCAACGGAAAGCAGCAGTGCCGCACAGAAGGTGAGCTTTACCAGAGAGAGAGTCGTCCTATGCATACCGTAAACAGGTCAGAGTGAGTATCTGCTTTCTTTGATGATAATCCCGGGCAGCCGAAGCCGGTAGCCACGAAAAGTAGCAGCCACCGGCAGTAGAAAGTGCCAGTCGCCATTGGCACCCGCGGCGGCGAACGCGCGCTGCTCGCGGTCACCCACGCCGTGGAAATCCTCCACACCGCCGTCTGGCCTGCCCGATTCGGCTACTACAAAGGATGCCCGCGACCCGCGCCTGCGTTGCAAGAAGCAGGCCGGGCCCGGGGGCAGACAAAAAAGCGGTGGGAGCGTTGCGCTCCCACCGGCCATGAACTTCCGTTCGTGAATTGACTACGGCGTCGTCGCACCGCCCTTGGGAGCCGCCTTCCGGTGATGAGGAGCGGGAGCTTTGCGCGGTTTGGGATAGGCATTCGCGCTCGGCTTCACCACCGACTCGTCGACCGGCGTGGTGTTCTGCAGATCGGCGCACGCGTTCTCATCCGCGCCCTGCGGCACCCAGACGATGTCGGCCACCTTCTGCTGCCCGGTGCCCTGGCGGACAGTGACCCGGCTCGGGTCGATGCCCTGCTGCTGCACCAGGTAGGCCTTGGCGTTGACCGCGCGCTGTCCCGCGAGGTTCATCGGGTGGCGCTTCTTGCCCGTGCCTTCCATCGGGGCCTTCTCGCCATCGGCGTAGCCGACGATCTCGACGTGGGCGTTGGGATCCGACTTCAGACGGCTGGCAACGTCGTCCAGAATGGCCTTCGCCGTGTTATCCACGCGCCACGGACGCCGCTTGTCCGGGAACTGGATGGAGTTGATCTTGCTGCAGGTCGGCGGCGGTATCGGCTTCTCCACCTGCACGGTGCAGGTGCCGCTGCCGGTCAGGTTGCGGGAATCGGTCGCCGTCGCCGTGACCGTCACGCTCTGCGACTCAAGTCCTGCGGTATCCAGGGTGGCCGTCGTACCGGTCCCGCTGATCGTGCCCGCCGAGGCGGTGTACGAGTAGCCGGAGATGGTCACGCCCGGATCAGGACTGCTGGCCGTCGCCGTGATGGTGGACGGATCGCCCGCCTTCACCGCGGCCGGGTTGGCCGAGCAGCTTACCTGCGGCGGATTCATCGGCTTCGCCTTGACCGAGAAGTTCGCGGTACAGGTTGCCGATCCGCCCTTCTTCATCTTCGGATCGGTAATGGTGGCGTTGGCGGTGTAGTTGCCTGTCGTGCAGCCCGGCCCCACGCAAACCCCGGTGGTGTCGATGCGGGCCGACTGCTTGTCGCTGGCGTCCAGCTTTCCGCCATTGGTCGTCCACGCGTAGGTCACCGTGTGCTTGGGGTTGAAGTTGCTGCCCGTCGCGGTCACCGTCACCGGCTCGCCCTCGGTCACTTCCGTGGGCTGCGCGGTGCAGGCCGCGGTGGGAGCGGGAGTGTAGTAGTTGCCCAGATACAGCAGCAGGCCGGCCGAGAGGCGCACGCTATTCCACTGCGGCTTGGTGAGCGGAACAATCTGATGATAGTTGCTGTAGATATAGTCGGCCTGCGCGATACGGATCCCGAGATGGTGCCCGACGCTGTAGTCGAAGCCTCCACCCGCGCCCAGGGCGGCATTCCACTGATCGATGTAGGTGGGCGCTACCTGGCGCACGGCGCCGGCAAACACCCGGAAGAACGGTGAGAACGAATCCGTATGGTACTTGTACTGCAATCCGCCCAGCACGTAGTAAACGTTCTCGTCCTCGATTCCCCAGTGCTGGCTGCTATCGACCAGTACGCCAAGGTTATGCGCGAATGGCATGTAGTAAACAATGGACTCATCCACGCCTGCGGTATGGTCCTGGGTCGGTAGACCGTAATCGTAGTGTCCGCCGGGATGCAACCACGCATACCCGCCGTAGATTTCGGCCTTCGGCTGGATGGTGACCTGCGCCGTCGCATATGTAGCTGCCAGGCACAGCGCAAAAGCAACTGCGGCGATTGTCGCCAGACTGCGTCTCGGGACTACTCCAACGCTAGAAGACATTATCGATCCTCCGGAACTCAGCAGTACCGTAAGCAAAGTGGCCCAGATCGGTTAAATCTATAGATAGCTTGTCTTTAGTACAAGTGCAGGTAACGGCCTGCTCGTAACAGCACGCCATTGTACAGCAACAGCCAAGATTAACAAAACATTTATGTTCAGGCTTCTGCCTTGTTTCGTCGGCTGTTTACTGTGCTTGTACTCGCAGCAGAATCTGGGTTCCGGCGGCCAGCTTCACATCTTTGGAGCTTGAGATCAGGAGGGAATCCGGCGTCAGTTGCAGGTTTGAGATACCCACAACGCCCGTGGACTGTGCTGTCAAACTGCTGTTCTGCCCGACAGGTTGTGTGGCGCCGCCGGGCATTCCTGCTGTGGAACTCCCGGGAGGATTCCCCGCCGGCGCACTGCGTCCGAGGGGACCCTGGCCGGCGCCGGCGTTGATGCCGCCAGGGGGCCCCGACAGCGGCCCGCCGGAAGGTCCGCCTTCGGTCTGCATGGCTGACTCGGTGTTCGCCGAGGGCGCCGCCACCGCCTGGATGGCGGCCTTCAGCGGAACATTGCTGCCCTTCTTCAGCGCGATGCTGTCGAAGGCAATGCCCAGGGTGGAGTTGGGATCGCCTTTGGCGCGGGCACTCGCCTGCGTGACATGCCCCAGAACCTGTGCCCCGCGTGGAATCAGTGTGCCGCCGGTGCGCAGTTCGGCTGTGGTTTTCGCCTGCACCGGATCGCCCTGTTTGAGCTTTCGCGAATCGAGCGATCGCGTCAACTCTAGCGGAATGACCGCCTGCTGCGTCGTGGCCTGCTGCGCGGCAGGCGCGGAGGCAGCCGACGGGCTTTCGGGGTTCTGCCCGGGCGTCGGCGCCGGATTCTGCGCGCCGGCTGTGGAGGCCGTCGCCAGCGCGAATACAATGGCACAAAGGCGTAACTTCATGGCTTGCTTCCGGCTCATACTGGCCGGCATGTCCTTTGTATTTTTCAGATTCGCTTTATGCGGCTGAAGTGGCTCGGAAGTGATACCTTGTTGAGAGCCTCTCCTGCTTACGTCGCCGCCAGGACAGAGCTGCTGTACGGGGTCGCTTGCCGGGCCTGGATTCGCATCTAAGCTGCTGTCCTGATCGCTGTCGCGGGCTGCCGTCCCGAGAGCCGCGAGATGTTCCCCATGTTACAGGAAAAGGTACTGATCGTAGAGGACGAGGAAAACGAACGGAGCGGGCTGGCGGAACTGGTCCGCGCCTGGGGTTACAGCACCGAGACCGCCAGCGATGGAGTCGAAGGACTGCAGGCGGTGGAATCCTGGAACCCCGGCATCGTGATTACGGATCTGCGCATGCCGCGCATGGACGGCATGCAGTTGCTGGAGCACATCGCCGCCCAGCCGCAGCAGGTCGCCGTCATTCTGCTGACCGCGCAGGGCAGCGTGGATGCCGCGGTCAGCGCCATGAAGAGCGGCGCCTTCGATTTCATCGAGAAGCCGGTGAATCCGACGCGGCTACGCAACATCCTGCAGAACGCCTCGCGGTTGCGCGGCACCGAGCGCGAACTGGAAGCCAGCCGCCGCAAGCTGCGCGACATCGGCGTGCTCGGCGCCCTCGTGGGGCCTTCGCGGCGAATGCAGGAGGTCTTCCGCCTGATCGAGATGGTGGCCCCCAGCACCGCTTCCGTGCTGATTACCGGCGAGAGCGGTACCGGCAAGGAGCTGGTGGCGCGCACCATTCACTCGCTCAGCCCCCGCAAGGCCAAGCCCTTCGTCGCCATCAACTGCGCCGCCATTCCCGAGACCCTGATCGAAAGCGAAATCTTCGGTCACGAGAAGGGCGCTTTCACCGGGGCGCTGGAGCGGCGCATTGGCTGCTTCGAGCTGGCCGAAGGCGGGACCCTGCTGCTCGACGAGATCGGCGAGATGCCGATCGCCACCCAGGCCAAACTGCTGCGCGTATTGGAAGACCGCAAGCTGCGCCGCCTGGGCAGCAAAACGGAAACCGCGGTCGACGTGCGTGTGCTCACCGCCACCAACAAGATTCCCGAAGAAGCGGTCGCCCGCGGACAGCTCCGCAACGATCTCTTCTACCGTCTGAACGTCTTCAACATCCAGCTCCCGCCGCTGCGCGAGCACAAGGAGGACCTGCCCGCGCTGGTGCAGGCCCTGCTGGCCGACATGAACGAGAAGCACAACCGCAACGTTGCCGGCATCGGCGAGCAGGTCGGCAGTGCCTTTCAGTCGTACGCCTGGCCAGGCAACGTCCGCGAGCTGCGCAACACCCTGGAACGCGCCGTTATTGTCTGCGATACGCCGATGATCGAAATGAAGCATCTGCCGCCCGGCTTCGGCCAGGTCATTGCCCGCGCTCCCATACAGGAGGCCAATGCGGTGCGTCTTGGCGTCGGCACCACGGTGGACGAGGCGGAGCGCCTGCTGATTCTCAAGACCCTGGAAGCCACCAACAACAACAAGACGCGCGCCGCCGAGATCCTTGGCATCAGCCTCAAGACCCTGCACAACAAGCTGAAGGAGTACGGCGCCCAGGGCAGCGAAGCGGCGGAAGCCGCAAGCTGAAACCACTCCGCGACCCCGCTTCGACCTGGGCTCCGTTCAGAAGCGGAAGTCAATCCCCATGTTCTGCGCCATCTGCTCGGTGGCCTTGCGGAACTGACCCGTATCGCTGATGAAGTTGGACTGGCCTCCCGTGCCCGCCGCCAGCGCCTGCAGCCGGTAGCGCCCTTCGAGATCGCTCACCTCCACGCCGATGCAGTAGATTCGCACCCCCGCGGCATTGATTTCCGCCGAGGTTTGCAGTGGCGAAGCGTGGCTGTCCACGTTGCGACCGTCGGAGATGACCAGCAGCACGCGATTGGGATACTTCGCGATACGCGCCAGATGCCCGGCGGCAAAGGCAATCGCGTCGTCGAGCACCGCTCCCTTCTGCGGCCGGATGCTCTCCATCGCCTGCTCCAGTTGCTGCGGATCGGTGGTGAGGTCCTGCTGGAAGACAAGATTGTTGTCGTAGCTGAGGATGAAAGCTTCGTCGCGCTGGTCCATGTGACGCAGCATGTCAATCAGGCTGTTCACGACGGCGGAGCGGTTCGCCCTGTGGGCCAGCGAAGTTTCCACCAGGATCCCCAGCGACATCGGGCCGGTGGTGGACGGGACGCGGCGCTTCTGGACGACCGGTGGATTCGAAGTATCGGCCCAGATGGAAGGCGCAGGTTGCTTTGGCTGTGAAATCGCCGGAGTCCTGATCGAAGCGGTCTTCACTGGGGGAGCGGTTTTGATGGCTGCGGTCTTCACGGGCGGCGGCGTTTCCGCCGGCGGATGCGGCAGCGAAGGCAAGTTCGAGGCCACAGCGGACGACGGCGGCCTTGTCCCGCTGCTGGGGGCCGGCGCGGCGGCGACGAGGAACTGGTCCCAGTCGCCGGTACTGCCTCCGTCTTTCACATAGCGCGCCCGTGCGTAACGCGCGATCTCCACGGCCTGCGGAGTTCCTCGGGAAAGATTCACCGCCCGCGCCAGATACCAGTAACCCTCCTTGCGATTCGGATCGGAACCATTCAGGTCGGCCAGCGCCAGTTCGTAATCCCAGCGCGCATTGTCGGGCTCGACGGCGACCGCGTTGTGCAGATAATCGCGCGCGGCGATGTAGTCCTTCGAGCGCAATTCAGCCGCGCCCGCCGCGCCGCTCAGCATGGCATTGGTCTGGCGCCGCAGCAGAGTGAAATCCGACTCGCTCATACCCAGAGGTCGCCGCAGTTGCGGCAGATTGTCCAGGCCATGGCTCGCCATCCTCAGCAGACGCTCCGCTTTCATCCTGCCCTGTTCCATCGCGCCACGGCCTTCATTGCTCAGCAGCGCCAGGGCAACTGCGTTGTCGCTGTCGCTGTCGGCCAGATCGCGGGCCCAGACCAGCGCGTGGACGGTATCGTGAGCGCGCAGATACTCCCAGACGACTATTTCCAGCGCATCGATCTTGAGCGGACCCGGCTGCGCATGCACGGCGAAGCGTTCCAGTTCGATCAGCCGTTCGGAGGGCTGGGCGCGCGCCACCGCGCTCGTGTAGGCGCTCAATTCGTTGCCGGCTTGCGCGAGGGCGGCAGCCGCCGCGAGCAGCGCAAGCAGCAGGCATAAGCCCGCTTTGAGAGCTGCGGAACCGGCGCGAGGCGATTTCCGTCGGGTGCAACGCATAACAAAAGACGCAACAGCGGGAGTCGCTGCTGGAATGAGCTGAACTGGGCCAGATTCCGGAAATGGCTGAATGGGTTGGATGGCAGCTCGCCTGCCGCGGGCTGGCCGGAGCTGCGGGAAAATTCAGCTACTCCCGCCTGCGGGGAGCCGCATCCCGGCTATTTCTTCGCGCGCATGGAGGAGCGCAGGGCGATGGGCGGCGAGCCATCGAAGGCGATGCCGCCGGTGGGAATGTCATCGAGAGCGACGGAAGTGGGCGCCATGAGCGACCAGGCCAGCAGCAGCTTGTTATGCCGGGTAACGAATATCGACTGCGACATCCGCTGCCCCAATTCCTCACCTCGCGGGGCGATCGCGATTGTGCCGTGAAAGACCATGAACAAATGGCCGGCAATCGAGATCAGCTCATCGGAGGCTATCTCGCCGAATTCGCGCAGTTGCTCCAGACTGGCGGCGACCTCGTCCGTGGTGCGCTTGTCGGTGAGCGAAGCGGCGGTGCGCATCGCGAGGCAATTGGGATCGAGCGCGTGCAGAACGATCATCGGGCCGGCCGCCGCAGGGTCGGCTTCGGTGCGACGCGGAGCGATGCGCAACAGCGTCTTCGAGCAGGCGTGCAGGAACTGGTACTCGCGCATGGCCGTTGCCTGGGGTGCAGGATCCACATCGTCGGCAATCATCTCCCAGCCCTCCGGCAGCGTATCGTCCAGACCGATTTCGGGGTTGCGGTAAACTCCGTCGCTGAACGTGCCGGGCGGAATCTTCTTTGCGGGCTCGTCGCGCAGCGCCGCGTTCACCCGAAAGGTGGGCACCGCCGGACCCCGGTACGGCTCTCCTTCCACATTTACCGGCTTGCCCTCGGCGTTGACCAGCGTGCCATCCTCCTGCGGACAGTAGAACTGCGCCTGCGCCATGGTTTCCTTCGCTCTGCGCAGGAACTCCGGATCGTTGGTGGCGATCATCACCGTGACGTAGTAGTTGTTGATGCCGGTCCAGTACTTCGCGGCATAGTTTCGCCCGATGCGGCGGAACTGATGATAGAAGCGGTTGGAGCGCAACATCGACTGTGGAACCGGATAGCGCGGCGGCGCTCCCGGCGCGGTGCCTTCCTGCTCCCACTTGCGCAGCTCCTGCTCGTTCTCTTCCGGAGTGTTCACCTCGAAGCCGGGGCGAGGGTCGTCAGCCGTGACCATGATGTAGCCATGCCGCGGCCCCAGTTCGTACTGCAGCGCCAGAAGCGCGTGCTGCCTCTCCGGCATGACCGGCAGCATGATCAGGTGGTGCTCGACCCTGAGCGGCAGATCGAAGCCGAAACCGAAAAACTGGCTGGTGTAGTGGGTGCTGGAGAGGAAGCCCGCCTCAGGCAGCAGCGGCTCCTCCGGCGGCGATTTAGGCAGGGCAATTTTCGGAACGAAGCCGGGTTCCAGGGCGGGCGGCGGACACTGCGCGCGCATGGCCGGCGCTGTCAACAACAGCAGCAGCACCGCGAGGCGCCGCAATTTCGCTGGAGCAAGGCTGGACATCCGGGCGCTCTTCCCCTGGGTAGGCGGGAGACGGCGAACATCATGCCAGTACCGATGCGCCAGCGCAAGTCGGCTCGCCCTTCCGGATAGTCGGGCTAGCCGTTCGGATAGGCCGGGGCGCGGTGGGGGCTCGCGGCGGGCCGCCGGCTCGGGGCCAAGTTGCTGGAAACAGGACAATTGCCATACGGCCGAGGGATCGGTCTGGAATCCGCATTGTGGCATGCCGGTTGCACTTGACCAAGGCAATGCGGGTTACAGACACCTGGATGGTGCTGGCAAGTCGCCATCCCCGGGTCATCTTCTCAGCGCGGGCGCCACTCGTTCACAGCCGCGCTGAGAAGATTGGTGATCGCGCTGCTCTCCCGCGTTCCCTTCTCTCCGAATCTCCGCACCAGGGTACTCCGATCCCGTACAGAAGCAGACGATCGGCCGGCTCGCACCGGTGTTTGCCACCGCTTCACGCAAGTCGTTCATCCCTGCCAGATCCGCACCTCTGCCCGGCAGCGAAGGCGGAAAGTCCGCCGGCTCGCGCGGCCGCTTCGATTACTACCGAAGTTGTAGGCCAATACTGCATATGGGGCATTGGCATCGATGGCAGGGGCTGACAGAATGCCTGCATCGGGATCGACCGCACTGTGCCTGCTTCAGTGTTCGGGAAAGGCGATGCGACAGCGCTGTGACGTATCTGTCGTGATTTTTCGGGTTGGCGGAATTCTTCGGCCTCACGGCATCGGATGTGCAACTGGGCGCTGCGCTTCCGGACAGAATTCCGCCCTTTTTATTTTCCTCCCGTCAATCGCACTCGCCCATTCAGCCACCATCTCCGGGTTCATCCCGGTCCGATTATCGAACTCGGTTGCATCGAGTTTGAGCCAGGATGCGTACAACTAAACAAAGTGCGTACGACTAAACTAAGATGTGCATCGGGGTTGGTATTCGGCCATGGATGCGTCGGAGGTGGGGATGGATGCAACCGATCTTCGCCGGCTATTCCGGTATGATCGCTGGGCAAACCGCAAAGTGGAACAAGAGGTAGCAAACCTGGCCTCAGCTCCACCGAAGTCCGTAAAGCGGGTGGGGCACATCCTTGGCGCGGAGGCAGTATGGCTGGCACGTCTGACGCGGCAATCCGCACCGCTGCCCGTCTGGCCGGAATTGTCCATCACTGACCTGCTGTTGCAACTCGATGTTATGGAACGCGCCTGGCAGGAATTCGTCGATGGCCTGGATGACCCGGCGCTTGAGTCGCAGTGCGAGTACGTCAACACCAAAGGCGAACGATTTGTCAGCACTGTGGCGGACGTTCTGATGCACGTCGTGATGCATTCAGCGTATCACCGCGGGCAGATCGCAGCAGACATCCGCGCCTCCGGTTCGGAGCCCGTAAATACGGACTTCATCCAGGCTGCGCGTCAAGGCTACCTCGACTGACGGTTTCTCCCCGGGCGCGCTTCGATCGCATCACGCTCCCACGTGAGTGCCGTCACACCCCGGTGTCGTCTTCATCTGTTATCACTGAAACTTCTGTGGTGGGCATGCCCTCGCCTGCATGCTCTACAAGACGCTGAGCGCCGCCGTCTACGGCATTGACGCCAACCTCATCGAGGTCGAGGTCGATGTCGCCCCTGTCAAGAGCGACAAGGACTTCTTCACCACCGTCGGTCTGCCCGACGCCACCGTGCGGGAGAGCCGCGAGCGCATTCGCGCGGCCCTGAAGAACAGCGGCTACGACATTCCCGCCACCACCATCACCATCAATCTGGCCCCGGCCGACATTCGCAAGGAGGGCTCCGGCTTCGACCTGCCCATGGCGCTTGGCATCCTGGGCGCCTATGGCGGACTGAACAACAAGCCTCCCGCCGACTGCCTGTTTGTGGGCGAGCTGTCGCTGGACGGCGGGCTGCGCGGCGTGCGCGGCGCCCTGCCCATCGCGGTCACCGCCCGCGCCAACAACATCGGCAAGCTCATCGTTCCCGAGGTCAATGCCCGCGAGGCCGCTCTCGTCGACGGCCTCCAGGTCTATCCTGTTCGCTCGCTGATGCAGGTGGTAACTCTGCTGAACAGCGGCAATGGCATCCAGCCTGTGAAGGTGGACAGCCGCGCGCTGCTGGAAAGCTCGCAATGCTTCGCCGTGGACTTTCGCGACGTGCGCGGACAGCAGACCGCCAAACGTGCCATCGAGATTGCCGCGGCCGGCGGACATAACCTGCTCATGATTGGCCCGCCCGGCTCCGGCAAGACCATGCTGGCCAAGCGCATGGCGACCATTCTTCCGCCGCTTACCTTTGACGAAGCTCTGGAGACAACCAAGATCCACAGCGTTGCCGGCGTGCTGGACGCCGTCAGCGGACTGGTGGGCACGCGGCCCTTCCGCTCGCCCCACCACACCATTTCCGATGCCGGGCTGATCGGCGGCGGCATGATACCGCGCCCGGGCGAAGTGTCGCTCGCCCACAACGGCGTGCTCTTTCTCGATGAACTCCCGGAGTTTCCCCGCAACGTGCTGGAGGTGATGCGGCAGCCGCTCGAAGATGGCACGGTGACCATCGCTCGGGCGGCCATGTCGCTCAGTTTTCCGGCGCGATTCATGCTGGTGGCCGCCATGAATCCCTGCCCCTGCGGCTACTTCAACGACCGCACCCGCGAGTGCCACTGCACGCCCATGATGATCCAGCGCTACGTCTCGAAGATTTCCGGCCCGCTGCTGGACCGCATCGACATTCACATCGACGTGCCTTCAGTGAACTACCGCGAGCTGCGCGGCGGTGCCGTGCCGGAGAGCTCGGCCGATATTCGCACCCGTGTTATTCGCGCCCGCGAGGTGCAACTGCAGCGCTTCCACTCCGGCGGTGAGCGCATCTACGCCAACGCGCAGATGGGTTCGCGCGAGATCCGTAAATACTGCGAGTTGGGTACCGATTCCGAGCACCTCCTCGAGCGGGCCATGCTGAAACAGGGACTCAGCGCCCGCGCCCACGACCGCATCCTCAAGGTGTCCCGCACCGTCGCCGATCTGGCCGGAAGCGAAGTCATCGAACCGGGACACATCGCCGAGGCCATTCAGTACCGCACTCTGGATCGCACATTTTGGGCGTAGCTCCATCGGTCGGCCTCATACTCCACTTACAGGGCAGTCAGAAGCATCTCTAAAGTGCCATATCTTCGTTCAGATCGAGCTCCGCGAATAAATCGGCGGCACAAACGCAACTTTTTGATGCCCAAGCAGTTATGTAAAATGTGCGACCTTCTCGTGGTTTGTCCGTCTAAGCTGGAGCCAAAGAACGACCCGAAGAGGTTGGCGAAGATTTCCCGGCAACGATTTTCCTTGACTGTGGCTCCCTGGGCGGCTACCTTAGTTTTTCCATTAAAGGCGTCGCCCTGTTGGGCTCCGTCCAGGAAGTCCTGCCCCGAAAAGGCCCCACTGAAATCCATCATCAGGGAATCAGGAAAGGCATTAGCCCAGCACCGCAGGCTGCTGGGAAACCGGAAGTGAGCAGGCAAGTTATTGCTGGTTAAAGGCTTCGTACTTACGGAGCCGCCGAGGCACAGGCGAAAAATTACCGAACCGGAACCACCCGAACAGCATCCAACAGAATGGCTCCTGTCGCGGTCAGTGGTTAGGTTCCCATCGCCTGAGTTTTCAATGCCAGGAGCAGATTGTTTTCCATCCCTGGCCCCGGCTCCGGAACATTCATTCATACGCTGAGGAGAACTATGTCGATGAGGTCTGAACTGGTTTTTGAGGCAGTCCAAACCCTGCGCAACCGCTATACACTGTGTCAGTTGGCTTCCAAGGCAACGCGGAAGTTTCAT
>DATJAI010000150.1:0-16911 GCA_035516415.1 Binatia bacterium | reverse complement strand
TGAAACCTTTCTGTCGTCTGGCAACGCGCGCACAAGCGCCGCTATACCCGTACATTCACCTTGACCGGGGGCTTTGTTCCGGTCGGGCAGGTGCGGGCGTGCATATTACTGACAGTACCTGCTACGGCGCGAAGTAACTGGAAATGTCCAGCAGCAGTTGTGTCAGGTTGGAGGCGAAGGCGTCGATGGAGCCGTTCAGTGTCGGCACGATGGCCATGTTCGAGGTGAGGAAGCCGTCGACGGCGTTCAGGGTCGAGACTTCCGGTTGCTGCCCGGTATCGGGCCAGAGCGTCAGATAACCAAGCCGACCCGGCGGTACCACGGTCGCGTTGAGCACGTAAACTTGCGCGCCCACGGGCGGAGCACACACACTGCCGGTAACGTTAACGGTCTTTTCACCGACGAAGGGCGGTCCGTTGTTGTCGCGCGTGTCGAGCACGCGGCAGGGGGCGGTTGGATAGAGCGACAACCCTCCTGAGCCGGCGGGTGCGAAGTAACCGTTGACGTCGACGACCAGGTCGGTATCGTTGGAGGCGAGGACGGAGATCGCGCCTCCCGTGCCCGCGGGTACGATGGCGGCGTTCGCGACAGTCGTTGCTGTCGGGTTATTCAACGTCGAAACTGCCGGCTGCGGCTCGCCCGTGGACCACACGGTCAGATAGCCAAGGGCCTGGTGCGGCTCCTGGGCAGTGGGCAGGACGGCGAAGTTCAGCGAGTAGGCCTTGATGTTGTTCACGTTCTGTGGAATGCAGGAGCTCTCCAGCGTCGGGAAATCGCGCTCCGTTCCGCCGGCCAACGAAGGACTGCCCAACGAACCATTGGGGAAACGCGTGTCGATCACGCGGCAGGGCGTCACCGAATAGAACGCATAGGTCTGGTCGCCAGGCGCTGTGAAGTAACCGTTGATGTCGAGGATGACGTCGGTGGTATTGCTGGCGAAAACGCTGATCGCGCCGTTGACGCCGGCGGGCACAATTGCGGCATTGGCTTTCGTGCGGCCGTCCGGAGAGTTCATGGTCGATATGTTCGGCTGAGCCTGACCGGCGGGCCAGACCGTCAGATAACCCAGCCGGAGTTGCGGCACCACAGTCACGTTCAGCGAGTAGGCTGTCGCGTTGGCGGGGATATTGCAATTTCCAAGCTGGGGAATGGGAAAGTCCTGCGCTGTGCCACCCCGGATTGGATTACCGGTCTGGCGCGTGTCCACCAGCCGGCATGGAGGGGCCGAAATAAACTGCAGTCCGCTGCCTGGCTGCAGGAAGTAAGCGCTGGCCCCCAGGTTGCCGGTCATGGTGATATTGCACGGACCTACGCCGGTGCAGGCCCCACTCCAGCCGCTGAAGTTCCAGCCTTCGGCAGGTGTTGCGTTCAGTGTGACCTGAGTTAACGACAGATAGGTATGGCTGCAGGTGCCGGGGCAGTTGATGGATCCGTCGGTACTGGTGATGGTGCCCTGGCCGCTGATGTAGGTGGTCAGGGTATAGCTGTCTTGCGTGAACGTTGCGCCAACGGAGTGGTCCGCAGACATGAACACGATGCAGGTGGGGTAGTTCCCGACACAGGCGCCGCTCCACGAGTTGAAGCTCCAGCCCTGCGCGGGGAAGTTATTGAGCGTGACCGAAGAGTTGGCAACATATACATGACTGCAAACACCGGGACAGTTGATGAAACCGTCGGTACTCCTCACGCTTCCGTTCCCGTTGGTTGTTACAGTGAGCGTGTAAAGGGGAGAGAAAGAAGCCGCGACCGACTGGTCCTGCGTCATGACAATGTTGCAGGAACCAGTACCGGTGCAAGCCCCACTCCAACCGGTGAAGGCCCAACCCTGTGCTGGTGAAGCGTTCAGCGTGACCGGGGTGTTATCGGGATAAATATGGCTGCAAGTGCCGGGGCAATTGATCGAGCCATCCGTGCTGCTTACGGTTCCACTGCCGGACGTGGACGTGTATAGCGTCCTGCCCGTCGTATAAAACTGGAAGAACGTTCCATAATTAGGATAGCCGGTCCCCCCTACCGAAGCTAACCCGTAGAAGTTTCCGTTGCTGGCTTGCAGGAGCCCGCCAGGGCTGCCGCCAGTGGACGTGTCATTGAAACTGAATAACGTAGTCAGACTGCCGTTGGTGGTGATTTTGAAAATTGTGCCGCAGGTGCTGCAGCCGTAGACCCCGCCGCCTAAGGTCGTACCATAGAGGGTCCCGTCGGTCGCTTGCATCAGACCCGAAAAAGGAGTGGCACCGTCCGGGCAATTGTACTGGTGGCAAAAGCTGTAGAGCGAGGTCAGCGTGCCCGAGGGCGTGATTTTGAAAACTGTGCCTCGAAAGTACGGTCCGCCCACGGAGGTGGTGCCATAGAAATTACCGTCGCTCAATTGCAGCAACTGTCCAGAGGGAGCGCTGCCATCTGTGAAGTTGAACCAGTGCAGTGTAGTGAACCTGCCGCCTGTCGTGACTTTGAAAACCGAGCCACAGTGGGCGTTGCATCCATACCCACCGCCCCCTGACGTCATTCCATAAAAGTTTCCGTCCCGGCCTTGCACGAGCCATCCAGGGTTATACCCATCATTGCTACTACCCTGGAATTGATAGATCTTGCTGAAATTTCCTTGCGGAGTGACCTTGAAGATTACCCCGCACCCTCCTGTCGACTCGCAGTTGTCGTTGCCCCCTCCCGCGGCTGTTCCGTAGAAGTTGCCATCAGAAGCCTGTATCAGCGGGCCAGGCTCGCGTCCGTCCGTGCTGCCTCTGAAGCTGTATAGCAACGTGAACGCGCCCGATGCGGTGATCCTGAAGATCGTGCCATAGTTGCTGGCCCCGCCTGCGGACGTGGTGCCATAAAAATTACCATCGGTGGCGTGCAGCAGCCCAATCTGGGGGGAGCTCCCGTCGCCGCCGTTAAAATCGTGCAGCGTGGTCAGGGTGCCATTTGGCGTAACTTTGAAGACGGTGCCGTCGGAGAAGGGGCCGTTGATCCCGCCCTGGCTTGTCGTCCCGTAGAAGTTTCCATCGGGACCTTCCACGAGAGCGGCCAGGGGCTCCGCGCCGTTGTACCCGTCGAAGCTCAACAAAGTGCTGACGGTTTGTGCAGGCGAGAGGATCGCCGTCGCGGCACAGAAGAAAAAGACGATGCAGATGGTCTTCGACAAGTTAAATCTGCCCGATCGCGGATGGTGCGCGCCGCGCATGGCTTTCTCCGGGGACGCCGTTACGAGGTACGATTTCGATTACACTGCGGGCCTTCCCTCCTGCTGTAATCTCCATCACTTATGCATGTGATAAAGCCCCCGCCCGCGGGCGGAGGCTCGATGCGGAGCGCCCCGTGCGCGCTCCTGTCCATTGCGCGGAATTTACTTCCGCTGCGGTGCCCCGAGCCCGGCCCACTTCTCCAGCAGGCCGAGAGTGGCGGCGTAGTCGAGATCGTCCCAGCCCTCTTCGCTGGACAACTCGTAAATCTCATCCACGGTTTCCAGCGCGGGCAGCTTGGCGCGGTGCTCTTTGGCCATCTCCAGCATGAGATGAATGTCCTTGTGCATCAGCCGGAGGGGGAAGTTGGGCGAATAGTCGTGCCGCAGGACGAAGGGCGCCTTGTAATCGACCACGCCGGAACGCACCATGGAGGCCTGGATCAGTTCGATCAGCTTCTGCGGCTCGACGCCGAGCTTGCGCGACAGGACCAGGGCCTCGGCGAATCCTTCATAGATGAGGGCAATCATCAGGTTCATGCCCAGCTTGGCGGCCTGGCCCTTGCCGGTGTCGCCGATGTGGATGACCAGCTTGCCCATGGCCTTGAACAGCGGCTCCAGGTAAGCAACCGGCTCGGGGGCGCCGCCCACGATGAAGATGAGCTGTCCGTTTTCCGCGCCGATTTTGGAGCCGGTGACGGGGGCGTCGACCCAATGCACGCCGGCGGCATTGACCTGCCCGGCAAAGCGCACCGTGGCCGAGGGCGAAATGGTGCTGGAGTCGACGATAATCGCTCCTTCGCGCAGCGATTGCAGCGCTCCATCATCGCCGAACATCACCCGCTCGACGGCGGCGGTATCGGCAACGCACGACCAGACCACCTCCGCCTCCTTGGCCGCCTCCGCGGGTGAGACGGCGGTGGTTGCGCCCTCCAGATGCTGGCGCGCCGTGCGGTTCCACACTGCAACCTCATGCCCGGCGGCGACCAGGCGCGACGCCATAGGACGGCCCATGATGCCCAACCCGAGGAAGGCGATACGCATGCGCTGCTCCTTAGCCTGCTGGAATTCGACACGCGCAGCCTGCAGCCGCTGGCGCATCGGCCCGAAACTAATGATTTAAGCTGAGTGGAAGAGCAAGGTCAAGGAAGAGAATCGCATATCTGAAAGGATGATGGCGGGCATTTCCACTTTGGGAGACGATGCGAGAGCTCTGCTTCCGCATCGCGGGCGCGAGCAGCGGCGTCTAATGGACTGAAACTCGATGTTAGGACCAACAATTCGGCGCAAGGCCAGGCAGTTTGGCACCCTGGTGCGACACTCTGCCATGACGCCGCGGACCGGGCTGATCCGCAAGCCGGTGCTGGCCAGCCGCGGCGAACTGGGCGTCACCTTCATTGGCCATTCCAGCTTCTTCCTCCAGATCGGCGGCCGCAACATCGTGATTGACCCGAACTTCGCGCGCTGGATTTTCGTGCTGAAGCGCCTGCGCCGGCCGGGGCTGCGGCTGCGCGACCTGCCTCCCATCGACGCGGTGCTGGTTTCGCACGCCCACTTCGACCACCTGCATCGTCCGTCGCTGCGGGCCATCGCGCGCTTCACCCGCTGGCAGAGCGGCAAGCGTCCGGCCATCATGGTGCCGCGCCACGTGCGCGATCTGGTGAGCGACCTGGGATATTCCCGCATTGTCGAGCTGGACTGGTGGGAGGGAATGAAACTCGGCACGGTCGAGATCACGCATGTCCCTTCACGCCACTGGGGAGCGCGCATCGTGCGCGACATGCATCGCGGATACGGCGGATATGTTCTGCGGGCGGGAAAGCATTCCCTGTACCACGCCGGCGACACCGCCTACTTCCCCGGCTTCCGCGAGATTGGCGAAAGGCTGCGTCCCGAAGTGGCGCTGCTGCCCATTGGCGCCTATCATCCCGCCTCCTATCGCGCGGTGCATGCCAGTCCGGAAGATGCAGTGCAGGCGTTTGTCGATCTGGGCGCGCGCTGGATGGTGCCTATGCATTACGGAAGTTTTCGCCTCTCCTATGAGCCGGTGGAGGAGCCGGTGCAGCGGCTGAAGCTGGATGCCAGGCGCCGCGGCGTCGAAAGAAAGATTTGCGTGCTGGAAGAGGGAGTGACGAAGTTTTTCGAGTGATCGGTGTGGTTAGTGGCTGGTGGCCAGTTAGCGCACCTCATGCATTCTGACCGCTAAACTCGTGTCCTGATAATCTGACCTGCGATTCGGTTCATTCACAATCCAGTTCTGGAGACTGCCTTGAAGAAGATCGCCAGCACAATCCTGATCGCTTTGCTCAGCTCAAGCGTGGCCGTCGCCGCCGATGCGTACCGGCAGGGCAAAATCGTCAAGTGGGAGAAGCGCAGCTACGCGGAAAATTCCAAAGAGACGAAGAACTGGATCGTCTACCAGCTCCAGACGGAGAACACGACTTATTCCATCGCCCGCCACAAGGAAAATAAACCGGAGATGCAGATCGGGGAGAGCGTGCAGTATGAACTCCGGAAGAAAAACCAGATCAACGTAATCGACGCCCGGGGCAGGAAGCGCGAATACCAGATCGTGGGGCAGGCAGCCGGACCGGGGCAGTAGAGGCGGCTTCTAGCGCTTCCCTTTGAGCCTGCTCCCGATCCTGCGAGGCGGGCGGATGGGCGAACCCAGTATTCCGGAGATGTGCTCCACCTCGGTGACGGCGCGATCCAGGTCGTCGATCAGCGGCCGGAGGCGATGCGTCATGCCCGCCAGACGGTATTCCCGCACCAGGGCACGGTAATACCAGAGGGTCTTCGCCTTGGGGGCCGAGAACCGGGCAAAGGCGAAGTCTCCGTCGTAGCGCAGATCGCGCAGCACGGCGCGCGCGTTATACAGCTTGTCGGCGGCGGAGACAAAACGTGTATCGGCGTCCTCGCTGCGGATGCGATGCAGATAGCGGAGCTTGCGGCGCTCCCAGCCCTCTTTCTTCTTCGGGTCTTCGGCGTAGGAGTCGGTACAGCCATCCACAATTTTCGCCACCCGCGCTCCAAAGAGCTGGCCGATGGCCTTCAGCATGGGACGGCCGCCGTGGTCTTCGACCGCATCATGCAGCAGGGCGGCAATCGCCATCTCCTCGTCGCCGCCGTAGTCCATGACGATGGAGGCCACGCCCAACAGATGCGAAACGTAGGGAATTCCGCTCTTCTTGCGGTCCTGATTGCGATGCACCTGCGCGGCAAACAGCAGCGCGTGATCGAAGCGCGTGGAAAGGGGAATGAACTTGCGATCAAACGAGCCGCGCGGTTTGGTGGCCATAATACGCAGACTGCACTCCAGATAGGATAGCGGAAAACGGAACGGGCAACTAGAAGGTGAGAGGGCTGGGTGCGCGACATTCCTGACCCCCAATTGTCATCCTGAGCGGAGTGAGGACGCGAAGCGGCCGAACGCAGTCGAAGGATCTGCGGTTCACCTTACGCTTGCCACTGCGCCCGACCGCCAGATCCTTCGACCCAGACTGGACCAGCCCAACGAGGCAAAGGCGGCGCTTGTCGGGGGCCCGGTGAGTCAGCGCTCAGGATGACATTTTCAAAGGTTACTTCTTGAAGTAAAAAAAGATCGAGCGCAGCGGGATCGTTGCCGCCGCCTTCAGCCCTGTCCGCCCTTCCGCCGCCGGAGCCGCCGACCTTCTTCGCGGCTTTCGGCGATACCGGGGCACCGCCGAAGCCGCTGAACCCTCCGTGCCTGGAAAGCCGGCGCGGGCAAAACCACAGGTTAGTGGCTGGCCGCCTGGCAGGTGTCCGCGATGTGCTTCATGCCCGATACCTTTATGTCCGGTACCTGCTTCGCGGTAGAGGCAGCGCCCTGCTGGGTCGTGCTTTCGGTATGCGTCCCTTCGGTTCCGGTGATCTCGACCTCGTGCCCGACGTGGGGTTTGAGCTTGGTGGCATAACCTGTGAGCCGGTGTTGTGTACCGCTGCTGTCGGTGAGCACGTAATGGTGCATGGTGTACTGCAGGCATCCCTGGATGGTTACCGATTTGCTTGACTCCTGCGCCTGCAGGCAGATCGCAAAGAGCGCTACCAGCAGAGAGAGAACCAGAACCTTGCGCATAGATCCTCCTTCCGGAATTGCGGATTCAGGTAAGAGCCGGGAGTGGTCGCCATGGCAACTCGCAACTGCCAGGCCGAAGGCCATCCTCGCCAACTCTTCACGTCAATATAAACGAAAAACGCCCGACGGCGAGGCTCCGGCCTGGAAACAACCTACTGCAACAGACGTTCCACCACGTCGTAGCTGGCGTTGAGCGCGGAATCGAGAGCTGCGGGATCCTTGCCGCCGGCTTCAGCCATGTCCGCACGTCCGCCGCCGGAGCCGCCCACCTTCTTCGCGACCTCGGCGATAATCTTGCCCGCCTGCACGCGCCCCGTCAGGTCTTTGGTAACGCCGACAATCAGCGCGACCCGGCCATCGCTTACCGAGCCCAGCACCACCACCCCCGAGCCCAGCTTGTTGCGTAGGTTGTCGATGAGCGTACGCAACTGGGGGCGCGCGAGATTGTCGGCGCGCGTGGCCAGAACCTTCACGCCCCTGATCTCGCGGACATTCTCCGTTGCCGACGAGACGGATGAGGCAGCGGATTTCATGCGCGCCTGCTCCAGCTCCTTGCGCAGTTTCTTCAGCTCGTCTTCGCGGCGCTCCAGCTCGCGCTTCAGCGCCTCGGCGGGAGATTGATCGTCGCCGCGCACGAGTGTCGAGACCACGTTCTCCAGTTGATGGTCTTTGCGGAAGTGGCGCAGCGAGCCTTCGCCGGTCACAGCCTCCAGGCGCCGCACGCCGCTCGAAACGCTTCCCTCTTTCAGGATCTTGATCAGCCCGATCTCGCCGGTCGCGGCCGTGTGCGTGCCGCCGCACAGCTCGGTGGAGAAGTCGCCAATGCGGATGACCCTCACCCGGTCGCCGTACTTTTCGCCGAAGAGCGCCATCGCCTTGTATTCGTTGACAGCGACGTCGATGGGCACATCGGGGATCTCTTCCACGATGTCGTTGCGCAGGACTTCTTTGTTGGCGAGGTCTTCAATGTCCTGCAGCTCCTCGTCGCCGACCGAGGCGAAGTGCGAGAAGTCGAAGCGCAGGTGGGAGGGATCGACCAGGGAGCCAGCCTGCTTCACGTGGGTGCCCAGCACATTGCGCAGCGCGGCATGGAGGAGGTGGGTGCCGGTGTGGTTGCGCATGGTCGAGCGGCGGACTTCGTCGTTCACCATCGCGTCCACCTTGTCGCCGACATGAATGGGCTGCCTGGCGACGACACGATGGGCGCGCACGCCCTGCACGGGATAGGTCGCGCCCTCGACCTCGGCGACGATTGTGTTGTGATCGTCGCCGTAGAGCCAGCCCACATCGCCTACCTGTCCGCCGGCGTCGGCGTAGAAGGGCGTGTGGTCAAGCACGATCTCGCCGCGCTCGCCGGTCAGGAGTTCTTGTACGCCAATTCCCACATCGGGACCCCCGGCGCGCCCGTCGTTGGCGCGCTGGGGTGACTTGATGATGGCCAGCACCTCGCATCCCGTGGAGAGTGTCTTGTTGTAGCCCTCGAACTCGGTGCGAGGGAGCGACTGATATAGCGGGCTGGCGGTCGCTTTTGAGCCGCCCTTCCAGGAAGCCTGCGCGCGCTTGCGCTGCTCTTCCATGGCGGCGTCGAAGCCGCCGGAGTCGAACGTGACCGCTTGATCGCGGCAGGCGTCCTCGATGAAATCGCGCGGAAGGCCGAAGGTGTCATAAAGCTTGAACGCTTCCGCCCCATCGAGACGCGGCTTTATCGTCGAAGCATCGGCACGGCACTTCTCCATAAGGTCGCCCTTAAGACCTGCGGGAGCGCTAAAACCTGTGGCTTCTCCCTTATCGATCCTTTCAAGGGCGTCGTTCAGGAGAGATCGAGCATCGGGGTGGGCTATTGCCCACTCCTGGTTTATAGGCTCGCGCATCAACTCCTCTAAGGTCTCAAGAAGCGCGGTTCGCTGGGCTTGCTCGGTGGCTTTTTCCATGAGCTCGTCTAGCCGAGTCATTCCCACATCCAGCGTGTGCGCAAACCGCGTCTCTTCGCCCTTGATCATTTCCGCGACACGATCGGCGCTCTCGATTAGCTCGGGATAAGCGTCCTTCATCAGGTTACAGACTGCGAATACCATCTCAAACAGAAACGGCTTCTCCTGCCCGAGCAATCTGCCGTGACGAATCGCGCGACGGATGATCTTGCGCAGCACGTATCCGCGTCCTTCGTTCGAGGGCAACACGCCATCGGAGATGAGGAACGTCGATGCGCGCGCGTGGTCGGCAATGACGCGCAGCGATGCCGCCTGGTGATGTCGCTCGTCTTCATCTTCCTTCTGGAGTTCTTTGTCCAGCGGCGCGCCCGTCAATTCCGCCGCACGTTTGATCAGCGGGACAAACAAATCCGTGTCGTAGTTCGAGATCACGCCCTGCATCACGGCCGTCACGCGCTCCAGACCCGCGCCGGTATCAACACACGGCTTGGGCAGCGGATTCATCTTTCCGTCCGGCTGTTTGTCGAACTGCATGAAAACCAGGTTCCAGATTTCGACATAGCGCCCGCACTCGCAGCCAAACTGGCAATCGGTGTGGCCGGCATCGCTCGCCTCCGGACCCATGTCGTAGTGGAGCTCGCTGCAAGGGCCGCAGGGGCCGGTGTCGCCCATCATCCAGAAGTTGTCCTTCATGCCGAACTCGTGGATGCGCTCCAGGGGCACGCCATCTTTCTCCAGAACCGCGCGCCAATATGCGTAGGCCTCATCGTCGCGCGGGACGCCGTTCTCGCCTTTGAAGATCGTCGCGAACAGCCGGTCTTTCGGAATGCCGTACCACTTCTCCGACGTCACCAGCTCCCAGGCATACTCAATCGCCTCCTTCTTGAAGTAGTCGCCGAAGCTGAAATTGCCCAGCATCTCGAAGAAGGTATGGTGACGATTGGTGAAGCCCACGTTCTCCAGGTCGTTGTGCTTGCCGCCGGCGCGCACGCACTTCTGCGACGAAGTCGCTTTGTTGTAGTCGCGCTTCTCGATTCCGAGAAATACGTCCTTGAACTGGTTCATGCCGGCGTTGGTGAACAGCAGGGTGGGATCATTGGCCGGAACCAGAGAGGACGAGTGGACTTCCTTGTGCCCCCGGGAGACGAAAAAGTCCAGGAACATGCGGCGAACCTGCGATCCTGAGAGCTTGCGGCTGGGCATGGCGATAGAAAAATTCTAACAGGAAGAGCAGCTCCCGGCCGGTCGTGCAGCTCCTGAGGGGCTGCTGAACGAGTCCAGGAAAGCAAATCCCTCGCGTGCTGAAGCCGCTCGGGATGACAAAAAAATGCAGGGCCTGGACGCTGGCCTGAAGGCCAGCTCTACCCCGTGCGGCTTTGAATCGTGACTTTTTCACCGGCGTGTTCAGCCGCCGCTCACCCCGAGCAGCACAGCCTGGACGTGCCGCTGGAGCACACGTTGCGGCGACAAGGACGCGATCCGGCGTCCTGGCCCTCTGCGCCCCGGCAGCACTCTGACGCGGCCAGGCATCCAACCGAAGTTCGGTGTGCTTTCCATGAATTGGCTCGTCCTCGCTGTTGTCGGCGGAGCTGCTGCCTGGTTCGAGTACAATTACCAGCGCAGCCGCCGCCGCAGGCCTTCCACAACCGACCATGAAAGCTCTGGTGGTTCGCTGGTGCCGGAAACCGCCCACGTGGAACAGGCTGGTGACGCACCCTCGATCTCTCCCGGTTCGGAGAACGACAAGAAGCTGAATACGGCATAAGGAAGCAAGGTGCCGGCAAGCCAGTCTGCTGAAATTCATTCTCCTTTCACAATCCTGCTCCGCCGATTCTTGTCGGCAACCGCGAAGTGCCCCTAAACTGGGATAGGGAGGCGAACATTTGGCCGAAGCCATCATCCAGGCGCGCGCGGTGGAGAAGTATTATCCGCAGGCGGACGGCAATCGCATCGAGGTGATTGCGCCCACCGACCTGGAGGTGTGTCCGGGAAAGATCGTGGGGCTGCTGGGGCCGTCGGGTTCGGGAAAATCCACTCTGCTGCGCATGCTCACCGGCCTCGCCAAACCCTCCTCGGGACACGTGCTGTGGCACGGCAGGACGATGGACGGCCACATTCCGAATGTCTCCATCGTGTTCCAGAGCTTCGCGCTGTTTCCGTGGCTCACGGTGCTGGAGAACGTCGAGGCGCCGCTGGTCGCGCGCGGCGTAGGCGCCATCGAACGCCACAAGCGCGCGCTGAGGATGATCGACACGGTCGGACTTGACGGCTTCGAGACCGCGTATCCCAAAGAGCTTTCCGGGGGAATGAAGCAGCGCGTCGGCTTTGCGCGCGCCCTGGTGGTCGAGCCTGAAGTACTGTTCATGGACGAGCCCTTCTCCGCGCTCGACGTGCTCACCGCCGAGAACCTGCGTTCGGAACTGCTGGAACTCTGGATCAACCGGAAGATGCCGACCAGGGCGATCTTCATGGTCACGCACAATATCGAGGAGGCGGTGCTGCTGGCCGACCGCGTGATCGTGCTGGGCCGCAACCCGGCGCGTATCCGTTCCGACTTCGAGATCGACATCGCGCAATACCGCGATCGCAAGTCGCCGCGCTTTCTGGCTTACGTCGATTACATCTACAAGACGCTGACCCGGCCCGAGCAGGAAGCTGCCGCTCCCGGCAAGGCAGCACAGGCCGCCGGCGACGGACGGACGCGGCAACGCAGCAAGTTCCAGATGCTGCCGCATGCGCGGCCCGGCGGCATTGCCGGCTTCCTGGAACTGCTGGCCGACCGCGGCGGCCGTGACGATCTCTACAAACTGGCCGATGAACTCGCGATGGACGTTGACGACCTTCTGCCCATCGTCGAGGCATCGCAGATCCTCGGCTTCGCCGTGCTGCGGGAAGGCGACGTCGAGATCACGCCGCAGGGCCGCACCTTCGCCGAAGCCGACATTCAGACGCAGAAGGCGCTGTTCCGCGATGCCGCCCTGAAGAACGTCTCCATTCTGCGGCTCATCGAGAACACGCTGCACGCCAAACGCGACCACGCCATCGGCGAGGAATTTTTCCGCGACATTCTTGACGAGCATTTCAGCTCCGATGAGGTCGAGCGCCAGTTCGAGACGGCGCTGAACTGGGGCCGCTATGCGGAGATCTTCGATTACGATTCGGAGAACGGCCGCCTGTTTCATCGCGAGGATGCCGACGTATTGCCGCCGGCGGAAGAGGCCTGATGGCGCGGCCCATCTGGCAGCCGGTCAGGATTCTCGGCAAGGGGCCGTGGTCGCTGCTGCCGGCGCAGACATGGTCGGTGGTCACGGACCTGTTCCTGTTTGCCGCCGGGCTGTCGGTCTTTTACGCCATCCTGGTGCTGGCGCGAAGCTGGTTCGGGCCCTTCAACCCTCACGTCGAGATCTCCCGCGATCCATCGCACCTTCCGCTCTACGCGGCCTATTCGCTGCTGCGCATCGTCATCGCCTACCTTCTCTCGCTGGCCTTCACGCTGGTCTATGGCTACATTGCCGCCTATAACGCCCGCGCCGAGCGCATCATGATTCCGCTGCTCGACATCCTGCAATCCATTCCGGTGCTCAGCTTCCTGCCGGGAGTAATGCTGGCCATGGTGGCGCTGTTCCCGCGCCGCGAGCTCGGCGTGGAGATGGGCGCCATTCTGCTCATCTTCACCGGACAGGTCTGGAACATGGCGTTCAGCTTCTATTCCTCGCTCAAGAGCATTCCCCGCGACATGCGGGAAACCGCGAGGATTTACCGCTTCAACGGCTATCAGCGGTTTATCCAGTTCGAGCTGCCTTTTGCGGCCATCGGACTGGTGTGGAACTCCATGATGTCGGTCGCGGGCGGCTGGTTCTTCCTGATGGCCTGCGAGATGTTCGTGCTCGGCTCCGACGACTTCCGTCTGCCGGGACTCGGCTCGTACCTGCAGACCGCCGCCAGCGCCGGCGACACCGAAGCCATTCTGTGGGGCGTGGGTACCATGATCGCCGTCATCGTGCTGCTCGACCAGATCGTGTGGCGGCCGGTGATTGCCTGGGCGGAGAAATTCAAGTTTGAGCAGGTGGAAAGCACGGACGCGCCGCAGTCCTGGTTTCTCCATCTGATGCAGCGCTCGCGCCTGCTGGTGCGGCTCCGCAAGCGCGTCATTCATCCGCTGCGCGAGCGCCTGGCGCTCCACTTCGCACGCCGCTACGACGCCACCCAGGAAGAGGCTCCTCCAGCGCCGTGGAAGGTCTGGCTGGGACGCGTCATTGCCTCGCTGGCCGTGCTGGCGGTCTTCTACGCTGTGGTACGCGCCGCCTTGATGCTGGCGCAGCTCAACCGCGGCGATCTCCGCCAGATTCTGGAAGGCGCTGCCGCTACCTTTGGTCGCGTGGTTGCCGCCCTCCTCATCGGCTCGCTGTGGACGATTCCGGTGGGCGTGGCCATCGGATCCAATCGCAGGCTGGCGCGCATCGCGCAGCCGCTGGCGCAGATCGCAGCTTCGGTTCCGGCCACCGCGCTCTTTCCCATCGTGCTGCTCCTCCTCATCCGCATCGGCGGCGGTCTGGGGCTGGGATCCATTGTGCTACTCCTGCTGGGCACGCAGTGGTACATCCTGTTCAACGTAATCGCCGGCGCCATGGCCATTCCCACTGACCTGCGGGAAGCCTCGGCGCTGTTCCGGTTCACCACCGGCCAGCGCTGGCGCAGGGTCATCCTGCCGGGCATCTTTCCCTACCTCATCACCGGCCTGGTCACCGCCTCCGGCGGCGCGTGGAACGCCAGCATCGTGGCCGAGTATTTCCGCCTCAAGGACCAGACCTATACCACCGTCGGTCTGGGCGCCACCATTTCCCGCGCAACCGACCAGGGCAACTTCGCCCTGCTGCTGGGTTCCACCATTGTCATGGCCATCGTCGTGGTCACCGTGAACCGTCTGCTCTGGCGGCGCATGTACAGGCTGGCCTCCACCCGCTACACGCTTGAGGCATAAAGACTCTGGCCACCTCTGCCGCTGCCGGCAACGTGGAAATGCCCGCCGCCTGACGTTTTATTTTTCAAAGAGCTTCGGCCAACCGGAGGTCTCCGGAGGCACTGGCACACTCTGCCTTGCGCAGCGCGTACGCATACGCCAGATTGAGCGGCAACGTCCAGAACCATTGCACGGGCGAGCGCGATAGCCGGGTGCGTATACTGCGCCAGGCGTAGAAACGCGCGTTGACGTGGCGAAATCCGGCCAGCAACTCACCTGCGCTCATCTGCCGCGGCAGGAACACCACATCATCGCGCCCGTTGTACCTGCGCCAGTCACGGGTCACGATCCGCCCCTCCGCCTTCAGCTTGCGATACAGCCGGGTACCGGGAAAAGGCGTCAGGATATTGAAGGTCGCATTCTGCACCCCGGTCTTCTCCAGAAATTCCAGAGTGTTGTCGAAGACCTCCACCGTGTCATGATCGAAGCCGAAGACGATGCCGGCCTGCACGGCAATACCATGCGCGTGAATGCGTTCGATGGCGCGCGCATAATCCTCCACCCGGTTGAATGCCTTCGCCACGCCGTTCAGGCTGGCCTGTGAAACCGATTCCAGCCCGATGAATAGTTGCTTGCATCCGCTGCGCGCCGCCAGCGCCAGGAATTCTTCATCATCAGCAGCATGCACGCTGGCCTGGGCACTCCACCATTTGCGGTGCGGAGCCAGGGCGCGGAACAGCGCCCTGGCATAAGCCAGGTCCCCGGCAATGTTGTCGTCCCACAGGATCACGACTTTCCCGCGCAACGCGGCGTACTCCGCTGCCACGGCTTCCACCGGACGCTTGCGAAAGCGGCTCCTGTACATCACCGCCACGGTGCAGAAGTCGCAGGCGTACGAGCAACCCCGCGTCGCAAACAGTGCTCCGGCGGTGCCGTCGTGCCGATGAAACAGCTCGTGCCGCGCTGCCGGCGCCTCATCCAGCGAGGGAGTATCGCTGCAGCAGTAGCGGTTTCTGTATCGTCCCGCTTCGAAGTCGGCGAGAAATTGCGGCCAGTTCGCCTCCGCCTCTCCCACAAAGACGGCATCGGCATGACGCTGTGCCTCGTCCGCCATCAGGGTCGCATGCGGGCCGCCGAGCACGACCGTTGCGCCGCGCTGCCGGAAGCGGTCAGCCATCGCATAGGCGTGCGGAGCGCTGGGCGTATGGAAGGTAATGGCAACCACGTCGGCCGGTGCGCTGAAATCGACCGCTTCGACCGCTTCATCCACATGGCTGACCTTCCAATGGGCGGGCACAAACGCGGCCAGGTACGGCATGGTGACCTGCTGAAAATTCAGCACCCGCGACCGCCGCACGCGAAGCATGTCAGGCGAAGACGCGGTGATCAGCAGAAGGTCGCGCGCAGCGTGACCCATGGTTCCCGAGCTCTCGGCACCGAACTCCGCGGCCGTCGATAACGGAAGTTCCCTCGCCATTCGCTTTCTACCCGGCCGCGTCCGCCTCTGCGCGGTCGCGCGCTCCCGGCTGCCTGACTGACGCCGGCGGCTCCTTCCTTTTCCCGGAGGCGGCACGGACGCTGGCGTTGAGGCAAGCCTCAAGCCGGGGCCCCCAGCTCGCGCCGCATCTTGCGTGAGATGGGGTGGTCAGCCGGGGCCCCCAGCTCGCCGCATCTTGCGTGAGATGGGGTGGTCAGGCCAGCGTCCCAGCCCTGACCATCAGAGTCCGGCTTTAGAGGTCGCTGAAAAAGTCGATTTCCACGTGTTTTGAAGGGGCGCAGCTTTAGCTGCGCCACTGCAAGCCCTTTATTTCTGTCATCCCGAGCGGACTTCAGTCCGCGCGGGGTCTGCTTTTTGCACTCTTTCAGCGGCCTGTTTAGCCGGCGGCACCCTGCCCGTGGCCTCACACGCGGAAGGCTTTTCGGGCTCCCTGGCAAGCGCTGCTCTTGCGCCTGTTGGGGTGAGTTGGCCACGACGAGGGATTGCTGTTGGACTGGTCCCATAGACACAAAAGGGCAGGAGCGCCGGGGTGAAGGCGGATCCTGCCCTAACCTTTCCATGGTAGAGGGTTTTGAGCCCGCGTCAAGATTACGAAGGTACGAGTCGGGTAATTGGCCTTTCGTAACCGAGGTTAGTCGCGCGTCATCTGTGTAGCGGGAGAGACGAAGGCTCGTGCTTCGTGATCCCACTCCCAAAACAAGTTCTCGTCGCCGAGCACAGAGGTGTGGGTAGAGCGGCGCTTCAGCGCCGCGTCCAGCGATTCCTTCAGAAGTAGAGCCGGCTTTAGCCGGCGACAGATGTGTCGCAGGCCACTATAAATTCCTTGTTCGGAGGACCTGACTCAGGGCACGACCTTTGGTCCTGCCGAAAAGAGTCGCCGGTGCGGCGGCCGCACGGAACACAGCGCATCAGCCGGGCTGACACGCTTTGTATCAGGGCACGACTTCAGTCGTGCCGATGATGGCTCTTCAGGATTGTTTTCTTAGCCGGCTTTAGCCGGCGGCAGATCTGTCGCGGGACCCGCGTCCGGCATCGCCATCGCTAGATTGCGCTGAAGATGACACTCTTCGCGACTTTGCCGCCGCCGCTACTGTGTCCGCTGACGCTGAGGCCCTTCATGTCCTCATAGGCGACCGCCACCGTCTCGATGGCGGAACCCTTCAGCACCTGGACGGAGAAGTTGGAATCTGTGATGTCGCGCAACTGTCCTTCCAGCTCCGCGTGATTCTGCAGCTTCACCTTCACGTA
>DATJAI010000149.1:0-2566 GCA_035516415.1 Binatia bacterium | reverse complement strand
CATCAACAACGAGGTCGCGATGGGCCGAAGAATAAACGGCCGTGAAATACTCATGTTTGCGATCCGATATTGCCGCTCGTCTGGCCGCTGCGTTGCCGCGCCGGCGCCTGCGGCGCCACTCTCATTCCTGCCTGCAATTTTTCCTGACCATCGGTAACCACCCGCTCGCCGGACTGCAAGCCGGAGGCGATCACCACCGTATTACCCTGCGTCAGCGCGATCTGCACCGGACGCATCTGGACGGTGTTGTTGCTGTCCACCACGTACATGAAACTGCCTTCCGGACCGCGCTGAATGGCGCTGGCCGGGGCCGTGATGGCGTCCTTGCGCGTCTCCAAAAGCAAGTGCGCATTGACGAACTGGTTGGGCCAGAGCGCGTTGTCGGCATTGGCAAACGTCGCCTTCAGCTGAACCGTGCCAGTGGTTTGATCGATCTGATTGTTGATGGTGAGCAGCGTGCCGGTCGCCAGCTTCTGCTGGTCATCGCGGCTATAGGCATCAACCTCCAGCGGCCCGCCTTTATTCATGCGCTTCGCAACGTCCTGCAACTGGTCTTCGGGAATGGTGAACACCAAAGATATGGGATGCAGCTGAGTGACGACGAGCATCGGAGTGCCGCCGGCCGCAGTAACGTAGTTGCCAGGATCGACCTGGCGCAGTCCCACACGGCCGTCCACCGGCGACTTGATGTAGCAATAGGTCAGGTTGAGCTGTGCGTTCTCAATGGCGGCCTTGTCGGCGGCGATGGTGCCTTCATAGGTGCCAAACGACGCTTCCAAGGTGTCCAGATCCTGTTTTGCAATCACGCCCTGCTGGTAGAGGACCTTGTTGCGTTCATATTGCGCCTTGGCGTTGGTGAGTTGCGCTTCGTCCTTGGCGAGATTGGCCTTGGCCTGGTCGAGTGCCACCTGGTATGGCCGCGGATCGACCACGAGCAGCAGCTCGCCGGCGCGCACATCCTGGCCCTCGCGGAAGTTCACCTGCATGATTTGGCCGTCGATGCGCGTCTTGATGGAGACGGTGTTGAATGCTTGCACCGATCCCAGACCGGTGATGTAGACGTTGAAGTCGCCTTGCTTGACGGCCGCCACTCCGACGGGGATGGCCGGTGGCGGCGCGCTGGCCCTCGCGCTCTTGGCCGGCTGCGAACTACAGCCGCTCACCACGGCGCAGATGGCCAGCGCCATCCCCACAATCAGGCATGCTCCCCAGAAGGCCCCGCCTCTCCGCCGTCCGGGTCGAAGAAATGCCCCTGTCTTCACAAATCCTCCTCCGAACATCTGGTTCCCCACGGAAACACGGAGTGCACCGAATTCTTCGCAGGAAACACGCTTCCGTGGTTTCTGTGCTTCCGTGATGATTTCTTCCCGCGGGCAGGCCTCAACCGTATGGGCCTGCTCTACCCGACGTGCGTCCGGTGCCAGTGTCACCGCCGCTTATCCATTATCGCTGTAACTGCTACTCGGCGCACCGCTTGCAGTACTATTAGATCATTACCTATTAGACCGGATGGGGTGCCCGACTGCAGTTAAGAGTAGGTGAAGGAAGGTTAAGAAGTGTGAAGACTGACAGCACATCTCGAAACAATTCTTCACCGCAGCCGCGCCGCGGAAAAGGCAAAATAAATCCGGTGAATCGCCTTCTCATCGTCGATGACGACCACGGACTCGTCAACCTGCTGAAGCGCTTTCTGGAAGGTGAAGGCTTCCGCGTGGACGCGGCCTACGATCACGCCTCCGGCTTGAACGCCGCCCTGTCGCGCGAGCACGAGCTCGTCATTCTGGATGTGATGCTGCCTGGCGGCTCAGGTTTCGAGCTTTTGAAGGCGTTGCGCCAGCAGTCGTCCGTTCCGGTGCTGCTGCTGACCGCCCGTGGCGAAGCTGTGGACCGCATTCTGGGGCTGGAAATCGGCGCCGACGATTATCTCGCCAAGCCCTTTGATCCGCGCGAACTGGTGGCGCGCATCCGCGCCATCTTCCGCCGCACGCGCGAAACGCCTGCCGCCACGCCCCATGGCGAGCACGAGGAAACGCTGGCGGTCGGCGACATCAACATGTCCCTGGCCACCCGCACGGTCACCTGCCGCGATGTTCCTGTCGATCTGACCTCGGTGGAGTTCAACGTTCTGGAGCTTCTGCTGCGTCACGCGGGCAACGTGGTCACGCGCGAGCAAATTGCCGAGGTGGCGCTGGGGCGTCCCTTGAACGCCTTTGATCGCAGCGTCGATGTGCACGTCAGCCGGCTGCGCAAGAAGCTGAGCGGCTGTCCCAGCCCCAATGAAGAACTGATCCGGCCCATTCGCGGCGTGGGCTACTTTCTTGCCGCAGCCAGCGAGGTCCCGGAAAAGAGCAAAGTATGAGCCGGCGGCTGTTCTGGAAAATCTTTCTGCCTTTCTGGGTCGCGCAGGCGCTGCTGCTGGGCGCGTTGTACCTGCGGCTGCACTACCGTATCTCGTCGGAGCACCCGTGGTGGATTCAGCCGGAGCGGCAGGAGATGCCGGTGCTGGCCCAGTTGGCGGCGCAGCGATACGAAGAGCGAGGCACGGCGGGGCTGCGGCAGCTGCTCG
>DATJAI010000148.1:0-48377 GCA_035516415.1 Binatia bacterium | reverse complement strand
AGAAACGACAGATAGCCGGACAGCAACCGGAGGTTGTTAAGGAAGATAAGGACCCCGATTGCTATCAGTAGTATACCGCTGAGCACTTCCACGGTGTGCAGATGCCGGCGGAAGCGGCCGTAGAACGCCAGAAAGCGGTCGACTCCCAGCGAGGTAAGCAGAAAAGGGACGGCCAAGCCCAGAGAGTACACCGCCAGCAGTACAACTCCTTTCAGGACCGTCTGCTGCGCCCCAGCCAGCACCAAAATGGTAGCGAGGATCGGCCCGATGCAGGGCGTCCATCCGAAAGCGAAGGCAAAGCCCACGGCGAAAGAACCCATGGCGCTGGAGCCGCCCTTGACCTCATGCATGCGTTTATCGGCATACAGGGCTTTGATCTTCAAAATCCCGGTGAGATGCAGCCCAAAGATGATGACAATAATTCCGGCGATCTTCGACAGCAGCAGGTGATACTCGTTGACGATCTGTCCTACCCCGGTGGCTACCGCGCCCAAAGCGATGAAGACCACGCTGAAGCCCAGCACAAAGGTGATGGAATGCAACATGACGGTGCGCAGGATGCGGCGCTCCGGCGATTGCAGCTCTTCGACGCTGGCGCCCGAGATGAGCGACACATAACCTGGCACCAGCGGAAGCACGCAGGGAGAGAGGAACGACAGGATGCCCGCTACGAAAGCTGCGAGTGGCAAGGGCAGGTTGTGCATGGCCTGATTCTAACAACGTGGCGCCTGGGCACGGCTCACCACAGTTGATCTGTTCTGTAAGATCCACCTCTGCGGAAACAGACGTGGGCACTGCCAAATGGTCACATGCGAGAACGCGCCCTTTCTTCGCGCCTTTGCGGCAGGGCGAGCAGCGGCTTGCGCAGCCCCGACCACGTTTCGGAGATCACGATCGAATCCCCCGGATTATGCGGATCGTACTTCACCGAAGCCGGCAAACCCAGCCGGCAGGAATAAAGATCAATGAACTGGCGCAGGTGGGTGACGTCCTGCGAAGCTTCATAGGTGACCCCGGCAACATCATAGGTGTACATCAGCAGGATGGTCTGATGTCCGGTGGCATCATCCTCAAGTTCCAGAACGTCGGCGATGTTGCCGTCGATAATGCGTCCGCCGCGCGTCAACTCGGTGCGGCGCTCCCGCTCCACTTCCTCCGCTGGCTTCCTGTTCTTGCGTGACAGAAGGGCGTAACCGACAATGGCGGCGCTGGCGCCAAACGCAAGGATCGAGTAAAGCCGGAACGAGTTCATGGGAGGAAGCTGCCGCAGCCTGAAACACTAAAGATAGCGGCAGCCGGTTCAGAAGGGAACAGGAAAAATTCGGGGGCCGGGCCGGTTTTGACACCATTCCGGTTCCGGAACGTCTTCCGGAACGTCACGAGTTGCCCCATTGCCCTGTCTAGAATCTGCCCTTCGCGATCCACGACTTCACTTCCGCCACCACATCGAAGCCCAGGCTGGACATGATGAAGCGCCCGTCCAGTTCGTAGGCGCAGATTTCCAGCGGCGTTCCGTCATAGCCGCCGTGGAGATATCCGCGCACGTAGAGGCGCGCGAACTCGTCGATGCCCAGCAGCCGGTACTGCACCATGTGCACCAGTTCATGGAAGAGCAGTTGCGGGGTCAGAGCGCGGTGGAACACGGCCACGTCGTCGAAGGTGATTGCCGCCATGGCGCCGAAATCCGGCAGGCCGGTAAACCCCAGCCTTTCCAATTCGGCATAGAAAGGGGGATTGAAGACGCGCTCTACGCCGGGTTGCAGCACCCGAACGCGCTCCAGGTCCGCCGCGGGAAAGTATCGTAACCACAGTTCGCTGAATTTGAGCGGAACGGCGCGGCTGTAATAACGCGAGCGCTGGGCGCGGATGTAGTCGGCGACGGCCCTGGTGAAGGCCGCAATCTGCTCGTCCGAGAGCGCCGGCTGCGGCGGCGGCTGTTGTTTGCGCTTCGCCCCAAACAAACCTTACTCCAGGTCACGCCAGTTCGGCCCGGTGCCGACATCAACCTTGAGTGGCACCCTGAGCTCGTGTACTTGCTCCATCTGCTCGATTACCAGATGCTTCATGGTGTCCACTTCGTTGTCCGGCACTTCGAAAACCAGTTCATCATGCACCTGGAGCAGCATCCTGGAGCGAAGGTCACGGCGGCGAAGCTCGGAGTCGATGCGGATCATCGCCAGCTTGATGAGATCGGCTGCCGTGCCCTGCAATGGAGTATTGACCGCCGTGCGCTCCGCAAATCCCCGCAGATTAAAATTCTTGCTGTGGATGTCGGGAATGGGCCGTACCCGTCCGAACAGCGTGGCGACTTTCTGATCGCGCCGCGCCTGTTCCAGCGTGCGGTCGATGAATTCGCGCACTCCGCTGTACCTTTCGAAGTAGGCGTCGATGAAACGTTTGGCTTCTTTGGTGTCGATTCCAAGCTGCTGCGACAGCCCGAACGGTGAGAGTCCATAGACAATCCCGAAGTTCACCGCCTTGGCGCGGCGCCGATGTTCGGCATTCACCATCAACGGCGGCACGCCAAAAACCTGTGATGCCGTCAGGGTGTGAATGTCCTGGCCGGTGCGATAGGCCTCCACCAGCAGCCTGTCGCCGGAGAAGTGGGCCAGCAGGCGCAGCTCGATCTGCGAATAGTCGGCTTTTAGCAGAACATGTCCGGGCTCCGCCACAAATGCAGCGCGGATTTGCCGCCCCAGTTCGGTGCGGATGGGAATGTTCTGCAGGTTCGGGTTCACCGATGACAGGCGTCCCGTCGCCGATCCCGCCATGTTGAAAGTGGTGTGCAGCCGCTTCGTGCAGGAGTTCAGGAGTGCCGGCAACGCGTCAACATAGGTGGATTTCAGTTTCGCCAGCTGGCGATACTCCAATACCATGCGCGGCACTTCGTGCTCGGCCGCAAGCTCTTCCAGAACGGGCGCTGCCGTGGACATGACCTTGCCCTTGCCATACTTCACCGGCCTGGGAAGGTTCAGCCGGTTGAAGAGCACGTCCGCAAGCTGCTTCGGTGAGTCAATATTGAACTCGACTCCCGCCTTCTCGTAGATTTCGCGCGCTTTCGCTTCGATGTCGCTCTCCAGCCGCTGCGACATCTCGCCCAGCACGTCGCAGTCGAGCTTGACGCCGGCCTCTTCCATGCGCGCCAGCACCGGCACCAGCGGCAAATCGATTTCCTCGTAGACTCCGCGCAGCCCGGCCTGTTCGACTTCGTGTCGTAGCTTCTCCGTCAGCCTGAAGGTGATGTCGGTGGCTTCGGCGGCCGAAGGCCCGAGCTTCAGGTTGAAAATGCGAAACGCGGTCTGCGGTAGTCCGTAGGTCGAGTAGGTGGGGTCCAGCAGATAGGCGTACAGCAGCGGATCGTGCCGCACTCCCGCCAATTCAATTCCCTGCTGCCTCAGCATGCGCATCGCCGACTTGTAATCGTGCACGCTCTTGACCAGCGATTGATCCCCGAGTGCGTCTTTCAGCCGGGCTGCTGTGCTGGAATCGTCGATCAGGACGGTCCGCGCCTTGCCGGCTTCCGCCGAAATGGCAATGCGCTGCGTGGCTGGCGGCGCATTCGCCTGTCCTGCCGCGGCCAGGCTGAGCTGCTCGCCTTCGGTTTCGCCTCCCTCCCCAACTTCGGGCGTGGCGCTTGGGACGGATGAGGTCTCCAGCGCCATTGCCAGCACCGCACCGGATTTGCTCGCCCGGGCGACGATCTCGTCCACCTCAGCCGCACTCTTCGCATCGCGATAATCCGTCTCGCCCAGCTCAATGCTCTCGCTCAGGAAGTCCTGTACCAGCGTGCTGAACTCCAGCTCGGTGAAGAGCGCCCGGGCCGCTCCCGCGTCGGGATCCTGCGCATGCATCTTCCCAGGCTCGAAATCAATCGCAACATTCGTGTCGATGGTTACCAGCTGCTTGCTGACCAGGATGGCGTTGCGGTTGTTCTGCAAGGATTCGCGGTAGGTCTTGCGCTCGATCTCTGCCGCATGTTCCAGCGCTTTCTCCACGCTGCCGAAGCGTTGAATCAGCTCCACCGATCCCTTGTCGCCGATTCCGGGCGCGCCCGGAATGTTGTCGATGGAATCGCCGCGCAGCGCCATCACGTCGACCACCTTCTCCGGCCGCACACCGAGGATTTCTTCCACTTTGGCCGCATCGCAAATCAGATTGTCCTTCGGCGGATTGAGCACGCAGATGCGCTCGCTGACCAGTTGCATCATGTCCTTGTCGCTGGAGACCACGAACACGCTGTAGCCCGCCTTCACCGCCTTCCGGGCCAGAGTGCCGATCACGTCGTCGGCCTCAAAGCCAGGCACCTCAAGAATGGGAATGCGATAGACCTCAAGCGCCCGCCGGATGTAGGGCACCTGCTGCGCCAGATCGTCGGGCATGGCGGCGCGATTAGCCTTGTATCCGCCGTACGCCGTGTCAACGTAGGCTTGCGTCCTGCTGTCGAATTTGCGGATGCTGGTGATGGCGGCGGCCTGCCGGTCGCGGAAGGTCGGGGCGCCCACGTCGAAAACCGCTGCCAGATATTGCGGGGCAAAATCGGCCCGCAACTTGCGCAGCATGTTGACGAAGACGAAGGTGGCGCTGGTCGGAATGCCGGTTTTGGTGGACATGGGTCGTTGTCGCGCCATGGCATGATAGGCGCGAAAGATGAATGACATCGCGTCAATCAGGTAGATGCGGCCCTTCGAGCCGGCCGGCTCAGCAGGGACGGACACAGCGGGCTTGACTGCCACGGCAGGCCTGGCTGCACTGGAAACAGTTGCTGACTTCGCAGTTTTCTTCGTGGAGGGCAAGTCAGAATTCTAACAAGCGGGCTCCTGGGGATGGAAACCGGCGGCCCAGCTTCAAAACGTTTTCTTCGAATCCAGCAGAATGGTCACCGGCCCGCTGTTCACCAGCTCGACCTCCATCATCTCCTGAAATCTTCCCGTTTCGCAGCGCAATCCCGCTGCCCGCACGTGATCGACAAAGTACTCATACAGTTCCCTCGCCCGCTCGGGCCTCGCCGCTGCATCGAACGAGGGCCGTTTACCCCGGCGCACATCGCCGAACAGCGTAAACTGCGACACAGCCAGCACTCCCCCGCCGACATCCATCACGCTCAGGTTCATCTTGCCATCCGCGTCTTCGAAAATCCGCAGCCCGGCGATCTTCTCCGCCAGATATTCGGCATCGCTTGCGCTGTCATCCTGGGCGACTCCCAGCAGCACCAGCAGACCCTTCCCGATCGCGCCTGCAAGTTCGCCTTCCACCTTTACTGACGCCCGGCTTACGCGCTGCACCACGGCCCGCATGACAGGGTTGTATCACAGCCGCTTTTCGCTCTTCGCTTTTCGCCAATCGGAATGCGACCTCCTGTTTTTTCAACCCCTGAGGAAACTGGGGGCGGGAGGGGAAAAGCGAACCCCCGAAAAGCGGCCTCTCCCGCGTTGACCACCCCAAACCTCCCCGTTTAGGATGAATCGGGCTCAGGTTACGAGCGCTCTCCAGGTTCTCTGTACCCATCTGCGGAGCGAGAGTCTCTGGCGTCCTTTACAGGTTTCGTCGCCTGCAATTACACTTACGGGTTTGCCCGCCCCATCCCGGCCGATGGGGAACGCTGCCGCGCGACAGGAGAAAGAATCGATGGCTTCGGTTGAGGAACGGGTTAAGCAGATCATCGTGGAGCAACTGGGCGTGGACGAAGCGGAGGTCACGCCCACGGCTTCTTTCGTTGACGACCTTGGCGCCGACTCGCTCGATACGGTCGAGCTGGTCATGGCTTTCGAAGAAGCTTTCGAAATCGAAATCCCTGACGAAGATGCGGAGAAGATCCGCACCGTGCAGGACGCCATCACTTACATTGACCAGCACGCCAAAGCGAAAAAGTAGTCTGTCCACTCCGGTGACTGCCTCCGCAACGTGCGGCCAATTCCGCTCAATCGCGTCACAACAGCCACGCCCGCCACGATGCGGGTGGAAAGGAGATGAGTCGTCTCATGGCATCGGTTGAGGAACGCGTAAAGCAGATCATTGTGGAGCAACTGGGCGTGGACGAGGGCGAGGTCACCCCCAATGCCGCATTTGTCGACGACCTGGGCGCCGACTCGCTGGATACCGTGGAGCTGGTTATGGCCTTCGAAGAGGCCTTCGAAATCGAGATTCCTGACGAGGATGCGGAGAAGATCCGCACCGTGAAGGATGCCATCGACTACATCAACGCCCACGCGAAAGGATCGAAATAGTTGGAGCGGCGCGTGGTGGTAACCGGCATCGGGCTGATCTGCGCCGTTGGCAACAATGTCGAGGATGTCTGGCAGGCATTGCTGGCCGGCAAGAGCGGCGTGGAACGGATTACCAGCTTCGACGCCTCCAGTTTCGCCTGCCAGATCGCGGCCGAGGTCAAGGATTTCGACCCGTTGCAGTTCATTGAGAAGAAGGAAGCGCGCAAGATGGCGCGCTTTATTCATCTGGCCGTCGCCGCCAGTGACGAAGCGCTGCGCATGGCCAACTACAAAGTCGAAAACGAGGAGCTGGCCGAGCGCACCGGGGTCAACATCGGGTCCGGCATCGGCGGGTTCGACATCATTGAGCGCGAGCATTCCAACCTGCTCAACGGCGGCCCGCGCAAGATATCGCCCTTCTTCATTCCTTCCGCCATCGTCAACCTGGCCGCCGGGCAGGTCAGCATCCGCCACAACGCCAAGGGTCCCAACGAGGCTACCTGCACCGCCTGCACCACCAGCGCGCACTCCATTGGCGACGCCGCCCGCGTCATCAAGTACGGCGACGCCGACGTGATGATAGCCGGCGGGACGGAAGCGGCCATCACCCCCATGGGAGTTGGGGGATTCGGCGCCATGCGCGCGCTCTCCACCCGCAATGACGATCCCCATCGCGCCAGCCGTCCCTGGGACAAGGACCGCGACGGCTTCGTCATCGGCGAAGGCGCGGGAATCCTGATCCTGGAAGAGCTGGGGTTTGCGAAGAAGCGCGAGGCCAACATCATCGCCGAGGTGGTGGGTTACGGCATGAGCGCCGATGCCAACCACATTACCCAGCCCGCGCCCGCGGGCGAAGGCGGCTACCGCGTCATGCGCAATGCCATTCGCGACGCCCGTATTCCGCCCGAGCGCATCGGCTACGTGAACGCACACGGCACCTCGACGCCGCTGGGCGACGAGCTCGAGGCCAGCGCCATCAAGCGCGCCTTTGGCGATCACGCTTACAAGCTGCTGGTCAGCTCAACCAAATCCATGACCGGCCACCTGCTGGGCGGCGCCGGCGGCCTGGAAGGCGGCATTACCGTGCTCGCCCTGCGCGACCAGATCGTGCCTCCCACCATCAACCTCGACCATCCCGACGAGGGTTGCGACCTCGACTTCGTCGCCCACACCGCGCGCGAGGTGAAGATGGACTACGCCATGTCGAACTCCTTCGGCTTCGGCGGGACGAACGGGTGTCTGGTCTTCAAACGCTGGACAGACTGATCCCCGGCTCAGGCCGCGGGACAAACTCCCGCTGCCTCGGCGCATCCTAAGCTCCTGCAGAGAGCCCCGGGATGTCCAACTCCGATCTCACTTCCATTCTTTTCCTTCTGTTTCTTCTGATCGGCCTGGCGCAGTTGCTGGGCTACGCTTTCATCAGGCTGCGGCAGCCCCGGGTCATTGGCGAAATTCTCGCCGGCGTCGTGCTTGGCCCTGCCCTGCTGGGGCGCCTGCCCGCCGTGTCGCGGCTCGTACACTCAGGTCTGCACGCTGGAAATATCCTGAATTTCATTTACTGGCTGGGCCTGCTCCTGCTGATGTTCCTCTCCGGCGCTGAGACGCAGCAGCTCTTTACCCGCGAGGAACGTCGCGAAGTGGGCTGGCTCACCATCGTTGGCACCGGCATTCCGTTTGTGCTCGGCCTCGTACTTGGCCCCTGGCTCATCTGGCCCTCGCTCGCCGGTCCCAACGGCAACCATATCGCGCTCATCATCGTTCTCGCCGTGGGTGTGGCCGTCACCTCGGTTCCGGTGGTCTCGAAAATCTTCGCCGATCTGAAGATCCTGCACACCCGCTTCGCGCGCCTGGTGCTCGGCGTCGCCGTGCTCGAGGACATCGTGCTCTGGCTGGCGCTGGCCGTCGCCACCGCGCTGGCCGGCCGGACCGTCTTCAGTCCGCGCCAGATGGCGCTTCACCTGCTGGCCACACTCGTCTTCTTCGCTCTCGGACTGACGCTCGTCCCCCGTATCGTCAAGCGTATCAACAAGGCCCGGGGCAACGTCCTTGCGCGACACTCGCCGGTCGCCTATGCCATGGTCGTGCTCCTCGCCTACTGTGTTGTTGCCGGCGCATTCGACATCAGCCTTGTCTTCGCCGCCTTCCTTGCGGGTTTCGCCGTGGTCCATAAGAAGCGCCGGCTTTTTGCCGATGCCCTCGATTCCATCGGCAAGGTTTCGTTCGCTTTCTTTATTCCGGTTTATTTCGCGATTGTCGGCCTGAAGCTGGACCTGGTGCGTGGCCTGTCGTGGTGGATGCTCGCCGCCTTTGTCCTCGGGAGCTGCGCGGTGAAGGTCCTCTCCGTCTCGCTCGCCGGGCGCTTTGCCGGCTTTCGCGGCCTGGACCTCATCAATCTTGCTGTTACCACCAATGCGCGTGGCGGCCCGGGCATCGTGCTCGCCAGCGTCGCCTTCGACGCCGGGATCATCAGCGCGCAGTTCTATACCACGCTGGTGCTTGCGGCCGTGCTCACTTCCCAGGCGGCGGGCACATGGCTCGACTACGTGCTGCGCAAGGGCTGGCCGCTGCTGACGCCCACCGTAGAACCGGTTGCGGAATTTGTCCCCGGAGAAGAATCTCTACCGGCAGCCTGATCGGTGGTCAGCCGCTCTGTTTCTTTGGCGGCTCTCACAGCTCCCCCCGAGTGCCTTCCGGGTCGGTGATCCAGCCGAACTTGCCGTAATCGGCTTCCTCGGCTTTGTCCTCCACCGGCACGCCCTCTTCGCGAAGCGCCTTCAGCAACTGGTCGAGGTTGTGCGCGCGGAAGTCGATCATGAAGCTGGCCTGACCGGCGCGAAATATTTCGTGTCGTGAGGAAAGATGGCAAAGTCCGGGAGAATCCACGTGAAACGAGTTACCGGCATACCGGCCGACAAAAAAGCCCATCCAAGGAATCGTCTCGGACAGGCATTCTAAAGCTCAGGGACCTGACACAGGCTAAATACCGTGCAGCCCGCTACGGCGTGCGAATGTAGCCGTGCTCGTTGCATTCGGCATCGCCAAAGGCGCCGATGATGATGCCGGCATTGTTGGTCCCCGTGGCTTCGCTGTTTAAGCAAGCGGCCCCCGGCGGATCGAAGCTGGTGAAGACACCATGGCTTAGGAGGTAAGAGTGCACGACTCCATCTTCCTTGGCGTAGGCCCCTACGATATCGCCCTGATCGTTCATTTCTCCACAGGACGTACCCGTTGCACCTGGATAATCGATGGTGGTGTACTTTCCGTTCTTCAAAAAGTAGATGTGCTGCACTCCATCTGTGCCGACGTAGGTGCCCACAATCGCTCCAGACGCGTTAATGTTACAAACTTCGCTGCCAACGCTGAGATCTGTCCCGGGCGGATCGAAATGGCTGAATGCGCCTTTTTTCGAAATGATGAAGCTCTTGAAACGTGGGCTGAGGCAGAAAATGTCATCCAGACATGACGATCCTACGATCTCCCCTGAAGGACTTATGCCCGAGAGTTCGGTCGCGAGCGCGCCCGGATAGTCAGAGTCGAGCGTGCTGTATTGGCTTCCATGCAACACGAAACCATGCCAGGACGGATTGGGGGGGGACATTGTAATATTCCCCGACGACAAATCCGTTGGCGCTGATGAAGCCCGGTTGCGTATGTCTGGCTCCCGGGTAGTCGATTGGGGTGAAAATACCCTGGCTGCTGAGTGCGAAGCCATGGATATAGACCCTTCCGGTCAGTTCATCAAAATAGTAATAGTCTCCAACGCTGGTGCCTTGTGGATTGGGACCGCCGAAAAGAATAGTCGTGCCGATGTTGCCGTTGGGGTCGTCGACGGTGGTGTAGGTCTGCGCCCACCCGAAAGCGGCGAATAGTACGGCGAGGAAACAAATTGCAAACAACCGAAGTAAGCTTAATCATGGCTTATTCTCCTCCTGGAATCAGGTTTTAAGGGGCCTCCCTGAATGTTGTTTTAGTGCCGGCGAGCCGCCGGCAGATGATCAACCGCGTGTCAACTCCGATGAGATTTGACCGGAATGAGACGTGGTGGAGGATTCTGATGACGATAGCGATCCTCTCACCGCTACTACAGCCTCCCAGGTGGAAAAAAAGGAAACGGCACGAAGAACGGGCATTCTCCGTGCCGTCAGGATGTTCTGGAAGAAATTTAGCTCTTCGTCGCCTGCGTCTTCAGCACCTCGATGGCCTTGTTGAGCTGGTCGTCGGGCTGGTTAGCCTTCTGCCGCTCTTCCTGGGCCTGGTCTTGGGAATTTTCGTCCTCATCCGGCGCAATGAAGTCCTCGCTATTGTCGGCCACCAGAATATTCGGCGTAACCGAGGTGTCCTGCAGCGCCTTGCCGGAAGGCGAGTAGTACTTGGCCACCGACAGGATCAGCGCCGCGCCATCGGGCATGTCGATCACCTTCTGGATGGACCCGGAGCCGAACGTCTTGTCGCCGACTATGTCGCCGCGCGCGTTCTCCATGATGGCGGCGGCCACAATCTCGGCTGGCCCCGCCGTACCGCGATTCACCAGCACAACCAGCGGCACGCTGGTCATGACCGCCTTCTGCGGATCGGCGTTGAACGTCTGCCTGGGATACTTCTGGCCCTGCAGGTAAGTAATCGTTCCATGGTTCAGGAAAAGGTTCGCCGTGGCGACCCCTTCGTCCTCCAGACCATCGCCGGAATTGCGCAGGTCGAGGATGACCTTCCTGGCCCCATCCTTCTGCAGCGCCTTCAGCTTGTTGGCAATCTCCTGCGAGCGCCCCTTGGGAAAATCGTCAATCTTGATGTAGCCGATGCCGTCCTGCATCATCCTGTCGGTGATCGGTGGATCGGCCACGATGGACAGCGTAACCGCGGACTTGACCGGCTGCGCCCGTCGCGGCCGCACGACCGAAACATTGACCACGGATCCCGGAGCGCCGGTTAACCGGCCATCGATTTCGGCCAGCGACATATCGCGCGTGGACTTGCCCTCAATGGCTTCAATGATGTCTCCGCTTTCGATCTCGGCCTTGTCCGCCGGCCCGCCGGGGATCACCGAAATCACGGCAGCATAGCCGTAGCGCTTGGAGATGGCGGCGCCAATGCCGGCTTTGCCTTCCTTGCGGGCCTTGTACTCCCGGAACTCCGCCGGATCCAGATAGCTGGAGTTGGCATCCAGCGATTCCAGGAGGCCGTGCAGCGCGCCATTGGTCACGGCGGCGATATTTGGCTCCTCGACGTACTCGGTCCGAATGCGCGACAGCACCTCGCTGTAGACGCCCAGTTGACGATAGGAGCCATCGTCGCTGGGGCTGTCGGCTCTCACGCCCAGGCTGCCAACCACGATAAATGCGGCCATCAGGGACGAAACGGCAAGAACGATGAATTTGGTGATCTTCGACATTGTGTAATTCACTGACAGGAGGGATACCGCCCGCAGGGATCCCTTTTATTCTATCTCAGTTCGATGCTACAGCAGCCAGGAATGTTCCGGGAAATCAGATCGGAAACCCATCCCGGCTGGAGGTTCGACGGGGGCACAAGGCAGTTGTAAGCGGAAGCTCAGCACGTCCTGCGTGGATATTCCTGAAAAACTCCCTCGGCTCCCGGCTGGAACTCTGTCCGCTGGCCATCGGGACGGCTTGCGCCTTCTCGCGGCAATTGTGAGTTCAGGCTGCGCTCACCTTCGAGGGATTCAGGGGGATGATTCCCGCCAGCTCCTTATGTAGCCGCTTTTTTGCGCAATGGGCGTCGTGATCCGCCTGCATGCCCAACCAAAAGCCCTCTGTGGTACCGAAGAACCTGGCCAGTCGCACGGCCGTGTCGGCACTGATACCCCTTCTCTCGAGGACAATGTCGTTGATGCGGGGAACAGGAATGTGAAGCTCGCGTGCCAGCCGGTAGGGAGTGATGCGCAGCGGCTTCAGATACTCCTCACGCAGGATCTCGCCGGGATGGATGGTCCACGTTCTGGCCAACTGCTGGCCCCGTTTATTGCTTTTTTTCGAATGGCTCATGTGGGTTTCCCCGTGCGTCCCTTCTGCCGTTGTCCAGCTTGTGAAGGCACGCCTTTCAGTGGTAGTCAGCGATCTCAACCTTGTATGCATCGCCATTTCTGAACTCGAAACAAAGCCGATACTGCTCATTAATCCGGATGCTGTATTGCCCTTCGCGATCACCCCGCAGAGCTTCCAGCCGGTTTCCTGGGGGAGAAGCCAGATCGCCCAGTGTACGCGCCTATTCAAGCTGAAAGAGCTTTCGTTTGGCGACTGCGCGAATTGATGCCGGAAAATACCTGCTCCTGCCGGAGATGTAAAATGCCTCTGTCCGGACGTCGGCAAAGCTCCTGATCACACTCTGAAGATAATAATGCCCTGTGTTATTAACGTCAAGTGTTATGTTGCGTTCGGGATCGGGCCCGGGATTTTCCTGGCAGTCAGCGTCCGGCTCGCGGGACAATGTTGGCTGTCACATTCACGCCCGGCGCTCCGCCTGATAGACTCCTCTGTTCCCGTCGTCCGCTGAAGCCGAGAGCGGAAGGCGAAGGCCGGCCTCATGCCCCGTACCCTCGACGAATCCCGTGCCTTACACAAACGGGCGGAGCAGCTCATCCCCGGCGGAGTCAACTCCCCCGTCCGGGCCTTCCGCTCCGTCGGCGGCGAGCCGCCCTTCGTGGTCCGCGGCGAGGGCGCGCACGTCTGGGACGCCGATGGCAATCGCTACATCGACTACGTCGGCTCGTGGGGCCCGCTCATACTCGGCCACTCCGACCCGGAGGTCATCGAGGCGGTCATTCAGGCGGCGCGCCACGGCACCAGCTTCGGCGCTTCCACTCCCACCGAAGCCGATCTCGCTGCCCTGGTGGTGGATGCGTTCCCCGCCATTGAGAAAGTTCGCTTCGTCAGCTCAGGAACGGAGGCAACGATGTCCGCCATCCGGCTGGCCCGCGCGGCAACAGGGCGCAAAGTCATCGTGAAATTCGAGGGCTGCTATCACGGCCATAGTGACGCCCTGCTGGTGAAGGCCGGCTCGGGGGTGGCGACGCTCGGTATTCCCGGCTCTGCGGGCGTACCGGAGGAGTTCGTCGAGTTCACCCTGGCGCTGCCTTACAACGATATCGGCGCCGTCGAGGCCGCATTCGCCCGCTTCAAAGGCCAGATCGCCTGCCTCATCGTCGAGCCGGTTGTCGGCAACATGGGTTGTGTGCCGCCCCAGCCCGGCTATCTGGAATTTCTGCGCGAGATCACCGCGCGCGAAGGCGCGCTGCTCATCTTCGATGAGGTGATGACCGGATTCCGCGTCGCTTTTGGCGGCGCAACGGAGCTGTTCCACATCAAGCCCGACCTGACAACCCTGGGCAAGATCATTGGCGGTGGCCTGCCCGTCGGCGCTTACGGCGCCCCGGCGAAGCTCATGGACATGGTAGCCCCTCTGGGGCCGGTCTATCAGGCCGGAACGTTGAGCGGCAATCCCCTGGCCATGGCGGCGGGTATCGCTACCCTATGCCAGTTGAAGGCCAACCGCGAGCAGTTCTACCGGCAGCTCGACGATATGACGGGCAAGCTCGTCGCCGGCGTTACTGCAGCGGCCAAACGGGCGGGGGTCGCCATGAGAGCCAATCGCGTCGGCTCCATGTTCACCTTCTTCTTCACCGATCGCCAGGTCATGGATTGGCAGAGCGCGGCTGCCTGCGATACGGGAAAGTTTGGACGCTTTCACGGCGCCATGCTCGACGCGGCCGTCTGGCTGCCGCCTTCGCAATTCGAGGCGGCGTTCCTCAGCACCGCGCATACCCCGGGCGACCTCGACGATACCATCGCCGCGGCAACAGAGGCGCTGGCGCTCGTCTCAGATTCCTTCTGATTGAAGCAAAGAGAAATTCCGGCAAAGGATCTAATTGCCGGGCGTCTGTTGCTTCTGTATCATCTCCGGCACGGTCACGAACTCATAACCCTCGGCCCTGTATCGTGTCAGAATGCGATCGGTCGCCTCCACGCTGCGGCTGCGATCCACGCCGATGCGGTGATACTCCCCGTCATGCAGCAGGATGACATCGCCGCCGCGAATCCGGCGCTCGGCATGCCTGACGATCTCATCCGCAGACCCGGCCTTCCAGTCGTAACAGGTGACGTTCCACATCACCGGTTGCAGCCCCAGTGCGCGGGCCATCCTCAGGGATGCGGGGCGGCGTCCGCCGAAAGGAGGCCGGAAGAGACTCGGCTGCACCCCGGTGGCATCGAAGATCGCCTGTTGCGTCTGTCGCAGCTGACGGCTCACCTCGGCAGACGAGGTAAAGATCAGGTTGGGATGGTCCCAGGTGTGGCTCCCGATGGCATGTCCGGCGGCCGCCAGAGCGCGTGCAATCTCGGGCTTCTGCTGCACGAACCGGCCCAGCAGGAAGAACGTCGCTTTCACTCCGTGCCGCTCCAGCACTTCCATGAGACGCCATGTGTAGGGATCGTTGGGGCCATCGTCATAGGTGAGCGCCAGCAGACGCGAGGCGGGGCCGCGTCCGACGAAAGTGCTGCCGTACAGCTGTGAGGTCGGCCACATGCTGTGGAATCCCGCCCATGTGGCGATTCCAAGGCAAGCTGCGGCGCCGATCAGCATCGGGAGCATCGTCTGATTGTAGCCGTTCGCCCTTCGCTCGCGGTCGACTACTGTCGTTTACATCTCCGCCTCTCCGCATTGATGAGCCTCGCCCGCACATAAAGCAACTGCGCCGTACGGTGGAGCTGCCGCCGGCGAAAAGCGAACCGCGAAAAGCGTCAGGCAAGGGCAGGCTTTTTTTCCTCAGGTTTCATCAACGGGTAATTGCCACGGACGCCGGAGCAAGTTATGCTGCGAACCGTAGTTCTCCTCCGGCCATGGCCAATCTCTTCGAACCGCCTCGCTACATTGCAGTCGAAGGCCCCATCCGGGTCGGCAAGAGCACGCTCTGCCAGGTAATCGCCGAAACCCTGCACGCGCAGCGCATCAGCGAGCCCGAGAACAACGCTTTCCTGCGAGCCTTCTATCAGGGCGAGTCTGGAGCAGCGTTTCAGGCGCAGTTTGCCTTCCTCATCGCCCGCTACGAGCAGCTTGGCACGCTCGACCTCAGGCACAATCCGAACCGCACCTATGTGGCCGACTACATCTTCGAGAAGGACAAGCTCTTCGCCTGCCTGAATCTCGGAGATGCCGAGCTGGAGGTGTATAACCGCTATTATGACCTCTTCCGGCAGAATGTGCCCACGCCCGATCTCGTCATCTACCTGCAGGCCACGCCCGAGGTGCTGAAGAAGCGGCTGAAGAAGAAAGGCGCACCCGGCGAGAAAGCCATCAGCGACGATTATCTGGAAGAGGTGGTCAAGGCTTACGAGCACTTTTTCTTCCACTACACTTCGTCAGACCTGCTGATCGTCAATACCTCGGAGATCGACTTCGTGGAGCGCAGCGAAGACCTGCAGGCGCTGCTGCGTCGGGTCAGCGAGCCCATCCGCGGCACGCAATACTTCCTGCCGCTCGGCTCCGACGAGCAGGCCGCCCGGGCATGAAAACAGCGGGCAATGGTCAGTGGCTGATGGTCAGTTGACGGCAACACCCAGGCATTTCATTCAAAAGGCAGACGTCATAACGGCGGGAAAATGCGCAGCCAACGAGTTCGCAAGGCTTTGCACCGACGCACAGGAACTGCATGCTGGCTACTGGCCGGGCGGGACATACTCCTTCGGTTTCTCGGAGCCTTCGCCAAAAAAATAGGCCTGCATCTGCTGCACGATGAATTCCTGGTGGTCCTTCTTCCAGGGCTGCAGGCGATATTCGTTGAGCAGCATCTTCATGTGCTCCTGCCATTGGTCCCAGGCGAGCCTGGAGACGTTTTCGTAGATCTTCTGTCCCAGTTCATTATCGAAGGGCGGCTCGTCCAGGCCTTCCGCTTCGCGCCCCAGTTTCACGCATTTAACCATGTGTGCCATCGAATCTCCTCACGCTCGCGGCGGAACGAATGCGAAGCTCGATTTTAGCGGCAAACCACATCTTCCGCTATTCGCACGGCCCGCCGGCGCCATTCGCCAGGTTCCATGTTTCTCGCCAGCCAGGCCGCCGGCTCTCCGCTTTCAGGCGGGAAGCGGCGATGGGACAGTAAGCCGTGCGCATGTGATATAGGTCACAGCCAATTGTGCGGCCGCTGCGGCACACTGAACGGGATTACGGCTGCGGCGCAGATGCCCGCAGAATGCCTCAACATGGATCGCTTCGCCATCATCAACAGCCGCAAGCGCGCAATCATTGCGCTGGTCCACTCCGTTTTCTTCCTCGGTCTTGCGGCGGTGCAACTGGCAATATCGCATGCAGACCCGTTCCCGCGGCGCGGACCCGGGTTGACCGGCGCGGCTGCGCTGCTGATTGTCTATGTGATCGTTACAACCGTCCTGCTGGTTCTGCTGCGCTTCTCCCGTTGCGCTCAGGAGCGCCTGTACTTCGCCTTGTGCGCGGGAAGCGCCGGCTTCGGGCTGGTCAGAATATTGCTGGGCGACCCCGCGTTCCACGCCGCCGTCCTGCGCGTGCTGCTGCTGTCCTGCGCGGTCATCATCGGCACGGCCATTCTGCGGAGCCACTCCATGGCCGTTCTTGCCGGCGAAATGGAAGTGCAGTAGCTCCCCTTCGGTATCAGCACTGACCGGCGCGGTTCCCGGAAGGGCCTGTGTGCTCGCCGGGTGACTAAGGTGTACGTGGCCGGGCTTACGGGCCATGCTCGGACGCATGTTCGTGCGGGCGTCCCGGGCTGACCGGAATGACGCAACCATCCCCCACTTCACAGACCGCCAGCTCAAACTGGATGGTGGTGTGGTGGATATGGAAGCGCTGCCCCAGTTCCTGGCGGATGGCGGCCAGGATGTTGGCGCTTTCCGAGCCGGGCATGTCGGCGATGCCCACATGACACGAGAGCGAATGGGTATCGCTGCCAATGCTCCATACGTGCAGGTCATGCACCGAATCGACTCCGGGAATGCGCCGGATGGCCTCGGCGATGCGCTGCACCTCCATGCCGCTTGGCGTCCCCTCCAGCAGGATATTGAGGCTCTCGCGAATGATACCGATGGAAGACCACAGAATCATGACACCGATGCCTGTGGAGAGCGCAGGGTCGATCCAGTGCTGGCCGGTGACGGCAATGGCAACACCGCCGGCAATTACCGCCGCGGTGGACAGGGTATCGCCAATTTCGTGCAGTAAAGCGCTGCGCAGGTTGATGTCGCACCGGCCGCGCATCAAGAGCAGCGTGATGCCGCCGTTCATCACCACCCCCGCCGCAGCCACCCAGATCATCAGATCGGCGTTTACGCTGACCGGAGCGCGCAACCGCCGGAACGCCTCGTACCAGATGTAGAACGAGATCAGAACCAGGGTGATTCCGTTGATAAAGGCGGCCAGCACGCCGGCGCGGTTGTAGCCGAAGGTCTTGCGCGCACTTGGCGGCCGGCCCTGGAGGTAGACCGCTCCCCAGGACATAAGCAGGGCGACGAAGTCGGTGAGGTTGTGGCCGGCCTCGGAGAGTAGCGCCAGGCTATGCGCCCGGAATCCGGCAATGACCAGCAGGACGATGTACGCGAGCGTCACTGCAAGCGAGATCCGCAGCACGCGCGAGGTACTCGCCTGGGCCATGTCGCCGGCGTGGACATGCATGGTGCCAGTCTAAAGGGGGCGTCGGCGGCAATTCAACCCACGGCGGAGTCCGGCGGCGGGCAGCGTCTCAGGTTTTTGCGTCCCGTGAACAGCTCTCCTCCGCTAAGGTACATCTAACGATTTCGGGAGTACGTCATGAAGAGCTCCACGCTTGCAATCGCGGTCATGCTGATCGTGGGCTCCGCTTTGGCGGCTGCGCAGAGCGCGAGTTCCAGCTCCGGCACTCAAGCCGGACTCAACGCCTCATCCGGTAAAGATCAGGGCGCCCCCGCTTACGGCAACAATACCTATAGCTCGGGCGCGCACGCGGTGTCCACGAACTCCGGAACTCAGCAGGCGACTACGCCCCAGGTTGCCGGATCGCAGCAGACCGTGCCGGCCCAGCCGAACCCCCCTTCGGCGCCAGGCAATACGGCAAGCGGGCCGAACAACCCCGGCGATCCGGACAGCGCGGCACTCCAGTCGCGGATTGCGGATGCTCTTCGTAACGAACCCGCGCTGGGCGCCAGCCACGTGTCCGTGAAGGTAAGCGAAACGAGTATTGAGCTGTCCGGAACGGCAGACACGGGCAAGAACAAACAGACAGCCGAGCGTATCGCCGGGTCCTTCGATGGCAATCGCCAGCTGAAGGACAGTATCGTAGTGATCGGCCAGGGGCATTCCGGTGCCACTACCGGGCAGCCGGCGATGAACCGCAGCGGGGATGGGGCAAATCCAGCCCCAGCTGCAGCCGCGAACCATCTGAACTCGACACCTCCCCAGCAGCGTTAGCGAAGCCATTTGCCCCATCTCCTGCCGCTACCTCGTATCGCGGCTGGTGTTACAATTTCGCCGCACCCGCACGAGACATCCGGAGTCGCCGGTATTGCGTAGCCCAGTTGCCCACGGGCTTTGCGCATGAGGAGCCCTTATGAGTTCTGCCGCCCCCGCCGTCCCACCAACCGAGGAACAGCCCCTTTCGGAAGCGCAGCGCATCGTGGACACGTTTGTAGCGCCCACGAAGACTTTTACCGACCTGCGGCGCAGCGCCAACTGGTTGATGCCGTGGTTGCTGATGGCGATCGCCAGCATCGCCATGGTGGCGGTCGTCGACCGCAAGCTCGGCATGGAGAAGGTGGTGGAGAACCAGCTGGCGCTCCAGCCGAAGCAGGCGGCCCAACTGGACAAGCTCTCCCCCGAACAGCGCGCCTCGCAGATGCAGACCATCATCAAGTTCAACTATGTCGTGGCGTATGGCTATCCGGTGATGATAATCGTCATTCTTGCCGTTGTGGCGGGAGTGCTCTTGGCTTCATTCAACTTCGGCCTGGGAGCCGAGCTCCGCTTCAACCAGTGCGTCGCCGTCTGCATGTATGCCTCTTTGCCATTCATACCCAAGGCGCTCATCGCCATCGTGGCCGTTGCCCTTGGCGGAGCTGAAGGTTTCACTTTTCAGAATCCCGTAGCCAGCAACCTGAGCGGACTGGTCGATCCCAGCTCGCATTTCCTTTACACGCTCGCGACCTCCCTCGACCTTTTCACCATCTGGACGCTCGTGCTGAGCGGAATAGGCTTCTCCAGCCTGACCAGGCTGAGGCGCGGCACCTGTATGGGCGTGGTCTTTGGCTGGTGGGCCATCGTGGTACTGGCGGGAGCGGGAATCGCAGCCGCCTTCTCATAAGCAGAATCCCGCATTGGTTCCGGACAGGCTGCGACGGGGCAGTACGTCGCAGTTCCCGGATCAGGAAAATCAGGGCACAATTTGGCATTCCGGCCAGTGTTGCCGATTGATATATACTTCATTTGCTGGAACTTTATGTTTTTCCGCCATGCGACGGCGGGTCTGGGGAGAGTCTTCCCTTTTTCACACTCCCCGAGATTCATACCGTGGCGACCGAGTCGAGGCCGCCTGTCGTGTCCCGGTATCGGGACTGAGTCGCCGGCATGATACTAGCTCTTATACCCCCGGCGCACGTAAGTCCGACCGCGGACCCCTAGGAGTGGCCATGGGAGGTGGGGCGTGGACTTGCTACTTATACGCGTCTTATTTGTAGTTATTACCACTCTGGCCTGCTATGAACTACAGCCCCTTGGACTTGCGCGGTGGCCGGCAGCCGTCTTGGGCGCTGTTTTTGGACTGGCAGTCATTCTGTTTGAAATGCGCCTGCGGCGCGTCAGCCTGAAGCGGCTGATCGGCGCCGTTATCGGCAGCATCCTCGGCATCTGCGGGGCCTACCTCTTCAGCCTGGTCATCCGCAACAGCATCCGTCCGGGTGCAACCCAGAGCTTTCTGCAGCTGTTTGTCATGCTGTTGATGGCCTACGTCGGCCTGGTGGTGGGCGCGGGCAAGGGCGAGCTGCTGAACCTGGCGGCGCTGGGCGGAATCTTTGGCGGCGAAAAGCAGGCCAAGCGCAGCTACAAGATACTGGACACCAGCGTCATCATCGACGGCAGGATTGCTGACATCGCCGAGACCGGCTTCCTGGATGGGGTGATCGTAATCCCGCAGTTCGTGCTGCGCGAGCTGCAACTGGTGGCCGACTCCGCCGATTCCATGAAGCGCAACCGTGGCCGCCGCGGCCTCGACATTCTGCAGCGTATCCAGAAGATTGCGACGCTGACGGTGCAGATCGTGGAAGACGATTTCCCGGCCATCCGGGAAGTTGACCTGAAACTGATCGAACTGGCCAAGCAATACGAGGGCAAGATCGTAACCAACGACTTCAACCTCAACAAGGTGGCGCAACTCCAGGGCGTCGAGGTACTCAACATCAATGAGCTGGCGAATTCGCTGAAACCCATCGTGCTTCCTGGCGAGATCATGAAGGTCTTCATCCTGAAGGAAGGCAAGGAGTACAACCAGGGGGTCGCCTATCTGGATGATGGGACAATGGTCGTGGTGGACAACGCGCGCAAGATGATCGGCAAGAACATCGACATCTCCGTGACATCCGTCCTGCAGACCACCGCCGGCAAGATGATCTTCGGAAAATTCGACGAGCGGGCCGCGCCGCGACCGGCGGAACCTCGTCCGGAGCTGCGCAAACCGGCTTCCACCACCAGCGTAACGGAGACAGTAAAGCCGGAGTAAAAGCATCGTTTGCGCAGGTACCATCATTTCGGTATTCCAACAACGTGCGAGAAGCCGGGAGAGAAGTACCTGGAACAGTTCAGGATGTACGTCTCTGGATATGAGACCAGCCAGTATGGCATCGAATGGATGCGCTTTGAACCAGGGTCCGCCATTCCCGAACTGGTGCGCACGGTGCCGCACGTCGCATTTGAAGTGGATGACCTGGAAGCTGAGCTTCAAGGCAAAGAAGTGCTGATTGCTCCAAACAGCCCCTCTCCGGGCGTGCGCGTGGCATTTATCGTCGAAAACGGGGCGCCGGTAGAATTCCTGCAATTCGATGCCGGGTCGAGCCAGGCGGGCGAGTACCCTGATTTTGATCGCCGCCGCTGAGGTTCGCGGTTCCGTCCCGCGGACTAAACGATCTCGCTGCCGTCCTCGTGCAGCTCGCGAAGTTCCTTCGGCGGGCGCGCGGGAATGTCCTGATTGGCGGGAGCCGGCTCCGGCTCGGCCTTCGCCGGAACGGAGGCCTGCGCCAGCAAGTCGTCCAGTGACTCCAGCCACAACATCTGCGACTGAAACACGCGTCCGAAGTTGCGCGATGCGGCAGTCGCAACCGCATCCGGGCTCACCGGCTTCTGCAATTCCCGTTCGATTGAGGTCACCGGTTGGTTGCCAATGCCGCAGGGCACGATAAGCGTGAAGTATTCCAGGTCGGTGCTGACGTTCAGGGCGAAGCCGTGCGTCGTGACCCCGCGCGAGACGTGGACGCCGATAGCGGCAATCTTGGCCTCGGGCTTGTTGCGCAGCGCATAGGTCCAGACGCCGGTCAGCCCCCGGATGCGCTGGGTGCCGACGCCGAAGTCGCCGCAGGTGCGGATGAGCACCTCCTCCAGACGGCGGACGAACTCTACCGCTCCGATCTTCGGCTCGAAGCTCCGAAGGTCGAATATGGGGTAGGCCACCAGTTGTCCCGGCCCGTGAAACGTCACGTCGCCGCCGCGGTCGATTTCGTGCAGCTCGACCCCGCGCTGCGCCAGAAACTCCGGTGAGGCCAGTACATTGTCGAGCCTGGCATTGCGCCCCAGGGTAATCACCGGCGGATGCTCCAACAGCAGCAGCGTGTTCTCGATGCGCCCGGCCTTGCGGAGCTGCAACAGCGTGCGCTGCAGCTCGAGGGCCGTTTCGTACGGAACCAGACCGAGACGGAGGATATGGATGATCATTGTCCGCGAACGGCGAGCCTCTGACGACTAGCTTACGGCATTTGGCAAGGCGCCGGTTCTTTCCCGTGATATTGATGAGGACCAGGCTGCCCGCGAATCACGCTTTGCGGGCCAACGCTCGCAGCTCAAAGCCAGGCCTTCGCTCGCCGTGAGTCTTTTTCTGCCCCTGCCCCGTATTACCCCTGTATGATCGCCTCCGCCTTCAGTTTGCATATTCCGATGGAAACCGAAGAGGCCCAGATCGCACAGGGGCTCCGGCGCCGCGATCCCGATCTGCTCGACGCCCTGGTCGAGCAGTACCAGCACCGGCTGCTGCGTTACCTGCTGCATCTGACCGGCAATCGCGCTGTCGCCGAGGACCTCTTCCAGGAGGTCTGGCTGCGCGTCCTGGAGAAGGGGCATCTCTATGACGGGCGCAACCGCTTCGTCACGTGGCTGATGTCGATCGGCCACAACGTCGCAATAGACTACCTGCGCAAGCGCCGTCCGGCCAGCCTTGACGAAATGCAGGATGCGGAAGAAGGCGTACCTTTCGAGCCGCCAGCCACCGGCCCATCACCGTTTGACATGGCGGCCTCGCAGCAGCAGCGGGAAATGTTTGACGCTGCCCTTGAGCGTGTGTCGCCGCTGTTTCGCGAGGTCCTGGTACTGCGCTTTCAGGAGCAGATGAAGCTGGAGGAGATCGCCAGGCTGGTCGGCATTCCTCTGGCGACGGTGAAGACCAGAATCTACCGCGGCGTGATGGCGCTGCGACCATGGATGAAGGGAGGCGCGCAATGACGACGCACGAGCACGAGCGCGCCATCGATCTGATCACCCGGCGCGGCACAGAGGAGATTGACGCCCGCAACATCGACTGGCTGAACGCGCACCTGACCGCGTGCCCCGCCTGTGCGCAATATGGGGATGACTTCAACAATACCGGCCGGCTGCTGCGCGCGGTAGCGGTTACCGCCAGCCCGGCGCTGGTGGCCAGCACCCAGGCACGAATTCGCGCGCGCGCGATGCAGCTGAACGAACAGCGTTCACGTATGGTGCTGATTGCCATCTCGTTCTGCCTTGGCGTTCTGTTCTCCGCCCTGTCAGGCTGGATGTGGTGGAGGTTCGGCGGCTGGGTGGCGGCGCGGCTCGGGCTCTCCCCGGCGATCGTCGATCCCGGCATTCTGTTCTTTCTGGTGTTGCCGGCCCTTGTCATCGCCGTCCTGATGCTCGCGTTTCCCCGTACCGCACTCGAGCAGTCGATGATTGCATGGGCTCGGGAACGCGAAGGAGAAAACCAATGACTCAACCCAAATCTCAATTCCGGAGCGAACTTGCCATCATTCCGCGGCCCGCAAGACTGATCGCGGCCATCGTCTGGGTGCTGCTTCAGATCGGTCTGCTGGGAATCATGCCGCGCTACTGCACGGACCTGCCGCCGATGCCGTGGTGGATCCTGATCAGCGTGCTGGGCGGTGCGATTCTGGCGATCGTCGTTCTGATGATCGGCTACGTCAACGCCGATGCGAAGCGCCGCGGCATGAACTCTCTGCTGTGGACGCTGCTGGTCATCTTCGTTCCCAAGGCGCTCGGCTTCCTCGCCTATTTCCTGCTTCGCAAGCCGCTGCTGATGCCCTGCCCCAACTGTGGCACGCCGGTGGGCTCCGATTTCCGCTATTGCCCCAAATGCGGTCACGCCGTGGCCCCGGCCTGTGTTCATTGCGGCCGCCCTATCAGGAGCGATTACGTGTGCTGCCCCTATTGCGGGAAGAATGTCGCGGGCACGCCTGTCGTACAGACGTAAATGTCGCACTCCTGTAGTACGATTCCCACACCGCGAGTGTCCGATGAGAGAGCGTACGCCTTACTGGAAGACTGTCCCTGCCCTTTCACGCACCATCGGCGTGATAGGAGTTTTTTTTCTCTTCAGTATTGTCGGCTTCGCCATCGACATCATGTTTCTGGGACGCCAGAAGGTCCTCGGACTGGTGCTGTGTGTTTTCTTCAACGGCCTATTCGCCATCTCGTACGCGATAGCGGGGACCGTGCTTCGCAAACAACGATGGAAAGTAATGGTGTTGATCTTCGTCGCGCAAAACGTGGTGATGAACCTGCTCTACACCCTGCTCCCGCCTCCCCGCCTGGCCACCCGGATGGAGGCCGCCGATATCGCTCGCATGCATGGGCGCCTGAACTTCAGTGCTGACGCCATTATCGTGGCCATGGTTCTGGGCTACTGCTGCTTCCTGTACGTTTCCATCACCGAAGGCCGCCGCTATTTTCGCGCTCATGCCGAAATTGAATTGGCCACGGAGATCCACCGCACGCTTGTACCCACGGTTGACACCAGGGTCGCCGATTTCGAGTTCTACGGGCGCTCGCTGCCCAGTGGTGAGGTGGGCGGCGACCTGATCGACGTATTTCAGGACGAGCGCGGCTGGATTGCGTATGTCGCTGACGTCTCAGGCCACGGCGTGGCTCCTGGCGTTGTCATGGGCATGGTCAAGAGCGCCGCGCGTATGCGGCTCTCCTCTCCTGAGAGAAACGCCGGTCTGCTGGAGAGCCTCAATTCCGTTCTCTGCTCGGTAACCCGGCCCGAGATGTTCGTCACCTTTGCCTATCTGGCCTCGAACGGGGGGCGACTGGAATACTCCATGGCGGGGCACCACGCCATCCTGCACTACCACGCCGCGACCGGAGAGTTCTCCGAGGTTGCCTGCCGTAACCTGCCCCTAGGATTGTTCGATGGCCAGCCGTTCGCCAGCAGTTCTGTTGAGTGGGCTTCCGACGATCTCTTCCTCCTGCTTACCGATGGCCTGCTCGAGGTGGAAGACGCCAAAGGGGAGGAGTTCGGCCTGGGGCGCGTAAAGGCCGTGGTGGCGGAACACGCCACGGCGCCTATGGGAGCGATTTTCCAGGCGCTGCTGGGTGCGGTGCACAGGCACGGCCGGGCAACCGACGATCAGTCGCTTCTGCTCGTCCGCTCCCGCGTCAGACCGGCTTCTGCATCGGCGTGAAGCCAAGTTGATTTGCCCGGCTCCAGCACTTTCCCTCCCCCGGTCTCATTTAGAATCACATGCGGGATGGCATAAATTCATGGCTGCCGTTACCTATCTGGAAGCGATTCGCCAGGGCATCTGGGAGGAGATGGAGCGCGATCCCGCGGTGTTCTGCATCGGGGAGGACATCGGCATCTACGGCGGCGCCTTCAAGGTCACCGAGGGTCTCATCGACCGCTTTGGCCCGGAGCGCGTGGTCGATGCCCCTATCTCCGAGATGGCCATCATCAACGCCAGCTTTGGCGCCGCGCTCACCGGCATGCGCCCCGTGGCCGAATTCCAGTTCATGGATTTCATCAGCTGCGCCTTCAACCAGATCACGAACATGCTGGCGAAGGCGCATTTCCGGTGGGGCGCCCCGGTCCCGGTGGTGGTGCGCGGTCCCTCGGGCGGAGGGGTGCACGGCGGGCCGTTTCATTCGCAGAATCCCGAAACGTATTTCGCCCATACTCCGGGGCTGAAGGTGGTCTGCCCGGCCAGCGCCCGGGATGCCAAAGGGCTCATCAAGTCGGCCATTCGCGACAACAATCCGGTGCTGTTTTTCGAGCACAAGTTCCTGTACCGCCGCATCAGGGAAGAATTGCCGGCAGAGGAGTACACGGTGCCAATCGGCAAAGCCCGGGTGGTGCGCGAAGGCCGCGGCGTCAGTGTCATCACTTACGCTGCGATGGTCTACACCGCGCTCGAAGCCGCGGACATTCTGGCGAAGGAAGGCATCGAGCTGGAGGTGGTGGACCTGCGCACGGTGCTGCCGCTGGACCGCGACGCCATCCGCCAGGCGGTGGAAAAGACCAATCGCGTGATCGTGCTGCACGAAGATACCAGGACCGGCGGCATTGCCGGCGAGGTTGCCGCGATCATCAATGAGGAATGTTTCGACTCGCTCGACGCCCCGATCACGCGCATTGCCTCGGCCGATACTCCCGTGCCGTTCTCTCCGCCGCTGGAGGAAGCCTTTCTTCCCAGCGTAGAACACGTGGTCCGCGAAGCTCGCCGGCTTCGAAGATACTGAGGCGCATTGCCTGGAACATTGTTACCTTTCCGGCCGGATCACCTTTTTCCTATGGAAGGGCAAGCCAAACTGCCCCGCGCATCGTAGTAGGATTAAGGATTCGTCCGGCTGTGCGACAGCCCGATTTTCAGAGGAGAGACATGCGCGGATTTGTCCTCGGCATCATCGTTACCCTGATTGTGGTTTTTTGTGGCGCCTATTACTACCTCACCTCGGGGTACTTCGATATCCGTGCCGTGGGCAATACTCCCGGCAGCTTCGAGCGGCAGGCGGCAAATAAGTCCATGGACGAGTGGGTGGATGGCCACGCGCCGAAGCAGCCGAATCCATTCCAGCCTACGATGGACAACATCATGGACGGCTCCATGACCTATGACAAGCATTGCGCCTTCTGTCATGGCAGCCTGAAGCAGCCCATCTCGCCGATGCGCACGAATTTCTATCCTTCCGTGCCGCAGCTCATGAACCGCACTCCCGACGACCCCGATAGTCACCTGTTTTACGTGATCAAATACGGCATCCGCTATACAGCAATGCCGGGCTGGGACAAGGTGCTGCCGGACGACGACATCTGGAAAACGGTTATCTTCATCAAGAACTCGTCGCAGATGAAGGACGAGTCGCAGCAGCAGAATCCGCAGAACCCGGACAATTCCAAACAGCCCGAACCGCAGGAGAAGAAATAGCAGGTACAGAAGCAGCTCTGCCTCACCGTCATCATGAGCGGGCTGTCGAAGCGCTCGAGGAATCTGCTGTTGCAGGTCCCCAACAGCAGATCGCCTGCGGCAACCGGAATGATTATCTTCGGGAACGCGCAAAGCCGCGCGGAAGCGGCGTTCCGGCATGAAAATGCCGCCGCCGCACCATCTACTGGCTGGGCTTCACAAATTTGGTGTGTCCGCTGGTCTTGAGTTTGAAAACGTCGCCCGGGACTTTCTGGTTAATCTGGATATTGCTGTATTTCGTCAGCCGGTAGTCGCCCGAGGGCTCATCGAGTTTCTGCTGCACGCTGACGCCGCGCGCGGTATCGATCCACAGCGTGATCGTCTGAAACATGCTGCGCACGCGCTGCGACTTCGGCGTCAGTACCATCTTCGCGGCACTTACTCCCTGGGCCTGCTCCATGCCGACGTACTGTATGTCATACGAGGCGGACAGGGCGTGGCCGCCACCGCCGAAGCCAAGCACAAGATAGCTCTCCACTTCAGCCCGGTTCTTGCCGGCGTTGTACTGGGTAACCTGATCGATGGAGGGCTGGTAATAGCTGACGATGCCGTCGGCGAACAGGACATATTTGCTGGCCGGCGAGGTGATGTTGGCAGCCATCTCCACGTTCTGCCCCTGACGCCGGAAGTACATCGTGCCCTTCTGGAAGTCGTGTTCATCGACGACCATCTGGTAGGTATCCCAGACAAAGTCACACTGGGCCGTACGGAAGCTGGCCGCGGCCCTGTCCATGGAGCTGAGAACGGATTCCAGGTCCTGGCCCCGCGCCGCCGTTGCCGTGCCCCACAGCAATGCCCATGCCGCCAGTGAGATAACCGTTTTTCTCATAATGGTTCCTGGCCAGGGATAGAAATCGCAACCCGCTGCGGCCAGGAAAAGTTTCCGGAAATTCCAGCGCTCAGCGATGCGCCCACACCCTGTAAGCGACGACATGATGATTGCTGTCGCGAACCGCTTCGTAGCGGTCGATGGCAACATAGCCGGCTATCGGCTCGATGATTCGCGACAGTGACTCGCGAATCTCGCTGTCGCTGCCGGGCTTCACGGCCGAGGCGTCAACCTTGTAGAGGAAGCCGTCTCCCTCCTGCTGTACCACGACCTCCGTCTGATGCGGCGAACGCTCCACCGGTTTGTCGCGAAAATTGATCCATACCGGCGCGAGGAAGATAAAGGCGAGGATCAGCGAAACCATCACGTCATAATGAACGCTGCCCCGCGGATAGGTCCACCAGAAATAGCCCCTGAGGGTCTGTCCGAACTTGCTCATCGCTACAACAAGTCTAGAGACGTGGCCGGCGAAGTGCAAGGAACGCCGCCGTTCGCTCCTGGTGGACTCTGCCGAACCTACATGGCGCATCGCTTTATGTAAGCTGTGCAGGCGAAAAAAACTGACGAGAAATGGGGGAAGCGCGTGGTTGAAAGCGAAATGCGAAAAGCGAAGTGCGCTTCTACGTCCGCAACTCCACCACCGTCGCCCCGCCGCCGCCCTCGTTCTGCGGCGGTTCGCTGACGTTCGCGACGTGGGGATGACTTCGCAGAAATTCCCGCAGCGCCTTGCGCAGGATTCCCATCCCGCTGCCGTGCACCACTCGAACGCGTACCGCCCCCGCCAGGAATGCACGGTCCACGAATCTCTCCACCGCCTGTGTCGCCTCGTCGACAGTCTGGCCAATGACATTGATCTCGGTGGGCACGCTTTCGTCGTCGCGGGCGAGCGAAACGCCGATACCGCGGGCGCGTGCGGCCTCCACCGGATTGTCGCCCGCCCGGGCAATCACGGCGGCGATATCGTCGCGCGCAATCTTCATCTTCATCGCGCCCATGCCGACCTCGAAGGTATCGTCATCGAAATAGCGCAGAATGCGCGCATCGCGGCCGAGAGATTTCAGGCGCACCGTATCGCCCACCGAGACCTGCTTCACCACGTGCTGTTGCGCGTCGGGATCGCCGGCATCGGCCCCGGTGCTGTGCGCCACCACCGTGGAGTCGAACTGCTCGCGGAACTCACGCCGCATGCGGGCGATCCGCCGCTCCGCGTCTTTCGACAGTTTGAGTGCCTGGGCGCGGTCCTGCACCGCGTTCACCGTCTCGCGAACGCGATACTCGAAGTCGCGCAGCACGCTCTCCAGCTTCTTCTCCAGTTCGCGCAGTTTCTCCCGCTGGTCCCTGCGGCCCTCCAGCTGCAGCCGCTCCTGCTGTCGCGCGACCTCCTGTTCGCGCGCGCGAAGCCGTGCCCGTTCAGCGTCAAGCTGTCGCAGTTCGGTGTGCAGCCGGTCCAGGAAGCGCGTAACGTCCTGCGCCTGGGAGGTCATGCGGCGACGGGCCTCTGTAACAATCTCCGGATTAAGACCGAGGTTCCGCGCGATGTTGATTCCCGCCGAAGCGCCCGGCACACCGAGGCGCAGCTCATACGTTGGGGCGAGCGTGCGCTCGTCGAAGCCGACCGCGGCGTTCAGCACTCCGGGCGTATTGGCCGCATATACCTTGAGCGCCGTGTGATGGGTCGAGATGATGCTCAGGCACGCCGCCCGGCGGAAATAATCTGCAATCGCGACGGCCAGGGCCGCGCCTTCTTCCGGATCGGTGGCCGAGCCCAGCTCATCCAGCAGAACCAGCGAATGCGGAGTCGCATGGTGGGAGATGAAATCGATATTCGTAATATGCGCGGAAAATGTGGACAGGTTCTGCTCGATGGACTGGTAATCGCCGATGTCGGCAAGCACGGCATCGAAGATGGGAAGCTCGGCACGCTCGGCCGGTACCGGCATGCCGGACTGCGCCATCAGGGCCAGCAGACCTGCCGTCTTCAGCGCTACGGTCTTGCCGCCGGTATTGGGGCCGCTGAGGACCACCTGCCGATGTTCGCTGTCCAGCTCGATGCTGAGCGGCACCACCGCCGCACCCCTGACCTTCAGCGTTCGCTCCAGCAGCGGGTGCCGCGCCCTGCGCAGGATGAGCGAGTCACACTGGCCCGTCCCGGCTGAAGCCGTGGGTGGAGACGCGGCGCCGGAAGACGGACTTGCGGCCTGCCCGTCAAGCAGCTTCACCGCCACGCAGTCGTACTCTTCGGCAAAGCGTGCCTTGGCAAACTGCAGCTCCAGTTCCGCGATTACATCGACAGCCTGAGCGAGTGCCTCGGCATGCTCGCCCAGGCGCGCGGTCATGTCGAGGAGAATGCGATAAATCTCCGCCTGCTCCTCCTCCAGAAGCCGAACCAGCTCATTGTTCTGCTCGATGGTTTCCAGCGGCTCGACAAACACCGTCTGCCCGCTGGACGATGCCCCATGGGCAACGCCCTGCACGCGCCGCCGCTGCTCCACTTTTACCGGAATGACGAAGCGCTCGCCGCGGATCGTGACCAGCTCATCCTGCACCGCACCGCCTTCGGAAAGCCGCCGGAGGTACGAGCGCAGCGACTCCTGGATGGTGCGCTTCTGCTTCTCGATCTCCCGGCGGATGCGTACCAGCTCGGGCGAGGCGCGGTCATCGAGGGTACCGTCGGGAAGGATCTTGTTGCGAAAATGGCGCAGCAGAAGTGTGAAATCGGCGATGCCGCCCGAAAGCTCGTGGACCGCCTGCCAGTTTTCGGCCATATTGGCCGCCGGATGCAGGGCAATCTCGCGCCACTCCGCCGCCCGGTCGGCCAGCAGCAGCAGATCGCGGATTTCCGCGATCTCCAGCGCCGCGCCCTGAATCCGTGTCTTCCCGATCAGCGGCCCGGGATCGGACAGCCCATGGAAATCGAAGCGTCCTCCGGCCCGCAGATAGCCACGCAGCTCTTCGGTGAGCTGCTGCTGCCGCTCGATCCACTGGCGATCGCGCGATGCCGTGAGCTGCAGCACCCGCTGCCGTCCCAGCGGTGAAGCCGTGCAGGCGGCAAGCACTTGCCGGAGCTGGTCGAACTCCAGCACGCGCTCGCTGGAGTTCTGCATGGCAGCCGGCGAACTCATGAGGTCACTGATTATGTTACAGGAGCGAACTGGAGCGCGGGCGCCCCCCCGACATGCATCTTGACCGCAGGTTGGCGCGGGGGGTTAAACTCGTAGCCGGCGATGGAGTTCGCCCTTAAACGCCTTCCGGCTGATAACTCCTATTACAGGCACGGAGACTCCATCGTGAACTATTTCTGGATTGCGCTGGGCGCAGTCGCGGGCGCTGCGGCACGTTACTTCCTGAGCGGGTATGTCGCTCGCGCGCTTTCCACAGCATTTCCCTACGGCACCCTCATCATCAATGTCAGCGGCAGCCTGCTGCTGGGCTTCTTTCTTGTTCTGGCGGGCGAGCGGATGCTGCTGGACCCGCGCTGGCGGCTGCTGGTCGCTATCGGTTTTTGCAGCTCCTATACCACATTCTCCAGCTATGCCTTCGAGACCTTTGCCTACATGGAAAGCGGGCAGTGGCTGCTGATGGCGATCAATATGGTGGCCAACAATGCGGTCTGCCTGGCGGCGGTGATGGCGGGCGCGGCTCTGGCGCGGGGATTGTAAAATGGCAGCGCGTATGGCCGTGCAGGTGACCATTTATCTGACCGAGGGTGACTCCTGGCACCACCGTCCGCTTCACCTGGAAGTGCTGCGCTATCTTCGTCAGGAGAACGTAGCAGGAGCGGTCGCCTTTCATTCGGTTGCCGGATTCCAGGGCAGAGGCGGCGTGCACACCGCGCACCTGGTGGAGGCGGGCGGAGAGCTGCCGGTGGTGATCAGCTTTGTGGATACCGACGAGCATGTCGCACGCGTCATGCCCAGGCTGCGGGAGATGGCGGCCCATCGGCTGATCGTGCGCGAGAACGTCGTCATCGAGCAGGGCAGCCTCGACTGATCGGCGTTTCAGGCTGTTCGACCTGCACGATTTCGGTTTTCCTGATCTTGCCGGATAAGCTGTTTCACCGGCTTTCGGCAGTTGTGCGCCGCAGCCAGTTCCCCAGAGGAGTACCTTTGTAACGTTTAGCGTCGCGCCTTCATCAACAACCCTATTGCCTGATTCGAAGAGGAGCCCATGGCCGAGCATTCCGACGCTTTTGTCTTTTTTGGCGCCACCGGCGATCTTGCGCACAAAAAGATCTTTCCGGCGCTACAGAGCATGATCCGCCAGGGCACGCTCGAAGTGCCGGTCATTGGTGTGGCGAAGTCCGGCTGGACGCTGGAGCAGCTGCGCGAACGCGCCCGCGACAGTCTCACCAGATACGGCGGCGGCGTGGACGAGGAAGCCTTCCACAGACTCGTCGAACTGCTCGACTATCTGGACAGCGACTACGGTGATGACAAGACCTACACCGAGTTGCGCGCCAAATTGGGTAATGCGAAGCTGCCAACCCACTACCTCGCCATACCTCCCAGCATGTTTCCGGTGGTCGTTCGCGGTCTGGCCAAATCGGGGTGTGCCCAGAACGCCCGCGTGATCCTGGAGAAGCCGTTCGGGCGCGACCTGGTCTCGGCGCGCAAGCTCAACCAGACCCTGCATGAGGCGTTCCCCGAGGAAGACATCTTCCGCATCGACCACTATCTTGGCAAGGAAGCGGTCGAGAACCTGCTCATCTTCCGCTTCGCCAACAGCTTTCTGGAACCCATCTGGAACCGCAATTACGTGCACAGCGTGCAGATCACGATGGCCGAGTCGTTCGGAGTGGAAGGGCGGGGGAAGTTTTATGAAGAAGCCGGCGCCATTCGTGACGTGGTGCAGAATCACCTGCTACAGGTGGTGGCCTTCCTGGCGATGGAGCCGCCGACGACCATGTACGTCGATTCGGTGCGTGACGAGCAGGTAAAGATCTTCCGCACGATCCCGCCGCTGAACCCGGCAAACATCGTCCGCGGGCAGTTCGACGGGTATCGCGCCGAACCCGGCGTCTCTCCGTACTCGGACGTGGAAACTTTTGCTGCCGTGCACCTGGAGGTGGACTCGTGGCGATGGGCCGGCGTCCCTTTTCTGATTCGTGCCGGCAAGCGCCTGCCGGTTACGGCTACCGAGGTTTTTGTCAAACTGCGCAAGCCCCCGCTCAGCAGGATGGGCGGTGAGGGGCGGAATTACTTCCGCTTCCGTCTGGGACCTGATATCGAGCTGAGCCTCGGCGGCCGGGTGAAGCGCCCGGGACCGCTGCTGGTGCCCATGCCGGTCGAGCTCTCGGCGGTGAAGTACAACACGAACGACGAGATGGACGCCTACCAGCGCCTGCTCAGCGACGCCATGAAGGGCGATCCGCTGCTGTTCGTGCGGCAGGACGCAGTAGAGGCCGCATGGACCATCGTCGATCCCATCCTTGGTGACTGCTGTCCGACCGAGCTCTATCAGCCCGGCACGTGGGGCCCGCCTGACTCGCGCGAACTGGCCGCCGACATCGGCGGCTGGCACGATCCGGGCTAGCTGCATTGCCAGCATAGTTGAGGTCGGCAGCAGGTCTTCCCTACTTTCGGAGCCGTCGGCTCAACTTGCCTCGTATCGGGGCTGCGATTATCGTTGCTTCTGCAGCTATGCCTCCCAAGAAGCGCCCAAAATCGGAAACCGCCGCAAAGAAGACGGTCAAAGTTCCTCTTGCTCCGGCCAGGACATCCAAACCGCCGGCGCCAGCAGAACAGGCTGATGGCTCGCCCAAGCCGGTCAATATGAAGGTTGCGAGCCAGAGCGGCCAACCTCAGGACGGTGATGGCAGGGGCCAACGGGCTGCCGCGCGCAGGGTGTTGAGCGCCCGTTCCGACGATAGCGCTTCGTCTTCACTGCGCTGCTACAACATTCCCGATTACCGGCTGGAGCATCCCGAGTTCCGTATCCTGATGTCGGACGAGGGAGCGGATATGGAATACCGCGTGGAAGGCGATCTGAGCGCCACGCCGCCGCCCATCCGCGATTCGAAGCATCTTTCGCGCGAGCAGTGCGTCGCGATCTACCGCTGGATGCTGCTGAACCGCCGTATGGAGGCGGCGCTGGAAAATCTTTACAAGCAGGGCAAGGTGGTTGGCGGAGTGTACTTCGGCCTGGGACAGGAGGGCTGCTCGTGCGCCTCGGCGTACGCGCTGGGGCCGGACGACTGGCTGGGGCCGATGATCCGCAACCAGGGCGCGATGCTGGTGCGCGGCTTCAGCGCGCGCGACATCATGCGGCAGTACATGGCCAAGGCCGACTCGCCGACCTGGGGACGCGATGCCTCCTCGCATTTCGGCGACTTTCAGCGGCGTAACGTATGCGCGCCGGTTTCCATGCTGGGCGAGCTGATTGGCGTGATGGCGGGCGTGTGTCTGGGCGCGCGATTGCAGGGCCGGAACATTGCCGCTTTGACCTACGTCGGCGATGGCGGCCAGTCCACGGGCGTCACTTACGAGAGCCTGAATTTCGCGGCGGTGCAGAAGCTGGGACTGGTGTTGATCGTGGAGAACAACCTCTGGGGCTACTCCACGCCGGCGGACATGCAGTTCCGCGTGAAGGACCTGGCCGAGCGCGCTATCGCTTACGGCATTCCCGGCGTGATCGTGGATGGCACCGATCCGTGCCAGGTGTACGACGCCACACATGAAGCCTGCGAACGAGCACGGCAGGGCGAAGGGCCGACGCTGATCGAAGCCAAGATGATGCGCATGAAAGGCCACGCCATCCACGACGCGGCGCAATATGTCCCGGCGAAGCTGATGGAGTACTGGCAGGCACGCGATCCCATCGCCCGCTTCGAGCGCTACCTGGTCATGGAGAAGAAGTGGCTGAGCACGGAGGAAAACCAGAGGCTCATCGAAGATGTGGAGCGCGAACTGGAGGCGGACCGGGAGGCGGCGGTCGCCTCACCCATGCCCGATCCGGAGACGGACAGAACACATCAGGGCGTGTACTGCGATCCGTCCTGTCATGAGATCAGGCCAAAGTACGGAGCCGTGGTGACGAAGCCGCGCGACGCGGGAGTTGCGGAACAGAAGGCGGTAGAAGCCGCAGTGCACCTGAAGTGAGCCTTTGCACTCGCGACAGCCCCCCGGATTTGCGATGGACGAGCCGCCTGAGCTGGGCTAATATCATCCGCACAATTCCGCAGCCTGGGGCGAATTATGGGAGCTCCTTCTCCCGCTTTCACAAAACCGATCGCTAACGCTCATCCGGAATCGTCCACGCACTTCAGGATCCTTGTGGCGCTGATCGTAGCGGCCTCGTGCTTTCGGATCTTTGTCTGCTTCCACCACAATCCGATGGACTATGTCTTCTCGGACATGCAGCGTCACTGGAACAACGGTATGCGCTTCCCCCGAGGCGGTTACTTTGGGGCCAGCGATCCCATCGTGTATCAGGTGTACATGTCTGCACTGCAGCATGTGACGCGGCACAACAGGCTGCTGATTGCGTTGTCGTCGGCGCTCATGTCCGTGCTTATGCCGTGGACCTACTACCGGGCCGCGCGGAATTTTGGTCTGCGGAAAACAGCGGCCCTGTGGGTGTGGGCGGTGATTGCCTGGGCGCCCTCGCTGCTGGTTATCTACCACTACATCATGATGGAGACGCTGCTGCTGCTGCTGGAAGGCATCGCCCTGTGGATGACGGCGCGGTATCTGCGCAGAGGAGGGACTTGGGCTTTTCTGCTATTTGTGTTTTTCTGGACGATTGCCGTGCTTACCAAGCCGCTGGTGGCGCCGCTGGCAGGAATCTGCTTTCTTTGGGTGTGGTGGAAGAAATCCACGCCGCTGCGGGAGATTGCAATGGGCGCGGCGCTGGCGGCACTTCTGGTCGCGCCGCAGGCGTTCCGCAGCAAGCTGGAGCTTGGGTTCTACGCCCCGTTGGGTAATCCCTGGCTGACACGCATCCAGCTTCGGTCAGGAACGCGAATGACCTACATTCATTTTTACGCCACTTCCGACCAGAGCGCCCATTTCAGGCACAACGTCCAACAGGATGAGTTTGGAGTCGGCTCACCAAGTGGCTTCATACGGCCGCTGGAGCCATTCAGCCACTGGGCCATGCGAAGGGCGTACGCAAACGAGGAGTCCAGAGTGTACATCGACGCCGCACATGGCGAACGGGACTGGAAGGACGCCTACGACCGGCTCAGCCCTGATCGGGACGAGTGGCTGGCCGAGTGGCAGGAAAACATCATCCTGTTCTTCTTTGCGCCCTCATGGCCGGAGAGCGCCGTGGGGCAATGGGATGGGCAACTGGATTACTGGAGCCGATGGCTTTGGGCGCCGCTGATCCTTTTTGTATTTGCGGGAAATGTGCGCGAATTCGTGCATCGCCGCTTCGACCTGATTCCTGTTGCGGCCACCCTGTTTACCCTCATCATGGCGTTGCAGAATGCGCTGATCATGGAAGGGCGTTATCGCAAGCCGGTGGAGACCGTGCTCCTGATGAACGTGGTCTGGATATTGGCCCGCCGCAGCCCGTCAGAAGGCGGCAAAGAGAAGCCATTGGAGGCCGGGGATAAGGAGACAGCCAGCATTCAGACGTAAGGGCAACGCATTAACCCCTATTTGTTGAAAGTCCCAAGCAGCGACCGCCGTAATTGCGGGCTGTCCATAGTTCCATTCCGGTAGTTCAGGGCCGCCGCGGCGGAGCGGAGGCCACGTCGCCCGCGGGTATGACGAACAGGAAGTGTGCATAGCCAACCTGGGCGACGGGTTGATAGCGTTGGGCCAGGTAAGTTGCGGAACCCCAACGGGAAACTCCCGTCAGACGGTTGGCGCTGACGAGAATTCGGCCGGCCACGGGTGCAGGGGGGTCGAGAACTACATCCGGGTTCTGTCGCAGAAACTCGCTCACAATGGTTTGGTCCTGTCCCCAGTCCAGATTACTGTCTGCCAGAATCCTGTAGGCAAAGCAGCGGTCATGAACCCATTCGTTCATGTAGGGGATCATCTGTGGGTAGTAGCTTGCGACAGAACCGGCCAGCCATAACACCAGAGCAGAGAGCAACGCCTTCTGCGGCCATGGCTTCGCAGGAAAGCCGGAAAAGGCGGCTCCCGCGATGATGGTTTCGATAGCCAGGGCGGGAAGAATGTGCCGGATGCCGATCTGCATCCTGCTGAAGAGCGACAGCCAGAGGACGAGGACAGCAGCAGCCGTCAGCAGCAGCCCCTCTCCCACCACGAAATCCCGGAATTTGCGGTTCCGGCAGATCCACACCAGACCCCATAGAAACAGGACCTGAAGTGCAATCGGCTCCTTGTAGAAAAAAGCCACCGCGTAATAGGACTTGAATCCATGAAAGGCCGGGTCGTGAGGGTCGCGTACCTCACCGAGCAGATAGACATCGCCCGTGGACCAGTTGCTATAGCCGGTCTTTTCAACGCGTTTCATCAACGCGAAGCCCTGCACAAACGGGAAGGGGACAGGAACAGGAACGTGGACGAGAAATGGCACCTTCCGAACCCGCGCGATGGAGGCACTGTAAAAATGGTGCTGGCTTTCCCCGAGGTAGTAGCTCACAGGCCTGAAGGTGCGGTCGAAGCAGAATGCCACGTTGATGATGGCGATAAACGACATCGCCGTAACTGCCGCAAACAGGAGAGCACGTCTGGGCGTCAAAGACACAGAGGGAGTGCGCCTGAACACGACCAGGACGATGGCAAGGCAAACAATGGCATATAGCACAATGGCAAAGCCCTTGGTGATCTGCGTCATCGCCAGAATTAGGCCGCTGGCGAGCGCCCGGGTGACGGTAGGCTGGAGAAGGAAGCGGCGGAAAAAGAACAGCGATGCGACGACTCCCAGGGCGTGGTACATGTCGGTGGTGGCCAGGGTCCCGTGGGCGATGAGGTTGGGGGAGAGGGCACAAAGCAGGCATGAAGCCAGGGCGGCGGCCTCACCGTACAGGTCGTATGCCCAGAGATAAACCAGTAGGTTCAATGCCAGGGTCGCCAGAATAGTGGCGATGCGGACCAGCACAAGTTTGACCTGAGCGGAAAAAGGGCGAAGCAGATGGCGCGTCTCGAAATGGGCGGCGAGCACCAGAGGCGCGGCATTCAATGCCGAGACAGGCATTTGACTGTCGTAAAACCCGTCAGAAAGGCGGTCCGGCTCAAAACGAAGGACTTTCTCGCCATACTGAACATGGTGTGACTCGTCAATGGTGGCGGAGGCCTTCCACGCCACGACGGTATCCAGCACGGCAGACAGGCCGAGCACCAGAAAGAGGCCGACGAGCGACTTTCGACTGATTTTCATGCTGAACCGGAGCGCCCCAGAATGCCGATGAATTGCGTGTTCGCGGATACCTTGCTATCTGGCTATAAAGTTCGCCGTGTGCGCTCGAGTTCCGTCCAGGCGGCCCAGGCTGGGCGGAGCCACGTCCCCAGACGGCGTCGTGTATTGGCGCATAAATACTGGAAAAGCTCTTCTGTGTCAACGGCGGGGATTGCGAGGTCAGGCCGGAAGAGCTGGGGACTCAACAACGGCGCCTCCCGCAGGATGTGCGGACGCCGTTTAGCCTACAATTTCCTCGAACTTCAGCGGATCGGGACGGACCGGGATGGGCGGCGGCTCGATTTCGCGCAGCACCTGCCAGGTATGGCGGATGCGATGGACGACGGTGATGGTGCTGAGCACGGCAATGATCCACAGCACCGGCCCCATGCGATTGAAGAGCGCGCCGATGATGACCAGCACGATGCGCTCGGGGCGTTCCATGAAGCCTACCTTGCAGCTGGGGATGAGCGATTCGGCGCGGGCGCGCGCATAGCTCACCATGACCGAACTGGTCATGACGAAAGCGACCATGACGACGTAGAAGAAGCGGTTGGCGCGGGCGTAGTACACCAGCAAACCGAAGAACAGCGCCACATCGCTGTAGCGGTCAATGATGGAGTCGAAGAAGCCGCCGAACTGGGTGACCTGGTTGGTGGCGCGGGCGACGCGGCCGTCGACCATGTCGAAGATGCCGGCGGCAATGATCACCAGCCCGGCATAGAGAAACATGCGGCGCTGGTTTTCGGCATGGGCGTAGCCGAAGAGGATGCCCGCGACAATGTTGATCAGCAGGCCGACGAAGGTGAGGGCATTGGGCGAGATGCGGGTGAGCGCCAGACCGTGCACAATCCTGTACAACAGCCATTTGCAGGACCGCCCGACCGCGCTCGTCCAGGTCATGCCGCTTTGCTATGCCTCGTCGTGGATCGTGATCAGCTTGAGCACCTCGAGTTCGCGCTTGCCGGTGGGGGTCACCACCTCGCTGACGTCGCCCACGCGTTTGCCCATCAGAGCGCGCCCGATGGGAGAACTGGTGGAGATCAGGCCCCTGGTCACGTCCGATTCCTCGCTGGTCACCAGCTTGTATTCGATCTCCTCGCCCTTGGTGGAATCGAAGACCACCACGGTCGAGCCGATGGCGGCGCGGTCGCGCGGGATGTTGGCCATGTTGACCATGGAGAGGTCGGCCATGCGCTGTTTCAGCTGTCCCAGACGCGCGCGCACGAACTCCTGCCGCTGCTTGGCCATGTGATACTCGGCGTTCTCGCTGAGATCGCCCATAGCGATGGCCCGCTTCAGTTCCTTGGGAAGTTCGTGATTCAGCTCGCGTTCGAGGAGCGCGATCTCCTCTTCCAGCTTCTTCTTGATGTGCTCAGGCATACTTCGCAGCCGATGCGTTAAGCTACCGGACGTTGCCCGAAGGCATCTTACAATTATACGCGATCAATGCGCGTGAATCGTGCCGGACTACGCGATGGGTCTTCGGGCTGACGGCCTCCCATTGCGCAGGAAAAGCCGCTTTGTCCGGCCGATGTCAAGAGCAGATTTCACGATGACGCGAATCGGCGCATGGTGTGCAGAGCGGCGTCAATTGACCCCTGCGCGAGAAGAAGCTTATAATTTTTGCATGATGTGGTAGTTCCCCTCATACAAACCCAGAGCAGACTTTGGGGAAGCAGCAGCTCCGGCCCTCATGAACAACCACAGTTTCAGCATCGGAGACAAAGTCGTTTATCCCAATCACGGCGTGGGAGTCATCGAGCAGATCAGCAGTAGGACGATCGGTTCCCAGATCGAAAAATTCTACCTCCTGAAAATCAAAGCCAGCAGCCTGAAGGTGATGGTTCCGTTCCACAATGTGGACAGCGTGGGGCTGAGGCGAGTGGTGCGCAATGGCGAGGTGCAGAAGATCCTGGATTTTCTCACTGACGGCAAGTGCGAAAACAACGCCGACTGGAAATACCGGTTCAAGGAGAACTCCGACAAGATGCGGACCGGTTCGCTGCTCGACGTGGCCGAGGTCCTCAAGAGCCTTCTTCTGCTGGCGCAGACAAAGCCCCTCAGTTTCCGGGAGAAGAAGATGCTGGAGCGCGCCCGCTATCTGCTTGTAAGCGAGCTGGCGATGGCGAAGGGCCTCGAAGAGAGGGAGATCGAGGAGCTGCTGAACCGGGCCCTGTCAAAGTGCACGTTGCGCTTTCCGGAAGCGTCCCCGATGGAATCGTAGGTTCCCCCCTCCTGCGGGTTGGTGGGGGGAGTATTCTCCGGCATGCCTACCCCGCTCCCGGCATGACCACCGTCCCCAGTCAGGTACAGGCGTAATACCGGCGCAGCAGCCACAACGCATGAGCGGCGACTAGGGCTTGTCTGGAGCGGCAGCACTGGGTGTTTTCGCGAACGACTGCAGAGCGCTGGCTTCGTCCGGTTTCACTTCGATGACCTGCGGATCCAGCCGGGTGAGGCGCAGAAGTTTCTGCACGATCATGTTGGGATTCACCACTTTCAGATCCCCGCCATGGTTGCGCAGGGTGGTGACGGAAGCGACCAGTTCGCCGATGCCGGAGCTGTCGATATAGGTCACGTCCTTGAGATTGAGCACGATGTGGGTTTCGCCACGCTGGCAGAAATCGCGGATGAGCTCCCGAAGCGGCGTCTCCCCTTTTTTTCCAAAAGCCAGAGCTACTCCGAGATCAATGCGCCCGCTCACGTCGAGAACGGTGGCATTGGCAACTTTTCGGGCCTGGTAGTTCATGCTCATACGGGACACTCCTTGACGGGTCGTCTACTTACGTCGAAGGTCCATTATCGCCCGGCCATTGTAGCGCCTGCATCGAGGCTGCGGTCAACGGGTCGAAGCCGCAGGGCTCACGGGGTTTTCTCTGCTTCTTGCCCCAGACAGTGCAAGAATCATACAATGCAACCGCCCCGGCGGCCCGCATATGAGCTGCCCGCGACATCAGAGCCTATGCCAGGAACTTTGCACATTTTCCGCCTGAAAGCCGATCCGCTGCAATATCAGGTTAACTACAACCTGGGAGCGAATACCTGGGTGCAGGTGTTCGACCCCCATGGCCTGGAGAACTTTCTGCGCCACAGCTCGGCGCTGCCCGACAGTGAAATCGATGCCATGCTGAGCGAGTTGCGCACTGGCGGCCGCACCACCGAGGCCAACGTCGACATCGGCGAAAGTCATCTCGGCGAAATGGGATTCGCCGAGTCGCCCAGCGACGAATAGCAGATCGGCCGAAAGACAGGCTTCTGACGGCACATCGATGGAGCGGGCTCGCCAGACTTTCCCTCTGACGGAAGATGCCTCTGGCACGAAGCTCTTCCAGGTGGTCGCAGAGGCACCGGCAAAGCCCCGCCCCGTGGAAGAACTGGTCTGGGCGCGGCAAGCGGTCGGTGGTATGGTGGCCAGGGACGGCTTTGGACGGGATTACAAACTCCCGAAGTGCTCATTGACAGTCATACTGCGAAAATGACTCAGCAGTTTCGTGATCCCGCCAGACTCAAAGCTGGGTAAGCGAGTTTGCATGGCTGGCTGAGTTCGGCTTTGCCCTTCCCCATCCCTCCGCCCAGGTCTTTAAACACGTTTCGGGCAACTTCCGCCTTGCCGGCAACCCACTCGGCATCGACTTGGCCCGTTTCTGGCCGACCTCCGGATTGCCGACAATCCACGAATTGGGTTGGTTCCTTGATCACAACGGTCTTGTCTTTACCCTCGTGAGACGAACGGCCATTCCGACGTCGGGAGAGTTGCTCGGCGACCTGGCTACTGGATGTGATTGGCGCATCTTTGTGAACTCGATTACCCTACTCGGCGGCGGGAGTGGCAGTGACGCGCCGGCGCGCCAAAGCTGCGGCAGTAAGCCAGTAAAAAACCGATCCGAGCAGAGCAACTCCGGTCGCGAAGGCGGGTGCGGAAATGGAACCCATCAGTTTCTCGCCGCGAGACGCGTACAGAGCGTAAGCAATAAGTGCCGCGGGACCGATCGCGAGAGCACAGGCGAAAGCCAGGTTGCCGGCCTTGAAGGGACGCTCCAGTTCGGGCTCGCGGACGCGCAGGAGGATGAGCGCGACAAACTCCAGCAGCAGGCTCGATCCGTACAGGATGAGATCAATGGAGATGAGCCGCTCGAAGGGCAGGCGGAGGGCCAATGCCCAGGCGAGTCCGCATAGCAGCACACTGACCCAGGGCACGCCGCGACGATTGCGCTGGGCGATGAAGCGTGGCAGCATGCCGTCCCCTGCCATGGCCATGGGCAGTCGCGTGTAGCTCATCATCAGCGCGTTGAACATACCGAAGCCGCAGATGACGCCGCCTGCCAGCACGGCCAAACCGAGCCACTCGCCGCCTAAGGCGCTGGCTGCGATCATCCAGTCTCCGGTCGAGAAGTTCTGCACCGAAAGCCCGGCCAATGCCATCGCCAGCAGCGGAAGAATGTAGGTAACCGCGGTGAGCGCTGCGGCGGCGATCATGGCGCGAGGATAGTTGCGCTGAGGATGGTGCACCTCCTGCGCTACCGTCGATGCGTTGTCCCAGCCCATGTAGTTCCACATCCCTACCAGGACTGCGGTGGACAAAGCAGCTCCGGAGCCGGCATGACTCCACTGCACGACCGGATGGTGAACAAGTCCACGCCATACTCCAAGCACCGGGAACACCGCAAAGGGCGAAAGCATGAGAATGAAAAGGCCAACCGCCCCTTCACCGACAGCGGGCGCGCCCCGCAGGTTCCACAGACAACACAGGACCACAACCGCCAGCGACCAGCCATAGCCGTACCAGCCGGCCGTCAGTGCGGCATTGAATCGTCCCAGGTAGAGAACAAAGATGGCCGGATAGATGGCCATGTCGAAGACGCTGGCTGAAAGCGAGAGCCAGCTCTCCTGGTATCCCCAAAAGGGGCCCAGGGCACGCCGCACCCAGACATAAAACCCGCCCTCGGCGGGAATCGCACTGGCGAGTTCCCCGATCATCAGGGCAGTGGGCAGACTCCAAATGATGGGAAGCACCAGCAGAATGACGATGGCGTGCGCGTACCCGGCGCCCCCGAGAATGTCCTCGATACCGTAGGGCCCACCCGACACCATAAAGTAGGTCGCGGCCACGAGCGGCACAAGGCGAAGCTTCCGACGCGTCGGCTTCAGGGCAGGAATCACAGGAGTGAATCTAACAAAGTTGCTCATACACCGCGAGCCAATCAGTAGATTGAAGTTTCGAGTTCCCTGTGCCGTGGCTCCATCGCTTTCACGAGCGCTCTCCAACTCCCAACAGCAGGTTCGCGCGATTATTATCGGTTGACGGGCAACCGGAAGTTGAGGCACGGCGAAGCCGACCTTGCCATGGGTTGGCTTGTGGGAAGTTTCACATCAGGCGCCGAAACAATGACGTACACCCCGGACAGAGGCGAGGTGATACTCCCCCGCCGCGCCGCCCAGCGCCGAGCTCGATAGCCAATGTTTGCCTTGCCTTCAGGCCGCGGGGTGGCGGATAATCCGTCATCCTGAGATTTCATAGGATCCAGTAAACATCCCTCGCGCCCATTTGAGGCCATGATGTCACCCACGGAAAAATTTGTCGCTGCTCGGCAGTTCCTGCTTAACACTCGCACCGACTACGAAAAGGCCTGGCGGGAGTTTCAGTGGCCCGACCTCTCGGACTTCAACTGGGCGCGCGACTGGTTCGACGTCTATGCGCAGGGCAACTCCAGGACAGCTTTGTGGCTGCGTCGTGAGGACAAGGGCGAAGTCAGGCTCAGTTACCAGGAATTAGCTGAGCGCTCCGATCGCGTAGCGCATTTTCTGCAGCGCCAGGGAGTCGAACCGGGCGATCGGATCGTCGTGTGTCTTCCGAATGTCGTCGCGATCTGGGAGCTGATGCTGGCAGCGATCAAGATCGGTGCGGTCATCGTCCCGACAACCACGCTCGCCACCGAAGGAGAAATCCGTGACCGGCACGCCCGCAGCGCTGCGCGCGTCGTCGTAGGCGATGAGAGCGCAATCAGTCGCATTCCCGCCGACGCCATCGTTAAGAGAATTCTGGTAGGCGGTCAGAGCCCCGGATGGTTACCTTACGAGACGGCTTTGGATCAGGACCGGAAGTATCGAATCGTGCCCACCCAGGCCAGCGATCCCTTCCTGCTCTATTTCACCTCAGGCACGACTGCCAAAGCCAAGCTGGTGCTTCACACGCACCAGAGCTATCCGGTGGGTCACCTCTCAACGATGTACTGGATTGGCATTCAGGAGAGCGACATCCATCAGAACATCAGCTCGCCCGGCTGGGCCAAGCATGCCTGGAGCTGCTTCTTCGCGCCGTGGAATGCGGGAGCGACCACCTTTGTCCATGACGCCCCTCGATTTCGTGCGGCCAATACGCTGCGGGTTCTCGATGAAGCTGGAGTTACGACGCTGTGCGCTCCTCCTACGGTCTGGCGCATGATCATTCTGGAAAATCTGGGGAAGAAGCCGCGTGCCTTGCGCGAACTGGCCAGCGCCGGTGAGCGCCGGTGAGCCCCTGAATCCCGAGGTGATTGAACAGGTTCAGAAAGCATGGGGCCTCGTTATCCGCGACGGTTACGGCCAGACCGAAACCACCGCCATGATCGGCAATTCGCCGGGGCAGGAAGTGAAAATCGGCAGCATGGGCCGGCCGGTTCCGGGATATCAGATCGCGATTGTCGATTCGCAGGACAAGCAGTGTCCAGAGGGCGAGGTCGCGGTGAAGCTCGCTTCGCGGCCCACTGGCCTCATGACCGGCTACCTGGACGATCCCGGCCGCACACGGACCGTAATGCAAAACGGTCTGTACCACACGGGGGATATGGCTGCGGTCGATGAAAGTGGCTACTTCTTCTTTGTCGGTCGCAGCGACGACGTCTTCAAGTGCTCGGACTATCGCATAAGTCCGTTTGAGCTGGAGAGTGTTTTGATGGAACATCCGCTGGTGGCGGAGGTAGCCATCGTTCCCAGCCCCGATCCGGTGCGCACCAACGTTCCCAAAGCCTTCATCAGCATCGTCGCGGATGCGCGTCCATCTGAAGAAATTGCCCGCGAAGTTCTACTCTTTGCCAGGGAGAAACTTGGCGCATACCAACGCGTCAGGAAGCTGGAATTCCATGAGCTGCCCAAGACCATCTCCGGAAAGATACGACGGGGGGAGCTGCGCAGAATGGAGGCGCAGAGGGTGAAGGATCAGCAGCGAGGTCCGCTGGAGTTCTGGCTCAATGACTTCGAATGATCGCGGCAATCCCGCCAGCTCCCGGGAAATTACTGCTGGGCTACACTCACAGTGACACTGCGTTTCCGAACAGCGGACCACTCGCCCAAGCCCCAGCTTGCGGCAGCGCGGTCCTCCGGTCCGCTGTGCGACGCGTCTGCGCATCAGGAGTCAGGGTCGCCAAAGCCGATACGCCACAGAAGCTGCGCGTAACGGGGATCGGAGCGCAGGGGATCCATGTACGGGTGCACCTTCAGGAAGACGAGAAAAAAGTCGTGCCTTTCGTAGGCTTGATTCAGGCAGGTGAAGGCCTCGTCCTTGTCGCCCAACGCAGCGTATGTTCCGGCAAGGAAGAACCAGTCTGAATCGTTGGCGGCATCCTTCACCTGCTCGGCCATTCTCATGGCTTTCGATGATTGGCCGGTGCGAGCATAGAAGTGCGCCAAGGCCGTTCCTGGTTGGCCGTGGAAGGCAGCCTGAATCCGCTGAAACTCCTGCCGCTCCTCCTCGAACATTCCTTTTTCTTCATAGCACATGGCCAGAAACACGCGCGCCCACACCCGGTCCGGGTCGCGGGCCAGCGTCCGCCTGAGGACATCGATTGCTTCATCGTAGCGGCGCGCGTGGTAGAGAAATCTCCCAAGATTGCTGGAATAAGCTGCGGAGAGCGGATCCAGTTCGAGGGCGCGGTGCATCTCCGCAATCGCCTCATCGTGGCGGCCCATACTCGACAGCAATTCGGCGTAGCGCAAGTGAACGGTTGGATAACTCGCGTTCAGGGCAATCGCGGTTTTGTAGCCATCTTCGGCGGCCCTCCAATTCCGGAAGTAATGATGCTCGGGATAGGCCAACGCGGTATGCGCTTCGGCGGACGATGGGTCTAACTGAAGCGCTTTGCGCGCCGCCGCAATGGCTTGCGGAAAAGCCTCATCTGGAGAAAGCACGTTGTAGTTTGCGAGCAAGCTATAGGTATCGGCCAGCCCCGCATACGCCGGAGCATACGCCGGGTCGAGACTGATCGCCTGCTGAAACAACGGGAGAGCTTCCTTCAGTCGATCAGGCGATTGCGTGGTCTGCGCATAACGACCGCGCAGGTAGGCATCGTAGGCCTCCGCGTTGACCGGCGGGTGTTGCTGGAGACGCTGCTGCTCGAGTGCAGTCAGGTGAATTCGTACCTGCCGCGCTATCTCCAAAGCCACCGTGTTCTGCACCGCCAGCACGTCGCCGATCTCGCGGTCGTAGCTCTCCGCCCACAGGTGTTTATCGTGCCGAGCATCGATGAGCTGAGTCGTAATGCGCACTTTGTTGCCCGAACGCAACACCGAGCCTTCGATGATGGCCTGCACGTTGAGTTCGTGCGCGATCTGCGGCGCAGACTTGTGCGAGCCCCGATAATTCTGTGCCGAAGTGCGCGAGATGACCGTGAGCGAGCTGATTTTGCCGAGGTCGGTCGTCAACTCCTCGGTCATGCCATCGGCGAAATAGTCCTGTGATGGGTCGCCTGACAGGTTCTGCAACGGCAGCACGGCGATCGAGCGGATCGGCGCGGCTTCGGGCGCCGGCCCGACGGCACGCGATTTCGCAAACCTCCAAATGCCGGTTGCGAGCACTACGGCCAGCACTATCAGCAGCGCCAGGCGTCCAAGCTTCCAATGCTGGCGAGCTGGAATGGCCGACGCAGGCTGCACCGGGGGAGAACTGGAAGAATTCGCGGCGGGAGCACCGATCAGCTCGATGGAGCCGATAAAACGGTAGCCCTTTCCGACGACGGTCTCCAGATATCTGGGATTGCCTGAATCGTCCTGCAGCGCGGTACGGATCTTGCGGACGGCAGCGTTGATGCTGCGCTCGACGTCGACGAATACGTCCTTGCCCCAGAGCCGGTCGACGATCTCGTCGCGGGTCACCAGCTCGCCCTGGCGCTGCGCGAAGAGGATCAGCAGCTCCATTGGTTGGCGCTCGAGCTTTACGCGCTGGCCATCAAGACTCAGCTCGTAGCGCGACAGGTCTATGCGGGCTTTGGCTGCTTGGATTGGGGCGGGCATACGACCTGGTTCGGTAGTATACCCCCGCTTTCCTGCCCTGGCGTATGTTGCTGCAAATGAAGATGCTACGGGTTCACCAAGAATTCACAAGAAAGTAAGACGGCCTTCATTGCCATTTCGCACGGGTTGCGCCACCTTCGCCCGCAACGCTGCGCAATCGGCCGGCTTCGGGCTGGCGCCAATGCTTGCTCTGACCGCTCCCAGTATCTAGCAGCCCTAGGCCTCGACGAGCAGCAATGCAAAGGAGAATGCCATGACTGTCGAGAAGTGGTATCGCAAGTTCGCAATAACTGCTATCGCGATGGGCGTCATCACGCTGCTGTCATCGCCCGCCAGGGCAGACGACGATAGGCGTCCGGCTGCGCCTTATCAGCAGGAAATCCATGTGGGCATTCCGGCGGGAGCAGGCGAAGGGTTTGCCTTCTCGCCCCAGATTCCCAGCGGCATGCGGCTCATCATCGAGCACATCTCGGCTTTTGCCTCGTTGCCGCAGGGCCAGCGTACTTCCGAAATTTACGTGACCACGACTGCCGCCGGGTCGAGCATCCATCACGACATTTTCTTGACGTACCAGGCCACCGCGAGCGGCTATGACACGTTGGCGTTCACCGACCCGGCAAAGCTCTACGCCGATCCGGGCAGCTCCGTTAGCGTTGGGGTCTTTCTCAACTCGCTGGCAGGACCGTCCGACGTGTGGGTGAAGATCAGCGGCAAGCTGGTGCCCTGCGATTCGCACGGCAACTGTCCGGTCGATTAACTCGGCACCGGTGAAAGCAGCTATCTGAGCAACACAGGAGGTTTGGGATGCGTCAGGCTGCCGGGAAATGGATGCTTGTTACGTGTCGGTGTGCTCGAGGGAACAGACATTCCTGGTCAAGCGCAGCGTGGATGACTGCATTCTTGCTGGCCGTAACATCGCTCTGCTCTGCAACGAGCACCCTGACCACCTCCCCAACCAATCCACGCCAGCTCAGCAACTCGGCTCTTCAATTCACGGCCTTGCACAACGGCAAGATCGTTCATGGGCCGGTGAGCTGGACATCGTCGAATCCGGCGGTCGCC
>DATJAI010000147.1:0-36170 GCA_035516415.1 Binatia bacterium | reverse complement strand
GGAAAGCTTGAGCTGATCGAGGCCGGTCACCGTCGCGAGCATCACGATCGGCGTACCGATGGCTCCGTAGGCGACTGGGGCGGTGTTGGCCAGCAGGTTGAGCACGGCCGATTGGAAGGGAGGAAAGCCCAGGCCGACCATCACTGCCCCGGCGATAGCCACCGGCGTCCCGAAGCCGGAGGTCCCTTCAATGATGGCGCCGAACGAGAAGGCGATCAGAATGACCTGGAGGCGCCGGTCGAACGAGATGTGAATGATGGATTCCTTGACAATCTCGAACTTGCCGGAGATAAGCGTTATGTTGTAGAGGAAGATGGCGCCGACAATGATCCAGATGATCGCCAGGAATCCGGACAGAACCCCGAAGCCAAAGGCCGAGAAGGCGGACTTGAAGGGCATGCGAAAGACCAGGCAGGTAACCAGGAACGCAGCTAATACGCCATAGAACGCGGCATAAGGGGCACTGATACCCAGATGGCGAGTGCCCTGCTTGTCGCGGTGCGGATGGATGGCGATGAAGTACAACAGGGTCAAGATTGGGATAGCCGCTACCACGGTGGAAAGAGCGACATTGCCCAGCGGATTGTAATTCTGATGGTAGATAGCAGGACCACCATCGGCGGCGAAAAGCGGACTTGCAAGAGTAATGAAACCTAGTGAGCTCAGGAACCTTCTCATTCGCCCCTCCCTTTCTCCAGCACTTCCATTAAAAGGTCGCCCACGTTAACGTAACCGGAGTTGCGCAACCCTATGCTCGATTTTTCTGGCAGCTTTCTTTTCTTCCGAGCGCAATCAAACAGTCAATTCAGCAGCTTGCTTAACTTTTGCTCGCTATGCGACAGGACCGGACACTGTTTCCGGAACTGACCCCCGTGCACCCTATTCCAGCAGCCATGAACCAGGCACACGCCACGGCACCCAGCCGACTGGGAAGGTGTTCAGGAGCCTCCGACGTGGGCCCGCTTGCTCCGTTGGCCAACTGGGCGGCAGGTTCTTCTGGCCAGACCGGAGCACAAGAAAGCAAACAGGGATCAGGCTTCGCGCCCGCGTCAGGCGGATGCTAGCACAGTAAAGTTAGGACGTAAAGCGGCTTGCGCGGAGTGACCGGCGTCACGCCGGTTTGTGACTTGTCACCAATTCAGGAAAACTCACCTGCTTGTCTGGCCTCGGCAACCGTCAACATCGTAAGAAACATGACAACTTCGGTGCGGGCATGAACCGTGTGTCGGGATCGGTCGCCCGCAGCCCAGGGCCTGGCTGACAGCTCCTTTTCCGGCCCACCCGAAGTAACTGCCGGGAAGCTGTACTCCTGACGCTGTACAATGCGGCTCCATGAGCTCAGCGCAACCAGGTTACTTTCGCCGCGAGCTTCTGCGCTGGTACGACGCGCATCGTCGCGATCTTCCGTGGCGCCGCGATTGTGATCCATATCGTGTCTGGCTCTCCGAGATCATGTTGCAGCAGACGCGGGTGGCTGCAGTGCTGGATCACTACGTCCGATTCCTGCGGCGCTTCCCGACGGTACAGTCCCTCGCCGCGGCCCGCGAGAGCTCGGTTCTGACTGCCTGGAGCGGACTCGGCTACTACCATCGTGCGCGACGGATGCATCGAGCCGCGAAGCTGATTGCGCGCGAAGGAGGGCGTTTTCCAACCACAACCGGGGAATGGGCCGAGCTTCCGGGTATCGGCCGTTATACGGCTGCCGCGATCGCCAGCATCTGTTTCGGCGAACCCGTCGCCGCGGTTGACGGCAACGTGGAGCGTGTCGTCGACCGGGTCTTCGGGCGCGCACAGGGCAACAAAGCAGTTAGCGCGCGGGCGCAGCAGCTGCTCGATCCGCAGCGCCCCGGCGACTTCAACCAGGCAATGATGGAGCTGGGGGCCACCATCTGTACGCCGCGAGCGCCGCAGTGCATGGTTTGTCCGGTGTCAGCCTTTTGCCGCACCCGCGGCGCTCAACGGCCAGTGCCCCAGGCTAAAAGAAGGAGCAGGAGAGTCTTCCTTGCTCTGGTACGAAAGAACGCTTCGACACTACTTGTGCGACGTCCTATGGACGCGTCATTAATGGCAGGGATGTGGGAATTGCCGGAGATGCCGTCCGCCCGGGTGAACGGCGCCCTGCCGTTACTCCGGCTTCGCCATTCCATCACCATTACCGACTACCATGTCGCGGTATTTGCCGCCTCGCCGGAGCAGTTGCAGGATTGTGCTGCTCGTGGGCGCTGGTTCACCCGCCGGCAGTACGAAAGATTGCCGCTTACCGGTCTGACCCGCAAAGTCCTGCGCCGCTTGCCGCCTGCGCCCAGGGAAGGTCCCGCTGAATCTATATGTTTTTGAGGAGATTATTTCGGAGGTTTCAGCGAGTGGTTACACTGACGGTGGGCGCCCGTGCGCCGGAATTTTCGCTACCCACAGTTGATGGCCGGCAGATCTCGTTGCGTGAAGCCTTGAAAAAGGGTCCTGTTTTGCTGGCATTCTTCAAGGTTAGTTGCCCGGTCTGCCAATATGCGTTTCCATTCTTCGAGCGCATGTATAGGGCCAATGGCGGCGCCGGCGTAACGTTCATCGGCATTTCGCAGGACGATGCCCGTGAGACTAGGCGATTCGTGAAAGAACATGGCGTCACCTTTGCGGTCGCGCTCGACGATCCGGCAAGCTATGTGGTTTCGAATGCATATCGGCTGACGAACGTCCCCACGCTCTTCTACATCGACCCGAGCGGCGAGATTGAGCTGTCGTCGGTTAGCTGGTCGAAGGCCGACGTGGAAGCAATCAACCAGAAGCTGGCGGAGAGGCGTGATCAGCGTCCTGCCATCCTCTGGCGAAGGGGCGAGGATGTTCTCGATTTCCGCCCGGGCTGAAACTCGAAGAATTGACCCGCGGTACGCGGATGTTCATTTAGCGCAGCGGCCGCATGCGGAAAGGGATCTGGACGACAGCTTCCAGTGCAACCGGCTCGCCGTTCCTGGTGCCTGGGCGGAAGTGCCAGCCCGATAGTGCCCGCACTGCGTTCTCATCAAGTCTGGAATCAAGGCTGTCGAGCACCCTGATCCCGTCCACTGTGCCGTCGGCGCGAATGATGGCGTAAAGGGTGACTGTGCCCTCCACATGATCGCGCAGCACGTCAGGAGGGTAAGCCGGATCCACCTTTATCATGGCGACCGGGGCAGTAAGCGGCGTCTTGTCATCAGTCTGCTTCAGCTCGGCAAAGCGGATGATCCAGCTTCCTGTCGCTGAGGTCAGATTAGGCATGTTCATGATCAGCGAGTAGTAACGTTTGCTGCCGAAAACACGCTGCTCGACACTGAAGTCCGGGTCTTCGGCGACTGGAGTGGGAGGTGCTGGAGCAACGCGGTCGCGGATGCTGGGTAGGGACGGCTTCATGGCGGCCGCGATCAACCGCTTGCGCGCTTCCAGGTCCGGACTGGAAACGCCTGAAGCCTTCGCCATGGTCGCGTTGAGATTGGGAGTGCCGGCCACGGCGGAGGTTGCCGCGCCCGGCGGCGGAGCGCCCACCACGATTCCTGAAGGCAGGCCACCACCGCTTCCCTGTCCGCCTCCACTGTCGGACGTGCCTGTGCCTGTCACGTTTGGCGTGCCCGGCGCGTCGGGCTTTCCTCCCGGTGACGCATGGAACTCTCCACTGCGGTTGCCCTCAGGCAGGGTCAGGGGTCCACGAACGTCTGCCGGATTCAGTCCCAGCGCGATGAGCTGGCCTTGGCCTTGCGCGGCGGGAACATTGGCGACGTTCGGTGAGGGCGGAACGTCCTTGCCTGCGCTCTGGCCAACCCCACTGGCTCGCTGAGGCGCGACAGGCAGCCTGGGCGCTGCCACCTGCGGCTCCAGTTGAGCCATATTGAGCTGGCCGCGCTGCAGCTTAAGCTGGTCCGGCGAAAGTGGCGGCTCGACAACCGATGGCTGCGGCAGCGCCGGGAGCTGCAGCTTATCTTTGACTTGCGAAACATCGGCTGTGGGTGCAACCACCTCGGGCTCCAATTGCGGCACTTTCAACTGCGCCACCGCGCGCGCTGAGGCGGCGATCGGCTGGACCGCCGGTATGGGAGTCCAGGCCACGATGTTCGGCAGGGCGACATCATGCTCCAGCCTGAGTTTGGGAGGGGTGACGATAGTCTGCCGCGTGTTGTCGGGATTTGCCGGAACTGACAGGATTTCCTGTTTGGCCAGCTTTGGCGCACCTTTGCGAGGCTTCATGGCCGCCCTGGTGGCAGTGTTGATGGGCGGCAGGTAGTCGCTGACCGGATAGTACTCCACCCGCGTATTCTCAAAGGGCGAATGCAATTGCGGCGTGCGGTTAAGGAACGGCAACGTAGATATCAGATAAACCAGCGTAATAAGAGCGATGTGTAAACCATAGGATTCGACGAAACGGGTGGCGTCGATACCTGTGCGGATGAAGTAGTCCCGGCGGAGAGGAACAGGTGAGGCGGTAATTTCGAGTGGAGGAGGCTCGCGCCGGAGCAGAAGGTCAGCAAGGTTACGAAGGAAGACCCGATGCCACGGCTCCAGCTCGCAAAGCAGCGCCGGAGGATCAGCTTCGCCAGCTTCCTTGCGGGCTCTCGTTGCCGTGACTTCCGACATTATCCTCTCGAGTGGGGTGTAGGTGGATTATATCGGAAACAGTTTGATTCGCGACAACATCTCATGCTGAAAGTTTATTGTTTCCATACTAACAGCCCGGTGGCATCATGCTCCGGTATGAGAGCTGCCGGAGGGGCAATAGTGAACCCACTGTGTGCTCTGCGTGTCCTGGCGGTTTTGCTGCTGGCGACTGTCCCGCAGCAATACCGACTCCTGGCGCAGCAGCCCGCCCGCAGCGGGGAAACCGGCGACATCTCGGGCATGTACAGCTTCTTACGAGAAGGTGAATTCGTGCAGCTCACCGTCGAAGATGGCAAACTCTCTGGCTACATCTCGCGTTTCGGGGACTCGGCGAGCGACAAAGACCAGTTCATTGACCAGTTTTTCGACAGGACGTCGCTGGCCGGTAATCGCCTGAGCTTCAGCACAAAGACGGTGCATGGCGTCTGGTTCGAGTTCGCCGGCGTGATCGCCACCGCGCCGGGGCGAAAGCCATCTGAGGAAGGCTACCACGTCATCAAGGGCACCCTGATCCAGCACACCAGCGATGCCACCGGCACCGAGAAAAGCATGCAGCGGCAGGTGGAGTTCAAATCGTTCCCCCCATACGTGAACAAACCTTGATATTCAAGGCCAATCGAAGGCCGAGTTCTGGGCTGCCAGCACGCGATTGATCAGCGCCAATGCAAGCAACTCGGGCGTGCGGCCGGTATTCGTATCCGGGGAGCCCATGGCGGCGAAGGAGGAAGCAGGTGCGCAGACAAAGGTGTGCCGGCAGAGGTTTCATCAGCGGTCTGGTTGGCGGACCGGTGGCGTCGTGGACGATGAACCAGTTCTGGGCGGTGAAGGCCAGGTTGCAGCAACAGATGCAGTCATCAGGCGACCAGGAGAGTCAGAATCAGCAGGAGGAGCGGGAAGAAAACAATCCCACCGTGAAGACGGCCGAGACGATCACCCGTCCGCAGCTGAAACGCGAACTGACGAAGCAGGAGAAGAAGACGGGCGGCTCCGTGGTGCACTACGCCTTCGGCGCCCTGACGGGAGGCGTTTATGGAATGCTCAGCGAGGTGATGCCCGCGGTTAGTGCCGGATTTGGCATGGCCTGGGGGAGTGCGGTCTGGCTGGGCGCGGATGAAATCATGGTGCCCTCGCTGAAGCTCGGCGGTCGTCCGCAGGCGTACCCTCTGTCGCAGCATCTCAGCGGCCTTGGCGCTCACCTGGTCTATGGGTTGACTGCTGAGGCCGTGCGCCGCACCATGAGAGCAGCTTGCTAGCATGGCTGCCCAACTCCGCATCGGCACTTCGGGATGGCACTATCGCCATTGGCTGGGGACCTTTTACCCGCCCGATCTGCCCACTTCGCGCATGTTCGACTTCTATCGGCACTTCTTCGACACGGTGGAGCTGAACAACAGCTTCTACCGGCTGCCGACTCCTGAGGCGTTCGCCGCGTGGCGTGACGCGGGCCCGCCGAACTTCTGTTTCGCGGTGAAGGGCAGCCGGTTTCTGACGCACAACAGGAAGCTGAAGGAACCTGAGCACGCCCTGCTGAACCTGCTGCCGCGCGCGGAGATCCTGGGCAAAAAACTGGGCCCCATCCTGTTCCAGTTGCCGCCTAAATGGAAGGTGAACGTGCAGCGCCTGGAGGAGTTTCTGGAGGCGTTGCCCGCCCGGCACCGATACGCTTTCGAATTCCGCGAGCCCACCTGGAATACGCAAGCGGTGTATGACACCCTGCGCCGTCACAACGCCGCTTACTGCATTCACGAGCTGGCGGGTTTTCACACGCCGATCACGATCACGGCCGATTTCGCATATGTGCGGCTGCACGGGCCGGGTGGCAGGTACCAGGGATGCTACAGCGACGCGAAGCTCTGCGAGTGGGCGGAGCGCATCGCCCACTGGAGCCGCGAACTGAATGCCATCTATGTGTATTTCGACAATGACGACTCGGGGTATGCGCCGCAGAATGCGCTGGAGCTGAAAAAGCGCGTGGCCGCCGGGACGGGGGCTGCCGGGCGACGAGCAGGGTGATCGCGTAGCTGCCCCGAAAGTCTGGCCTCGCTACCGGATCTGGGGAACGCCTAAGGAGACTCTGATCAAGTCGGGTTGAGATCCCTCAGCGGCTGAAGCCGCGGCGATTTTGGGTCAGTGACGCACGGACTGTATGCAGCCGCCGCGCTACGTGATCTGAAGTGACGGCTCAGTGCACGCTGGGCCTCTCGGCGGTATCCTGCACCAGCTTTGCGCCCAGGTAGCTGACGTGCGAGTCCTCGATCTGTGCCAGGTCCTGAAAAAGGCTATGCAGCGGCCCGCGTGGAGTTCTGTCTACCAGGTTCAAATAGAACTGCTGTGCTCTGAGCTCCGCCTGAAGGGCCACATTCAGCGCGCGGATCCGCCCCGGAGCACGGTCGGTGCCGGCGGCAAACACATCCCCATTTTCCAGGCGGGGCACCTCGACAATCTCGATTACATCCTGCTCGGTGATGTGGCAAACCGAGTCGCCGTATAACTCGGCATATTTGTCGCGCAGCAGCGAACGGTGCGCCCGTTCTTCCACCGCCATCTCCCAGAATACCGCCGCAATCTCCAGCGATTCCTCGTCGCCGAACTCGGTGAACAGTTCGGCGAAGCGGTGATAGATTTCCGCGTTCCGCTCCTCGATGGAAATGGCGACCTGCAAGGCCTCCTGCGGACTTAGCGACACAAAGCTGCGCTGCATGGCGTGCTCCAGTTTTGGTACCGGCGGAATTGTACCCACAACTGGGTGCCAAGGAGGAATAATCGGCAGGAGAAATTCGGGTTGATTCCACAACGGGAATCAGCCCGCCACAAGGGCTTGCTCTGACTGCTGAGATTTCTGTTTTGCGCGATCGGCTTCAATTCTGGCAATGGTGCGCTTCAGCCAGTGCTTGACATTCTCGCGCAGCTCCTCTTCGGTCTGCTGGGGAGTGGCAACGGTGACGCCATTGCGGTTGAGTGGTATGTGATGGCAGGGCACGTCTTCGGTGCGATACTGCTCTGGCACAAAATCGTAGAGCACGCATTCGTGGCAGGCATGCGGACGCGTGGGATCGCCATGATTGGGGCAGGTGAGGGAGTCCTGAAAGATGGAGGCCGGGCCCCATGGAGTGCTATACCAGTTGCCGTAGCCGCCCTGTTCGAGGAAGTTCAGCTCATAACGCAGCACTTCCAGCACATCGCGCTTGTCTTCGGACATGATCAGCTCCTTTGGCAGGCGCCCAATGGCTACCCATCCCTAAGCGTCATTCTGTTCCGGTACGCACAGAGCTGCTGTGATCTTTCTCACAGGCGGGTGTGACCAATCTCCGCAGCCGAAAACGGGCCGCAGCGGGCAATCATCACGATTCGGCTGTAGAGTGACTTAGGTCACATGCGGGAGTGATAACCTCTGGCAGGCTGGAGGGGTCGCGGCGTAACGGACGACGAAGAAATGGATGGGAAAATGAGCTTTGACGAGCGGCCCTTTATTGCGATCTGGGAGACGACGCAGGCGTGCGACCTGGCGTGCCTGCACTGCCGGGCGTGCGCCCAGCCCGCCCGCAATCCGCTGGAGCTGAACACCGCGGAAGCCAGGAGACTGATCGACGAAATCGCGGCCATGCAGGTGCCGGTATTCGTGCTGACCGGCGGCGATCCACTGAAGCGGCTGGACATCTTCGACCTGGTACGCTATGCCGCGGAGCGCAATGTGCGGATCTCGCTGACACCCAGTGCAACGCCGCTGCTCACCCGCGAAAACATCGTCCGGCTCAAAGAATGCGGACTGGCGCGCCTTGCCGTGTCTCTGGATGGCGCTACCGCTGAGGTCCACGATGCCTTCCGGCGCGTTGCCGGTTCGTATGACTGGACGCTGAACGCAGTCCGCTGGGCGCGGGCGGTTGGCCTGCCGGTACAGATCAACACCACCATCACCCGCCACAATCTCACGATGCTGGATGACACCATTGCTCTGCTGGAGACCCTCGACATTGTCCTCTGGAGCGTCTTCTTCCTGGTGCCCACGGGACGCGGCGAGACGGTCGATCGCATCTCCGCGGAGGAGTTCGAACAGGTTTTCGCAAAGCTGCATGAAACCTCGAAGCGCGTGATGTTTGACATCAAGAGCACCGAAGCCCAGCACTACCGTCGTTTTCTGCTGCAGCGCCGCACCGAGGCACGCCGCAAGGGAGAAGAGCCTGCGGGAAGTTTCCGTTGCACCCCGCACTATGGCGAGCCGATGGCGATGGAAACTCCCGACGGCATTGGCCGCGCGCCACGCGGCATTAACGACGGCAAGGGATTTGTCTTCGTCTCACATCTCGGCGAGGTTTATCCCAGCGGCTTCCTTCCGGTTTCAGGGGGTAACATTCGCAAGCAATCGTTAGGCGAGATCTACCGCAACTCGCCTTTGTTCCGCTCGCTGCGCGATAGCCAGAATCTCGAGGGAAAGTGCGGCCGCTGCGAGTTCCGCGAAATCTGCGGAGGATCGCGGGCCAGAGCCTACGCGGTGACGGGGAACCTGTTTGCGGAGGAACCGTGCTGCGTCTACGAGCCGAAAAGGCACGCTTTACGCCCGGCTGAAGCCGTGCTCTTTCAGGCCATTGCTTTATGAACTAATTTTCTGACTCAGAACGCCACTTGCGCTAGGTACTGTTGCCGTTCTCTCTACCCTTTTTCCTGATCCCGATGTTCAGCCGCTTGATCTTCTGGTTCAGGGTAGACAGCGGGATGCGAAAGCGTTCGGCCGCGTCGGTCTGATTCCAGCCGCACTTCTCCAGCATGTCGGTGATCACGCGCCGTTCGCATTCCTCGATGATTTCGAATAGCGAAGCGTCCGGAGCATGGTCCGGAATGGCGAATTTGCTGCCCCGGCCGGTGAGGTTTTCCGGCAGCAGATCGGGCGTCAGGCTCGGACCCGTAGCCAGCACGACGGCGCGCTCGATTACGTTCTCCAGTTCGCGCACATTGCCCGGCCAGTCGTACTCCAGCAGCGGACGCAGGGCTTCGGGCGTCGCCCGCAACGGCGGCTGATCGTTCTCCTGCGCGAACTTTGCCACGAAGTGCTCCACCAGCAGGGGAATATCGTTCCTGCGCTGGCGCAGCGGTGGCAAATCGATAGTAATGACATTCAGGCGATAGAACAGGTCTTCGCGGAACTTGCCTTCCCTGACCTGCTGCCTTAGATCCACGTTGGTCGCGGCGATAATGCGGACGTCCACCTGAATCTCGTTGACGCCGCCCAGATGCATGAACTTGCGGTCCTGCAACACGCGCAGGATCTTCGCCTGTGTTTCCAGACCCATGGTGCCGATCTCGTCGAGGAAGAGCGTCCCCCGATCCGCCACCTCAAACAGGCCCTTTTTGCTGGCAATAGCGCTGGTAAACGCTCCCTTGACGTGCCCGAACAGGGTTGATTCCAGCAGGTCGGCGGGCGTGGACCCGGTGTTCACCGGCACGAACGCGCGATCTTTGCGCGGCGAGTTCATGTGAATGGCCTTGGCGATCAGTTCCTTGCCGGTTCCGCTTTCACCCTGCAACAGTACCGTGGAGCGGCTGGGCGCCACCTGCGCGACGAGGTCGAAGATCCGCAGCATGGGCTCGCTTCTGCCAATGATGTTTTCGAAGTTGTAGCGCTGCTTGAGCGCACGCTTGAGCAGGACGACCTCTTCTTCGGCACGACGCCGCGCAACCGCAGTACGCACATCGGCCAGCAGCTTCTCGTTATCCCACGGCTTCTGGATGAAGTTGGTGGCGCCGGCCTGCATGGCGTTTACCGCGTTTTCTACCGTGCCATAAGCGGTGATCATGATGACCGGCAGGTCGAGGTCGCGTTCGCGAATGTCACGCAGCACCTCGATGCCATTGCGCTCCGGCATGGCATAGTCGAGCAGCACGAGGTCGAAGGGATGCCCGGCGATGCGCGCGAGGCCTTCGTGACCGTCGCTCGCTACCTCGACCGAGTAGCCTTCTAACTCCAGAAGGGTCTGCAGCGACTCGCGGATGGCGGCTTCGTCGTCCACAATGAGCACCGATCCCGATGAACCGATCTCATCGCGGCCGCCTGTAGCCCGGCTTATGGCTGCGTCAAGCACTCACTGCCTTTCTGACCAGAGGGAATTCCACGATGAACGTGGTGCCGCGCCCGGGCGCGCTGTCCACCCGAATTTTTCCGGCGTGTTCCTGGATGATTCCGTAGGTTACCGAGAGACCCAGGCCAGTTCCGCTGCTGTGACCGGTCTTGGGCTTGTTCTTTGTGGTGAAAAAAGGATCGTAGATGCGATGAATATGTTCCTGCGCGATGCCGGTGCCGGTATCCGAAACCTTCACCTGAACATGGTGACCATCCAGTGTGGTGATGCTCAGCGTGCCACCGCCAGGCATGGCGTCCCTGGCATTGAGGAAGAGGTTGAGGAAGACCTGCTGCAGCTTCCCGATGTTGCCGTGAATGGGGGGCAGATCGGGATAAAGGTCCTGCTGTACGCTGATGCGCCCGGTCTTGAACTGGTGTTCCAGCAGGGTGAGGGTATCCTTGATGACGCGATTGAGATCGACGTCGGCAAATTCGGTGCCCGAGGTGCGCGAAAAGTTGAGCAGGCTGTTCACGATCTCGGAGGCGCGGAAGGTCTGCTTGGTAATCTTCTCCAGCAGCGCCGACTGCCGGTCATCGCCGTGCACCTGTTTGGCCAGCATCTGCGCATAGGAGGAGATGACCGCCAGGGGCGTGTTCACCTCATGAGCGACGCCGGCAGCCAGCAAACCGATGGAGGAAAGCTTCTCAGCCTGGGAAAGCTGCGATTCCAGCTCCATCCGCTCGGTGATGTCGTCCACGATAATGAGGCGGCCTATAACGCTGAAATTCTTGCTGACCAGCGGCGCAATGGCGATGTTGGTCGTGCGCATCTCCCCGGCCCGGGTGCCGAGGCGGAACTTGTAGAGATTGTGAATGCCCTGGCTCTGACGCACGCGGTAAAACTCGTCCAGGAAGGCGGGCGGCATCACCGCGGCCATCGGCCGGCCAACCGCCTCGTGCCGGGGGAGCGCCAACATTACTTCCATCTGCGAGTTCCACGACTCGATACGGTCCTCCAGATCGACTGCCATCACCCCCACGCTGATGGATTCCACGATGTTCTCGCTGAACTCCTTAAGGCGCTCGTATTGTCCGGCTTTCTCCTCCAGGGATTTGTAAAGGCGGGCATTCTGCACGGCGATGCCAATGTAGCCGGCCAGGGTCTCCAGCAGCTGCACGTCTTCGCTGGAGAGAAAGTCTCCCTCGGAGGTCTTTCCCAGGCCCAGCACCGCAATCATGCGGTTCATCACCATGCATGGAATGTAGTAGTTGAGCTCCAGACGGCGTATGGTCTCGCGCGCCGACGCTGTCTCGCGCACCGCATGGTTCGTGTTGTCGAAGAACAGGTGACCGGACTGCCATTCCGGCCGCTCCAGGTGAAGGAAGTTGAAATCGAGTCCACTGGTATGCGAGATGCCGTAAGACTTGGCCAGGTAGAACTGCTCCGGCTGCTCCGCATCGGAAAGGAATACTGCCAGCCGATCCACCAGCAGCGTGCGCGACAGGCGATCGACGATCGAGGTGAGCATCTTGTCGAGGTCAGTCTCAGAGTTCAGGTCGCGGCCGAATTCAATCAGCGTTCGCCGGTAGTCATAGCGCTTGCGATAGAAGAACCTGTCCAGATGCTCCTGCACCCAGTTCTTGAACGGGTCGAACAGGATTGCAGTTACAGCGATGGCAATCACCAGACCGATCGGCCCGACACTGGGGAAGTTCTGGTGAAAGAGCACGGAAGCCATGCCCACGGCGGCGAAATAGGCCGCGGTGATGGCACCGGCCGCGATGGTGTAAGCCATGCCGCGCTTGAAGATCAGGTCCACATCCATCAGGCGGTAACGGAAGATGGCATAGCCGAAGGTCAGCGGCAGAAACACCAGCGACAAAACGGAGACCTTCATGCCCAGACCCGGCAGACTCCCGAACAGGTAAGGAACGATGTAAAAAGCGGTGAATGGCGCCACAGACAGAATGGTGCCTCGAGTCACCCATTTCATTTGCTGGCGGAGAATGCCTGTTTCGGCGTGGCGATAGCTGTGCCACAGGGTGAATGTTGCGGCGACGAAGTAGCCGGCCAGGTAAAGCCACTCTATACGGTCCAGGTTCCAGCGCAGCAGTTCGCTAGGTTGCAGCAGGCTGATTACGCAGATGTGTATCGCCAGCAGCAGCGCGCCGGGCACATAGGCGGCGGGAATCAGCCATGGGCGACGATCGACCAGTCCCTTCCGCTCCGGAAATGTGAGCGAGAAGTGCAGAAACAGCGCCGGCTGCAACAGCCACGCCACAACATTTGACCAATAGACGATCCAGTCGAAGTCATTCAGCTTACCGGTGTAGTGGAAGCCGTAGAAAATGAACGAAACCAGGCAGAAAACGTAGAAATGCGTGCTCTTGGGGGCAGTCCAGCGCCGGAACAGCACATAAATGCCAATGCCTAGATAGACCAGCGCGATCAGCCGTAGCCCAGCATAGAGGGAGCGGTCAGCAGGCGTGAGGATGACGGGTGCTTCCAGCGATACGCCTTGGCGGAGCAGCGAGTAGTTGGCTTTCGACCAAACCCCAACATTGTAGAGTTGGTGTTCGAGGGTACCGACATTGCTTACGCTCCGGCCTTCCACTGCCACGAGGCGGTCATCGGCCTTGATGCCGGCCTTCTGACCCGGGCCATCCGGTTCCACCCGCTGCGCCCGCAGGTGTCCTCCATCCTCCACCCACCAAACACCATCGTATGGGGCAAAATATTCCCGGTCCTTTTGAAAGTTGATCCATGCAAAGACGATGGCAGCGACGCTGACCAGCGCCAGAAAGGCCGCGAAGAAGCGGGTTTGCAGGTTGCGATCCATCGCAGGGTCAGGCCCGCGGGCGAGGCGCACGGATGGCGTAGCGCCCATTAGTCCGTATTCGTCGAGCAACTTAGATGCCATGTGGCCTGCCCAATGGCTCCCCTAACCCCTTAAGCATTAAGTGGTTCCCCAATTATACGGCATGGATCCGCTGGCGATATTAATAATGGAATCTATATCCCGAATTTGGGATTACAAGTGGTTACCAAGGTGCCTTACTGCTTTACCCAAGCGTGCCGGGACTACTACAGGTTTAGTCAGAATACGTGAACACGGTTTTACCGCTTACTACAGTCCGCAATACTCGGGTCTTGAGGATTGCCTCAGGTGGCACCCTGGTCAGGTCGCGATCGAGAACTACGAAATCGGCCAGCATGCCGGGCGCGAGGGTGCCCTTCTCTTTTTCGGCAAATTGGGCATACGCCGCGCCATTGGTATATGCGGTCAGGGCCTGCTCAACACTGAGCTTCTGCTCCGGGAAGTACTCCCTGGTACCAGCTTCATTCTTGCGCGTAGCGGCGGCATAAATCCCGCGGAAAGGCGAAATGGGCTCCACGGGATAGTCGGTTCCGAAAGCCAGCCGCACGCCATGGTCAAGGAATGTCTTCCAGGGATAGGAATTTCTGGCACGCTCCGGCCCGATGCGTTCGACCGCCCAGTTCATGTCGGTCAGCAAATGACTGGGCTGCACCGAAGCTATGACGGCGAGCTTCCGATACTGCTCGACCTGATCGGGCGCGATCACCTGATCGTGCTCGATGCGAAAGCGGAAATCGCGCCAGCGGTTGTTCTCGCGCGCGTCGCGCTCAACTTCGGCAAAAGCGTCGAGTGCCATCTGCGCAGCGCGGTCACCAATGGCATGAAAACCCAACTGGAAACCAGCTACTGAACGCTCCACAGCCATGCGGTTCAGCGTAGCCCGGTCATACTGCGGCAGACCGGAGTTGCCGGGATCGTCGGAATAGGGCGCCAGCAGGGCCGCCGTGCGCGAACCCAGCGAACCATCCATGAAGCCCTTGAGCATCGCGGTATGCAGGAAGGGGTCGTCAGCGGGATGCTCCGCGCGGTGCTTGTCCAGCAACTGGAGCGGCTCGTTGAACATGAGCCATTCGCTGATGCGGGCGGTCAACTTGCCTTCCCGCTCGAGGTCCTCATAGATGAGGAAGTCTTCCCAGTCCGAATAGTCCTGCAGGGAGGTGATGCCCCAGCGGGCAGCATCCGCCAACGCCAGCTCGATGGCCCTGCGACGCATGGGCAGGGACGGTCGGGGAACCCTGGCCTTCAGCATCTCGCGCGCGGTTTCGCGAACGATTCCGGTGGCCTCGCCGTTGGGCGAGCGGTCAATTTTGCCGCCCGCAGGATCGGGTATTTTGGCGAACATTCCGGCTGCATTGAGTGCAGCGGTATTGGCGACGGCAATGTGGCCATCGACCCGCGTGAAGAGGGCGGGATGATCGCCCGTAACGGCGTCGATGTCCTGACGTGTCGGCAGCTTCCTGCCGGGCCACAGCGTGTGATCCCATCCGCGTCCGACGATCCAATTTCCCGGAGGAACAGACTTTGTGTGCTCGGCAATACGCTGCTGCATCTCGGCCAGCGACTTCACGCCGATAAGATCAACCTCGAGGAGGAGCTCACCTCCAGCGGCGAGATGAACGTGGGCATCGTTGAAGCCGGGCATAGTGAAGTGTCCGCCGAGATCGACGATCTGCGTACGGCTACCCTTGAGTTTGCGGATGTCATCGGTGGAGCCAGTGGCGACGATGCGGCCATCGCGGACGGCCATGGCCTGTACGCGTGCCGGCTTTGCCTGGGTGTAAATATCGCCGTCGATAAAGAGGGTATCGGGGGCCGGGACGGCGTTAGCGCCCGACGAATTTGCATTGAGGAGCATGAACGACACCAGGCAGAGTAGCAACGGAATCATTCGTCGGCGACTCCGGCGAGCGCCAGGGTAAGCAGCAGAATGCGCTTCAGCCCGAGGTCGCGCCCGGTGGGATCGTACCACTCGTGAATGGTGTGCGCGCCGCCTCCGCTACCGCCGGCGCCGATGGCAATGGCTTCCCGGCCGAGGGAAAGCGGAATGTTGGCATCGGTGGAGGCGCGCTGAATGCGGGCTGTATTGCCCAACTGGGTGTCCACGGCGCGAATCATCTTCAGCAGTTGCGATTCGCCCGGCAGCTCCGCCGCGGGACGATTGCCGATGACGCGGACCTCCGCGGTGAGCAGCTCCTGTTTTTTTCGACCGGTCACTTCGGGGATGACGTGATCCACCGCTTCGTGCAGGGCGCGTTCGAGCCGGTCAAGTTCCTCGACGGAAGCCGAGCGGGTATCGACTCGCATGGTCGCCAGTTCGGGAATGGAATTCACCGAAGTTCCGCCATTGACGATGCCGATGTTGAAGGTAGTCTTAGGAGAGACCGGAACCGGGGTGCGGGCAAAGCGGTCGATGATGCGGGCCAGCGCTACGATGGGGTTGGCTACGCCGAAATCGCTCCACGAATGGCCGCCGTGCCCGCGAACCGTGACTTCATACCTGCGGCTGCCGAGGCCCTCCGCGATGATGGTGTCCGTACCGGCGCCATCAATCACCACCAGCGAGGCAATGGTTGCAGACCATCGCGGCTGCTGGTAGATGTGGCGCATGCCCCGGAGATCGCCTTCGCCCTCTTCGCCCACATCGGCAATAAAGAGAATCGGTGCGCTATTCGCGACCTTCGCAGCATCAAGCGCGCCGGCAACGGCCAGCAGCGCGACGATGCCGGATGAATTGTCGGAAATGCCGGGTCCGTAAAGGTTCCCGGCATCATGCCGCACCGCAATGGGGGTGCCCGCCGGAAAAACTGTATCGATATGGGCGCTCAAGGCGATGAAGGGAGCATCAGGATCGGCGCCGGCACGGATGCCCAGCAAGTTTCCCAGCTCGTCTCGATGCACATCGGAGAGGCCCAGTTCGGCGAAGCGTTCGGCGAGCCATGCGCTGCGCGCACCTTCGCCCCAGGGCGGCGCCGGGATGGCAGTCACCTGTAGCTGCAGCTCGTCGAGCTGAGGCGAGTGCGAGCGGAACCAGGCGAAGGCATCCTGAACCGGTTGCAGCCCGGCAACGTGCGAGACCTGTTGCTGGGCCGAGCGTAAGGCGCGCGGGTCGCCTGGCGAGAAAGTGCCTGCCGAAGTCATGCGCACTGGAGGAGTAGGGCCCATGAGGATACTCAATGGTAATACGGGGCGGGGATTCAGCGCTGTCTATCTTTCCAGATAGGACGCTCTCGTTTCGGATACTAGGTGCCCGGCTGAAATCCTGAATCCGTCCAGGTACGCCATCCCAGCGACGGAGGTTACATTTTGCGAACTTACCGACGTCTGCGACGTGAGCTTTCTGGAAGTTCCCGCGCTGAGGGCTTTGGAACATTACTTGCAAACTGAGAGCCAAGATCACGCCCGGAGCAAGATTGCGGTCTGGGCGGGACAGCGTTTGCCGTCGTCAAAGCTGTTCGGGAGGAGTCGCATGAGCGCCGGTTCGTCGCCGCAAATCGCCGCGACCGATACTGTAAGGAGTGAGTTTGATCTGCTGCGCACGAGAGTTGACAACCTGGAAGTCAAGACCGCAGAGGCGAAAAAGCCATGGTATCGTCAGCTCCCTCTCTGGATCAGTATTTTCTCCCTGCTGATTTCCGCCGGCTTCAGTGGTTACACGGCCTACGAGCAATCGAAGGAGCAGAAAGCCGAAGAGCTTAAAAGAAGGCTGGAAACTCTGCGGGCCACGGTCTTGCAGATTGCCGATATCCGAAACGAGTTCATTCAGGCTTCGGCTTCTCCCCAGCAGCAGAATTCCGCGCAGTTCGTGCAGCGCAGCGCCCTGTTGAACACAAAGAAACAGGTGCTGATCGAGAACGCCGGCGCGCTGATCTCAGGAATCGAAACCCACGTCAGTCCGGCCATTCTTATCGAAGTGGCTTATGAGGAAGGCTCGGACGGCAAATTTGTCGAGGCGGAACACTATTACCAGACGGCATTGCAGGCCCCCGGGCTGGACACACTGACCTCGGTCTCGGTCATGCGCTCGCTGGGGGAACTCTATATGCAGCCCGTGACCAACTTCTGCGACCAGAACAAAGGCAGGGACTACTATCGCAGGGCCCTGGAACGCCTGCAGGACCGCGCGGACGATGCAACCCTGTCCAACAAGGCCCTGGTGCTTGCCGACTGGGCGTATTCGGAGTTCCTGAACCATTACACAGCCGACGGAGACAGGTACCTGAATGAGGCACAGAGTGTGGCGGAGAGAATTCCATTGCAAGATGCTGTCATCCGCCAACAGGCGCTGAATTACGTAAGCATGGCACGAGAATATGCGGTCTCGACCGCGCATAGTAAGAGCGTGGAGCCGGCCGGAGCGAAGCTGGCCGGGGACTGGCGGATCAGCTACACCCAGGATCCAGCCATGCGGGGAACCGTCACGTTTGCTGCGGGTCCCGATGGCCAATCGACAACGGTCACGGTGGACGTTTTTAGGGACGGCAACCTGGTCAGAAAGTACTCGGGACCGCTGGCGATGGAACGCAACGGCGTGATGCACGTGGAATGGAACGGGGTCCAGTCCACCTCGTCGCCTGCAATGCCGTGGATGTACGTGTACGGGGTTAGCCGCCTGCAACTTTCGTCAAATGGAAGTATTGCGGGAACCGAATCCAGCCTGGGCGATAGTACCCGGATCATACGTCTGCAAAAATTGGGAGGTCCTGAACATGGACAGACGCCACTTCCTGAAGAAAGCAGGTCAACTCAGCATATTTCTGGGGACGGGCGCTCTGGCCACCCCGTTGTTGGCCGAAATCCGCTGCTCGTCCCTGGTGCCTCCCGGGGTGCAGACTTGCGAGGCGGGCATTGAATCAGGTGTGCTGGACGTCCGGGTCTCCAGTGGCGTACAGCACAGGTCAGAGTGGTGCTGGGCCGCCTGTATCTCTATGGTGTTTTCTTATTGGGGGCATCCGGTGTCGCAGGAACGGATCGTACAGGAGACCTGGGGCTCAATTGTGAACATGCCCGGGCAGCCTGCGCAGATCGTCAATGACCTGAACCGCTGGTGGATCGACGAACACGGCGCACGTTTCCGGGTCATCGCCGATGTCTATTCGGTTACGGCGGCATCGGCGGCCCAGGACCTGTCCTCCAATTACCCCCTCATCATCGGCAGCATGGGACATGCGATGGTGCTGACGGACCTTGTTTATCTGCGGGATGCTTGGGGAAATGGGCAACCGCAGCAGGCGATTGTGCGCGATCCCTGGCCCGGCAGAGGCCGGCGCCTCCTGACTCCGCAAGAGTGGTCTTCGATCCAACTCGCAGCGCGAATCAGGGTGACGTGAAGTAGCGAGAGGCATGTCGTGCGTCGGCCGCCGCGTTCTAGGACGCCATCTCCGATTGCACGCCGTTGGCGTCCGGCACGCATTCCATGATCTCTGCGTCGGTCAGCATGCGGTCGGATTCCTTGGCGCGCTGGTAAATGCGGTTCACCAGATCGTCAGTCACCGGAAGGCCATGGCGCTCCAGCCAGAACTGGACGTTCGACCTGCCGCTCATGGGCCCGATCTCGATGATCTGCTCCATGCCGAAGAAATGCGAGGGCACGCCGGAGTAGATGCTGTTGGCCAGCATGACATCGTTCTTGCGGTAGGCCTTGATGACCGCAGCGGCATGAACGCCGGTTCCGGTGCGGAAAGCATCCTCGCCGACCACCGGATAGTTTTTCGGAATCGGAACTCCGGTGGCTCTCGAGACGGCTTCGCAGTAGTCCTTCAGCTTCGTGAGGTTCTGGCTCTTCCACGGCTCGATGCCGAGCAGCTTCAGGTTCACCAGTATCTGGTCCATCTGGGTATTGCCCACGCGCTCGCCAATCCCACAGGCGGTGGCGTGGACCACTTCAGCGCCGGCTACCAGCGCGGCAATCGAATTGGCAACCGCCAGACCGCGGTCGCAATGACCGTGCCACTCGACACGAATGTTCTCTCCTGAGGGCTTCACCACTTCGTTGATGACGAAGTGCATGAGTGCCACCACCCCCATGGGTGTGGCGTGACCGCAGGTGTCGCAAATGACAATAGCCTTTGCGCCGCAGCGGATGGCCGTGCCGTACAGGCGCTGGATGGTCTCGGGATCGCAGCGCGAGGTGTCCTCGGTCACATACATCACGTCGAGCCCTAGCGACACCGCGTACGTAACGGCATCTTCCGTGGTGCGCAGGAGGAAATCGTCTGTCCAGTCCTCGGTATAGCGGCGGATGGGGCTCGATCCGATGAAGGTTGCCGCCTCGATGGCAACCCCGGTTCGGTCCACGATTTCAGCGATGGGCCGGATGTCATTTTGATGAGTACGCGCAGCGCAGTTGGGCTTGATCTTGAGTTTGCTGCGGCCGATTTCGCGCGCCAGAGCTTCACAGTGTGTCTGCGCTCGAGGCCCTGCGCCCGGCAGTCCGATGTCGAGCATGTTGATCCCGACCGCCTCCATCAGGTGCAGGATCTCGATCTTCTCCTCGATGGAAGGATCACGGACCGAGGGGGACTGGAGTCCATCGCGCAGCGACTCGTCGTTGAGCAAAACCCTGCCGGCTGGAATCATCGACCTGGCGTAGATGGTATTCCAGTCGTAGATCAGTTCAGAGACGTTTGCAGACACTAAATTGGCACCCCATTTCGGCTGACCGGCAGCGCAAGTCACCTCTCGCAGATCGGCGTCCGGATTTCAGCCTTCTGCCGGATGCGCAGCCACTGGCCCCCACCGCGCCAGTCCAACTCAACAGATGCTGTCAGGTCCGTTTAAGACTTATCTAATCCGCATTATCGCCCAAAGCGCCGCTATTGCCCTTCTTTTTCTTCCTGACCGGACTTGGGCGCCAGGGTCAGCCCGAACACGGACTGGCGGCCCAGACCGGCGACATTGCGACCGCGCGGCTCTTCCTCGCCCGGCAGATACAGGGTCCGGCAGTGCTCGCAGCGATAGATTTCCGCCTTGTCGCCAAACGCCTGGCGCAGATCCCCGCAGGTCTGCTCCACAGTATCCGCCACATAGAACCAGCGCTTGAGATGCCCGCCACAGAGCTTGCCCTTCTCGTCCTTCTCATTGCAGGCGCGCTGAAGCAGCTTCTTATACTTGACTTTGTGCCGGGGAAGCTGAGGGGCTTCCATTTGGCTCTGACCCATCCTGGCAGTATCGCCTGTCAGGGCGAATATCTCAATAGCGGCCTACGGCTGAATTAACCACGTGAATACCGTCCCGGTCCGGCCAACCGGCAACGCGGGAGCACATCTAAATAACAGGAAGCTGCTACAGGTATTTATAGAGATACTAGCGGGCCGGATTGATCAATGATGGAGAAGAAGGAATTTTACCGCAGGATTGCGAGATCAGCGGACCAGGAGGACCGGAGCAAAGAAAAATATCAGCCTGCCTGGATCCGAAAGTATCTCGACTTGGCCGATCTGCTGATGAGACGCCGCAGGCAGAAAACTGAGGACACTCGCCCGAAAGCCGCCTGATAACCTCGTTGGTTCTTCAGATGCGATTCGCGCGGCGGAACAGGCCGCTGGAACGCAACGCGCCCTTCAGCCTGGTGACGCCCCTGCTGGCGAAGAGAAGGTCAACGAATCCGCTCATCTGTTTTTCGTATTCCTTGCCATAGCCGAACCACCACACCTTCGGCATTCTGGGCATCAGATCCACGCTGACATATTTCACCTGCACCATCTCCAGCAATCCCAGCTCGCCGTGAGTACGGCCGATGCCGCTCTGCTTGACCCCGCCGTGCGGCGCTTCCGCAATGCCGAAGCAGGAGACCATATCGTTGACCATAACCGTACCAGCCTGGATTCTCGCGGCCATGGCTTCGCCGCGTTGCCGGCTCCTGGTCCAGACGCTTGCCGCAAGGCCGAAATGGCTATCGTTGGCCAGGCGAACGGCCTCTTCGTCGTCATCGAAGGGCGCGACCGGCAACAAGGGGCCGAACGTTTCCTCCTGCATCAGAAGCATGTCATGGGTAACGTCAGCAAGTAAGGTTGGAGCGTAGAAGTTGCGCCCCAGTTCGGTGAGCCGCCTGCCACCGGCGAGCAACCGCGCCCCCCGTCGTACGGCATCCTTCACGTGCTCTTCAACAATCTTTAACTGACGTTCGTGAATCATGGGCCCCATTTCGACTTCGGAATCGATTCCATTGCCAACGCGGAGCCTGGAAACCTTCTCACGGCACATTTGCAGAAATGGCTCGTAAACACTGCGATGCACGTAGCAGCGCTCGACGGAGAGGCACGACTGGCCGGCGTTCATGAAGGCGCACCATACGGCTCCACTGCTGGCGACCTCGAGATCGGCGTCCTCGAGCACAATCATCGGATCCTTGCCGCCCAATTCCAGCACGACGGGCAGCAGCCGACGCCCGGCCGCCTCGGCCACCCGCTTACCCGTGGCAACGCTCCCCGTAAAGATCAGCTTGTCGATAGGCGATTCGATCAAAGCGGCTCCGGTCGGTCCTTCGCCAATTACAACCTGCATGAGATCGGGATGCAGTCCCGCAGCCAGTAACAGCCGTTGCAGCTCCAGCGCGATCATGGGCGTGAACTCCGAAGGCTTCAGCACCACGGCGTTGCCAGTCACCAGAGCGCCCAAAGTTTCAGTGGCCGGAGTGGAAAACGGATAATTCCAGGGAGAGATGATTCCGACGACACCGTACGGCTGGCGGGCCAACTTGCCGCGTTTTGTCTTCATGACGATGTTGCCGTGCGGCAGCGGGACTTCGCGAAGGAATTTCTCCGCATTGGCGATGCAGAAACGCGCCGCTTCGAGGACGACCATGACCTCGGCCGCCAGCGCCTCGGCGGTGGGCTTGCCCACCTCCCGGCAGATCATGCGGGCAACATGCTCGCGCTGCTCGCTCAGGAGCCGCTGGAAACGCCGCACGGCCGCAATCCGCTCGCGTGCCGGTGTGGCCTGCCACCTCGGTTGTGCGGCTTTGGCGCGCAAAACGGCACTGCGAACTTCATCCGGGGTGGCGCAGGCGAGCTCCCCAAACGTCTCGTCAGTTGCGGGGTTGGTGCTGACAATGGTGCTGCCAGAAATTCTTGCTTCACTTGCCATAGGGTTAGTACTCGACGCTGACCAGATAGAGGCCGCAAGCGGCAGCCGTGGGTCCGGCCGCGCTGCGATTGCGGGCTTCAAGAATGGCAGGCACGTCGCTGATTTTCAGCGAACCTTTGCCGACGAGGAGAAACGTTCCGACCAGATTCCGCACCATATGGTGCAGAAATCCGTCACCGCGTACAGTGTAGATCAATTCCTCCCGGGTACGCACCCACTGCGAAGAATGAATGGTCCGCACATTGGACGCGCCGCCGGAGAGGGGTGATTCATCGTCAGCGCTCGCTTCCCCAATGCGGGCGCTGCGCTCAGGATCGGATGCCGCAAACGAGGTGAAGTCGTGCGTGCCGACGGCGTATTCGGAAGCGCGCATCAGCGCTTCCTCATTCATCGGATATGGATCGTGACACACGTAGCGGGCCAGGAACGGCGGGCAGATATCGCCGCGATAGATGCGATAGCGGTACGTCTTTGCTTTGGCGGAATGGCGCGCATGGAAGCTGCCGGGCACGGCCTCGACGGTGTATACACGGATAGCCGGCGGGAGTACATCGTTCAGTGCAATAGACAGATTGCGCTCCGGAATCGGAGTTTCCAGTTGCACCGACGCTACCTGTGCCAATGCATGAACACCGGTGTCGGTGCGCCCGGAGCCTTGCGGCAGCACCTTTTCTTCAGTGACTCGATTAAGGCAATCGGCCAGCGTGCCCTGTACGGTTCGCAGTCCCGGCTGCACCTGCCACCCGTGGAACTCCGAACCGTCATAGGCCAGCGTCATCTTCAGATTGCGCGCCACATGCTCCCCATTATGATTACGGACCGCCCCTGCGGCCTGTTAAGCAATGTAAAGCTATGTAAAGGTGCCGCTTATCACTGCAATGTGTCAGATATACTACGTTTCTGCAACTTACGAGCCTGAAGCCGATTTCTATCCCCCTGCGACGTCATCTTGCGGACGCATCTCCGCCATATGTGCCGCAATCTGTGTTACTCGACAGGCAGTTGCCGCCAGTCATGTAGGAAACCGTATCGCGTTTTCCAGGAGAAGGACAGAATGCCCGTTTTTTCCGCCATTCCGCATCGTAGCAGCTCCGCAATGTCGAAGATTTCAGATCTGGTCATTATCGGCCTGCTGGTCACTTCGGCTTTTGCCCAGGACGCTGCCCCCCAGCAGAACGCGCCGCCACCCGAGGCAGCGCAGGAAAAGAGCACGCCGGCTACGGTGCTGACGCCCTTGCCCCAGGCACCGCGTCCACAGCACAACGCTCACCCGTACTCCGATCAGGATTACAGCCGTGGAAAGAGACAGTGGCCGAATCCGTTCGTGGTGCACACGCCGCGCAGCGTGGCACCGGTCAACGTCACGAATTCTCCGCGTATTGACCGGGTCCTCCGGGACGGCAAGCTGTACCTGTCGTTAAACGATGCCGTAGCCATGGCATTGGCCGACAATCTCGACATTGGCATTCAGCGCTACAACCTGTCCATCGCCGATACCGACATCCTGCGTACCTCCTCGGGCGCGCTGGCGCTGGGAGTCAATACCGGCCTCGTGCAGGGCACGCCCGGAGGAATTACGGGCGCGACCTCCGCCGGCGGCACCGGAACATCGACCACAGGCGCCACCGGCGCCGGAGCTGGCGGCACCACCATCGGGGTGGGCGGTGCAGGTACTGGCGCCGCCGGTATTGTGGCCTCGACTCAAGGCGAGGGACCACCGCTGGACAACTACGATCCGGTCATCACCGGCACACTCGCGTTCGAGCGCGCCCGCACGTCGGAATCCAACACTATCATCACCGGCACCAATGAACTCACCCAGAACACCACGACGGGAAATTTCCTCTACACCCAGGGCTTTTCCACCGGAACACTGATGACCGTGGGCTTTGACAACACCCGCACCGCGTCCAACGCGCTGTTCAATACCCTCAACCCCAGCCTGGTTCCCAGCTTCCGGTTTCAGCTGCGGCAGCATCTGTTGCAGGGGTTCGGCTTCGATCCCAACCTGCGGTGGATCCGCATTGCGCGAAATAACCGGGCGATCACCGAGATCACCTTCCGCAACCAGGTCATCACGACGGTCTCGCAGATCCAGAACATCTATTGGGACCTTGTGAATGCCTACGAGAACGTGACCGTGCAGCAGCGCGCCCTGGACCTTGCCAACAAGACGCTCTCGGACAATGAGAAGCAGGTGGCCGCCGGAACTTTGGCCCCGCTTACCGTAGTGCAGTCCCAGAGCGCGGTGGCCACCGCTAGGCAAAACCTGATTGCCGCTCAGGTGAACCTGCAGTTACAGCAGCTGCTGATGAAGAATGCCATCACGCGCAACATGGCCGACCCAATTCTGGCTGTCGCGCCGGTAATTCCAACTGATACTCTCAACACCACGAAACAATATGAGGTGGGTCCGGTGGAGGACCTGATCGCGGAAGCGCTGCGGCAGCGGCCGGAGATCGCCACCTCCCGCCTGACTCTCACCAACAGCGAAATCACCAGAAAATCCATTCGCAACGAGTTGCTGCCGGCCCTGGATCTGTATGCGTTCTATGGCGCTTCCGCCCTCGCCGGGCCGCTGAATCCGCTGTGCACCGATCCCACCCGGTGCGCCTCGCCGGGATTTCCTACCAGCTACGCCGGCGCGTTCACGAATCTGTTCAACAGCAGCGCTCCCGATAAAGGGGTGGGAGTGAACCTCAGCATTCCGCTGCGCAATCGCCAGGTGCAGGCCGACCAGGTTCGCTCCGCGCTGGAATACCGTCAGGCGCAGATGAGCCTGCAGCAGACCGAAAACACCATTCAGCTGCAGGTGCGCCAGGCGCAATTTGCGCTGGAGCAGAACTGGGTTGCACTCCAGGCAGCGATTTCCGCCAGGGATTACGCGGCCGAGGCTCTCGACGCCGAGCAGAAGAAACTGGTAATGGGCGCGTCCACCAGCACCCTGGTACTCCAGGCTTCCAGTAACCTGACGCAGGCCGAGTCCAACGTTCTGGCTGCGGCTACAAATTATGAGAAATCGAAGGTCCAGCTCGACCTGTCCACGGCCGACACGCTCGCCCGTCTGGGCATCGATCTGAACGATGCAGAGTCCGCCCGAGTTACACATGAACCGAAGGTACCTGGTGTAATCCCGGCGAACGCTCCCAATGAGCTGACGACGCCTCACATCGTCCCGCTCGGTCCGGGAGGTCCGGGAACAGGCCCGACCATGGCCCCGCGACCGGAAGCGCAGCCCCAGCCGCCCGTGCCCAATCCGCCGGAGCAGCAGCCCTCCGGGCCGCCGCAATGACAGAGTAAGGCTACACAGATGCGCACCTGACCTGCCGCTCAGAGAACGTTGCAGCGGGTTTCTGGAGGACTGGAGTCCGACGACAAGCAGGGAGGCTCTAAAGCAGCAGAGGCTTTCTCAAACAGTAGTGCCGCCTGTTGAGTTTGCCTTTGACCTTTTCTAACATCCAGAGTTCTGCAGGCTTTGAGTGAAAGCCTTGAAGTGGAAAAGCTGAAGATACTAATCACGCGCGAACAGATCGCGGCCAGGGTAGCCGAAATGGGGGTGCGCATTACGGCCGACTACGCCGGTGAACCAGTCGCGCTCATCGGAGTCCTGAAGGGAGCGGCCGTATTTCTCGCCGATCTCGCGCGCCAGATCAACCTCGACGTCAGTTTCGATTTCATCGCCGTTTCCAGCTACGGCAACAGCACGCAGCACAGTGGTGAAGTGAGGCTTGTGAAAGATGTGGACAGCTCGATGCAGGGAAAAAATATTATTCTTGTCGAAGACATCCTCGATACCGGACTGACGCTGACCCGCATCCGGCGACTGCTGCAGGCCCATGAACCCGCCAGCTTCAGAATTGCCGCGCTGCTCGACAAGGTGTCGCGGCGCATTGAGGCGATCCACGGAGACTACGTTGGATTTGAAATTCCCGATGAGTTCGTGGTGGGCTACGGGCTTGACTTTGCAGGGCGTTATCGTAATCTGCCGGACATCTGTGTTCTGGAATCGGACTCCGGTAAAATCTGAGCGATCATGACACTGTCTTCGCCTGTAATTGCCGGACCACACGCCTTGCCGGTGAACGACTGGCGCAGCGTGGCCGCGATCATTGATCACACACTGTTGAAAGCGGATGCGAGCCGTGCTCAGGTAAGCGCAATCTGCCGCCAGGCGATGCATTACGGATTTCATGCCGTCATGGTGAATCCCGCCAATGTGGCTTTGGCTGTATCCCAGACGCGCGGCACGGCGGTGAAGGTGGGCACCGTAATCGGCTTTCCGCTGGGCGCAAATCTGACCGCTACCAAGCTTGCTGAGGCCGATGCCGCCTTGTACCTGGGCGCGCACGAACTGGACATGGTGATGAATGTCGGCGCCCTGAAGTCCGGCGACCGCATCGTGGTACAGAACGAGATCCGCAGCATCGCTCAACTGGCGCACCGCCATGGCGCGCTGCTCAAAGTCATCCTCGAAACTTCACTCCTGAGCCAGGAGGAAAAGATCCTCGCCTGTGCCCTGGCGGTTCACGCGGGTGTCGATTTCGTGAAGACCTCGAGCGGATTGGCGGAGGGAGGCGCCACGGCCTCCGACGTGGCTCTGATGCGCGGTGTCGTTGGTCTCAAGGTCGGCGTCAAAGCTGCGGGCGGCATCCGCACCGCTGCGCATCTGCTGGAAATGGTCGATGCGGGCGCCAGCCGCATCGGCACCACCTCCAGCGTGGAGATTGTGCAGGAACTCGGCGCTCCTTCGGCCGAACTCAGCGGATAGCCGTCTGCGGATCGTGCACGAGCCTGCTCAGGAAAATAATTGGCGATTAGAGCCCGGCGTTAACCTTTTGATTGCGGAGCACTGACTCCTCTTGTTCGCACAGCACCGTTCTCCAGAGCCGCAACAGCACCGCAGCCAAAGCGGCAAGGCCCAGGATCCAGATTGCCAATGCGAGGTGCACCACCCAGGCGGGCGCCGCGCCCACCCGCTTCAGCAGGAAGGGCAGAAAGTTCCACGTGGTGATGTGGACGTAGTCCCACGGGTCCCAATGCATGGCGTAGTTGTCCAGTCTCCAGGCATTCATCTTTCCCAACGCGAATGCAACGATGTTCTTCAGGCGTAGGGCAATGACGAAGGTCGGATGCCCAAGCGTCTCCATCTGATAAATTTCAAGCGGTAACCAGAAGGCAAGGGATGCGACCTGGACCACCGTGCTGATCGCGCACAGCGCGACGCCTGCGATCCACACCGGCTTTCCCACAGCGTTGCGGAAGCGCAGCAGCAGCGGCACCGCGAGCAGCGCCGCCAGTTCCGCGCCGGTGGAAACGTACCGGTCGCCCCAGGCGAAGTCGCCGCTCCAGACCGTGTATCGCGCGTAGAAGCTGATATAGGCCAGCAGCAGCGCAAACGCCGTAATGACATACGCTTTTACGGCCGGACTGAATCGTTTCCATGCCACGGCCGCGAGCAGGATCATCAGGATCAGCAGCGGATCGAAGAGAAAGATGGACTTTTCCGGCGCGAACAGCGCCCCGAAAAACCCGATATGGAAGGGAGTCTCCCAGGGATATCCGGCCGGCAGGGCCGGATTCCGCACCCGCGCCTCGCGCGCTACGAGACTTACGTAAGTGTTGAAAAATGACCCGAAGCGGTAATACTGATAAAGGCGGTCGAGCAGTCCAAAAAATACATAAACAGGCACGGCGGTCGCCATGTAGCTTCGGCAACGCTTCCAGAACGCGCCGCCATGGGCGCATTCCTGCGCTGACATGAGTAGCACGAAAAGCGCCGCGGCGAGCAGATCCATGCCCGTTGTGAGTCGCGTGAGCAGATTCAGCCCGAGTGCGCCGGAGCCAATCAGCAGAGCGCGATGTGAGCCGGTGCGCAGCCACTCGTACTGAAACGAAAATCCGGTGAGCGTCAGCAGAAAGATGTAGTTGTTCTCCATCATGTTCTGCGTGTAATGGAGATGCGTGGTCAGCAGCAGCAGAGCCAGAACGCCGGCCACGGCGTGCTTCAGCCTGAACTCGAGTTGCCGCAGGAAACGGAAGCAGAGCAGAGCGGTCAACACGGCGATGAGGATGCTGACGCTGTAACTGACGAAGATACTGCGCACACTGGGATCGTTGCCGTTGTACGTTCTGAAGACCGGAAGCCCCTCCAGCCAGGTTCCGATGACATCGGCGGGAAGCAGCAGCAATGACTGGCCGATGCCATACCAGCTCTGCAGCCTGCCTCCGCGGCCGTGCACGCCGAATTCAGGGTAGTCCTGAGGAAACACCGCCGGCTCTCTTGTCCACCATGAGTGAGCGGACTGAAGCCGATGTTGTGTGTCGGCGGTGCCCAGTTCCCCCGATTGCACTACGAATGCGACGAGGCCGGCGGCTAGCGCCAGCAGGAAGAGCGGATCGCGAAACCGGCAGCCAATAGTCCGGATCGCCAGCGGTTCAGGGTCGGCTGGAATCACGCGCTTCGCTTGCTCACCGATGGCGTCTGCCGTCCATGCTCGTTCATCGCCGCAGCATCCGGCGTCCTCGCGCTCTCCGCGTACTCCATCGACGGGACTGAAATCACCCGCGATTCGCCGGTAATGAGCCGCGCAGCCCGCTCATATGTCAGATAACTCCACGCCCACTGGAACATGACGACGATCCGATTGCGAAATCCGATCAGGAACATGATGTGTACGAACAGCCATGCCAGCCAGGCAAAGAAGCCGGAGATATGCAGCTTGCCAAACTGCGCAATCGCGGCGGCGCGTCCGATGGTCGCCAGCGATCCTTTGTCGAAATAGTGAAACGAGGCCCGCGGTTTTCCCGCGAGGTCTGCGGCAATCTGTCGCGCAACACACTTGCCCTGTTGCATGGCGACGGGAGCAAGCCCGGGTAGCGGCTTGCCATGTTCATCCTTCAGGGCTCCAAGATCGCCGATGACGAACACCTCCGGACGGCCGGGGATGCTGAGATCGGGCTCGACAAAGACCCGTCCGGCGCGATCGACAGGCACACCCAGCGCCCGCCCTAGCGGTGAAGCCGAGACTCCCGCCGCCCACAATACAACTTCGGCCGGCACCACATCATTGCCGATGCGGACCTCGCCGCGGCGCACATCGGTCACCGGTGAATTCGTGCGTACCTCCACGCCCAGATCTTCGAGCTGTCTCACCGCGCTTTGCCGCAGGTCTTCGGGATAGGCGCTGAGGATCGATGGCCCGGCTTCCACCAGCAAAACACGGGTTCTTGCGGGATCGATGTTGCGGAAATTTTCGGCCAGCGACTTGCGCGCGATCTCCGCCAGCGTGCCCGCCAGCTCGACTCCGGTCGGGCCGGCGCCCACGATCACAAAGTTAAGCGGCCGGTGAGTGCCGGTCAGCGCGGCCTCCCGTTCCGCCAGCTCGTAGGCCAGCAGAATGCGGCGGCGAATCTCCAGCGCATCTTCAATTGTCTTCAGCCCGGGCGCAAGCGGCTCCCAGTCGTCATGCCCGAAGTAGGCGTGGGTCGCGCCGGCGGCGATCACGAGATAGTCATAATTCAGCTCGAAGCCACGCACCTGCACTTTGCGCCGTGCGAGATCGAAGCCCAACACCTCGCCCAGCAGCACTTCCACATTTTCGTGCCTGTGCAGGATCTCGCGGATGGGAGCAGCGATCTCCGCCGGCGATATGCCTGCGGTCGCAACCTGATAGAGCAGCGGCTGAAAGGTGTGGTGGTTCTTGCGGTCTACCACCGTGACCTGCACCGGCATTCGCGCGAGCGCTTCGGCGGCCTTCAGACCGCCAAATCCCGCTCCCACGATGACAACCCGGGCGCGTGTTTCGTTGTTCATGGCCTTACATCATGTGATGCTCTGGCGCGCGTCCAGGCGGCATTTTCATGCCATCCGGGCAGCCAATTGGCCGCAGTTCTTGTGTGGTAGATTAACTACGTGGGCCCGTAGCTCAGTTGGTAGAGCAACGCACTTTTAATGCGTGGGTCGCAGGTTCGATTCCTGCCGGGCTCACCATCCCGGCGCCGACAGGCGGTCAGGCCAGAACTAGCTTTCCCTCTCCACATACACCGCGGTACCGTATGCCAGCACTTCGGTAACTCCCTGCATCACCTCGGTCGCATCGTAGCGCATGCCGATGACCGCATTCGCCCCGAGTTCGGCGGCATGCTGCAGCATCAGCTCGAAGGCGTGCTCGCGCGTCTTCTCGCACAGATTGGTCAGTAGCGTAATGTTGCCGCCGACAAGTGTCTGTAGCCCCGCACCGATCGTCCCGACGATGGAGCGCGAACGCACGATGATGCCGCGCACCAGTCCGAGATTGCGAGCGATCCTGTAGCCATCGAGGGTAAACGCTGTGGTCACCATGTTGTGCGGGACCGTCGTTGCGAACGACGTGCCCGGGGCGGCAGTGCTGGTGCTCATACTTGCCTCCTGTCAGCATTCCCGGGCAGCATAGCATGGATCACGGGAAAGGGGTCCGTGCCCCATCGGACCCAGAGCACTAAACTGAGAGCGGGAGAAAATCCTGGTGCAGCCGCCCGCAGGCAAAGAAAATCATTTCATCACCGTACTTTCCCTGAGCGCGGTTCTGGGCATGGCGGTTGCCCTGGCTGTCTATTTCACATGGAGGTCAGGTGCGATCCCGGGCGGATTCGACAATCCGGCCGCCATCCTCGCCCTGATCGTCTGCCCGCCTTTCATCCTGTCGATTGCGGCCGGCCCGGCGCTCGACGCCGATCTGGCCATCGTGCTGATCGCCGGCACCATCGTGCTCGCCAATGCGTTTCTCTATGCCGGCGTCGCGGCGGGAGGATATTTCGTCTTTACGTCACTGCGCAGGCGCCGATCGTGAGGACTGGAATCATTGCGCGGGCTGCTGCTGTGTCATGCAGTGTACTGCGCCCAGCCCCCAGATGAAATCGCGGCAGTAGATGCCAATGACCTCGCGCTCGGGAAACAGCTCCGCCAGGATGTCGAGCGCAACCCGATCATGAGGGTCACCGAACACCGGCACCAGCACCAGCCCATTCGCGATGTAGAAGTTGGCATAGCTGGCGGGCAGCCGCTGTCCTTCGAAGTGCACCGGTGCGGGCATGGGAAGCTTCACCACTTTCAGCGGTTTGCCCGATTGATCGGTACTCTTTTTCAGCCAGCGGAAATTCTCGCTCAGCGGCTCGTGGTTGGGATCGTCCGGATCCGGCTCGTAGGCCGTCACCACCGTCCGCGGTCCGACAAACCGTGTAACATCATCGACGTGGCCGTGCGTGTCATCGCCGGCGATGCCGTGCTCCAGCCAGATGACCTTCTCGATGCCAAGATAGTCAGCGAAAGCTTCCTCCAGGTGCTCGCGTGAGAACCCGGGATTGCGCTGCTGCACGTCTCCCAGCAGGCATTCTTCCGTCGTGATCAGAGTTCCGCGGCCGTTGACATCGATGCTGCCACCCTCAAGCACCAACTGGCGCATCTCGCCATTCAGCCGCAAATGTGGCTGCCACGCAGGAATCTTCAGGTTTGCGGCGATGCCGGCCCCCGCCAGGGCGTCGAGCCTCCAATCGGAGTATTTGGCCCAGGCATTGAATCGCCAGACGGTCGCGGCAACTGCGGCGAGGTCGCGCTTTCGCTGCTCCCGGCGGACGAAAATCGGACCGTAGTCCCTCGTCCACACGCGATCCGTAGGAATGCGGAGAAAACGGACATTTCCCGCGGGTTTACCCGGCGCCGACGCCTTCTGCCGGAGCACATGCGATCGGACCAGCACCGCACGCGCTTTGGTTTCCGAAGCTTCATCCTGCACCAGAATATTTACGCGCTCCCGCCGCGCCAGATGCCGCACAATCTCCGCGTAAATCCAGGGAACGCCTTCGAATTTGCCAGGCCAGTCGGAGCGGTTGTGGGGCCATGCCATCCACGTCGCCTCGTGCGGCTCCCATTCCGCCGGCATGCGATAGCCAAGTGCGGCCGGTGTCTCCGAAAATTTCCGGAAAATGTCGGGCATCGATCAGACCATGAAGCGCTGCGTGATTGACGCGTAGGCGTCGACGCGACGGTCGCGCCAGAAGGGCCAATTGCGCCGTACTTCTTCCAGACGGCGGGGATCCACTTCCGCCAGAAGGACTTCTTCCGCGTCATGCGAGGCCTGCGCTACGACCAGGCCGAAGGGATCGGCAATGAACGATCCGCCCCAGAACTCCAGCCCTTTCCCGGGTGCCTCGTTTCCGCGAATATTTCCGGTTTCAAATCCTACGCGGTTGGGCACCGCGACGTACACTCCGTTAGCGATGGCATGGGCGCGCTGAATCGTCTGCCAGGCGTCGTACTGCGCAGCGCCATACCGCGGCTTCTCATCGGGATGCCAGCCGATTGTCGTGGGATAGAACAGCACATTCGCACCCTGTAAGGCAGTCAGCCGCGCTCCCTCCGGATACCACTGGTCCCAGCAGATCAGCGTACCGAATCTGGCGAAATCAGTTTCGAAGCTCCGGAACCCGAGATCGCCCGGTGTGAAGTAGAACTTTTCGTAATACAGCGGGTCGTCGGGGACGTGCATCTTCCGGTAGATCCCCGCGAGCTTGCCTCCCGTATCCAGCACGGCGACGGTGTTGTGATAAATCCCCGGCGCGCGGCGTTCGAACAGTGAAGCAACGATCGTGACCTTCAGCTCGCGCGCCAGATCGCCCAGCCGCTTCGTCGCGGGTCCGGGAATCGGCTCCGCCAGATCGAATAGCGCAATGTCCTCCCGCTGGCAGAAGTATTGCGTCTGAAAAAGCTCTGGCAGGCAGACGATTTCGGCGCCGCGGGCGGCGGCTGTGCGGATGTGCGCCACGGCGCGCTCCAGATTCTGCTCCGGCTCCGGTGTGCACGACATCTGCACCACGCCGATCTGAAAGTTGCGTTCAGGCAAAACTCCACTCCAGCGAACAGCGTCAAGAATAGCATCTCGTGTGCAATGCAGTTGGACGCCTGATGACAAGGGACAGCCATCTGCCGCGGCACGTTGACGCCGGCTGTAATCAACCTGTAGCTTCGAGTGTTCACATCCTTTTCGTCAGTCTTATCGCTTTGCGCCAATGTCATTTGGCGCCTCCTGCAGAGTATTGAGGTGAACCTTGAAAGACGGCCATCATAAAAATCAGGGCGAGGGCATCGACCGTGTACTGCACGATCCCATTTCCGACAAGCTGGTGCCGTTGGAGCCGCTCGACCTTTCGCGAATCCGCGGTATCGACGATCTTGTGCGGGCAATGGGCCGGACAGCCTTCACCGGCCGGCAGGTAGGCGAAGGGGCCGACGTTCTGGAGGCTATGGCGCGCGACCAGGAGTGTTTCGTCGTGATGACGCTGGCGGGAGCGATGACCGTGGCGAAGCAGGGCCTTGTCATCACCGAGCTGATCGATCGGGGCGTCGTTAATGCCGTGATATCTACGGGAGCGTTGATGGCGCATGGGCTGGTGGAGGCGGCAGGGCGATCGCACTTCCGCTACGATGCGAAAATGGACGACAGCGAGCTGTACGAGGCCGGCTATAACCGTGTGTACGACACGCTGGAGCCGGAGACCAACCTCGATTTCGTCGAGACGATTGTCGCCCGTATTCTAAAAGCGTGGGACCGCGAGGAGGTGCTGAGCTCGCACAAGCTGAACCGCGAAATCGGCCGCTACCTGAGCGGGCACGTTGAGGGACGCGGCATCCTGAAGTCGGCGTTCGAGAAGAACGTGCCGGTGTTCGTGCCCGCCTTCAGCGATTCCGAAATCGGTTTGGATGTTGCCCTGCACAACCGCGAGCGGCGCAGGAAAAGCACTCCTGAACTGCACTTCGATCCCTTCGAAGACCTGGAGTACTACGCTGCAACACTGCTGAAGCAGGAGCGGCTGGGACTTTTCACCATCGGCGGCGGCGTGCCGCGCAACTGGGCACAGCAGTTCGGGCCATTTATCGAGCTGCGCCATCGGCGCGGCGGCGAGGACCTGCCGCTCAAACGATTTCATTATGGCGTGCGTATCTGTCCCGAGCCGGTGAATTGGGGCGGCCTGTCGGGCTGCACCTACAGCGAATCGGTGTCGTGGGGCAAGTTCGTTCCTCCCGAGCAGGGCGGCCGCTTCGCCGAAGTGTTGCTGGACGCGACGGTCGGATTACCACTGATCGCGGGGGCGGTGCTGGAGAGGATAAAAAATAGTGAATAGAGGATGGGTAGGGTAAAAGTAATGCATTGGTGATCGGCGCCCTTAAAAGCGCCCGCGATTCACGATCCACTATTCACTATCCACTGCCTCCGGCTCCGGTTCAGGCCCGGCGAGGTCTAAACCCCGGAGCCGGCGCAGGCTTCCGCGGAACTTAACGACTACGCGAGCTCGACACGCGCGGCCGCGAGCGCCGGCGAACTTGCGTGGAGTTCTTCCCCGAGCTCCCAGTCTTGCTGCATTTCTCGCAGTCGCGGAACGTCATGTTCTCTGCCTTACAGCCTGTTCTACGTTTCCACTCGAAGAAAAGTTCGGCATAGGATTTCGTGATGTATTGCCGGGAACCGATTCCGATGGCGCGGGCCGTGCGATCGATCCAGCGCGGCTTGCCTTCGATCTCGGCAATGTCGCCGATGGGGGTGCGATCGAGGACGATGTTGCCTTCTCCGTCGCTCCACTCCGAGCGGAACTTCTCATACACAAATGAGGGGGAAAACCCGAGTGCCTGCAGCAGCGCACCCATTGCCCTGCCGTCGGAGACTTCTGTCTCCAGTTCGCCCCGCGATTTGTGGCGCCCGGCTTTGCCTTTGGCCTTATGAGTAAGTTTCCACCTGTCGCCATAGCAGCGCAGACGCAACAGTTCGCCCTTCCACCGCAGCTTTTGTCCGGGTAAATCGTAGAGCGTGTTGACTTCGTGCGTCGAGGGCGTCTCGCAATGGAAGCCGTGCTCCCGTAGCTTCCCTTCCAGCGCCTTCAGGTCGGGGACAAGGAACTTGATTTCGACTTCCTGCGGAGTGGCCATGGCAGAAGTCTAAACCACATCACGGACGCGGTCCGCTTTCGCTATTCGCCTGTCGCCATTCGCCCGCCCTGAGTCTCTCGTTTTTAAACATTTCAGGAGGGTGGATCTTACGATGATCGGAGCGAACAGAGAAAAGCGAACGCGAATAGCGGCGGCCTTCAGCTCTCCCGCTGTACCACAAACTCCGGCACCCAGAGCAGCACGCGTTTGATCTCGGAGTCGGGGAAGGTGCAGATGGCTTCGCGCGCTCGGTTCGAAAACTCAACCGCGCGAGCGTGGGCGGCATCGATCGAGCCGTGGCGGTTGAGAATTGCGACGATGTCCGCGGGAGCAATACCGTTGAAGCCGCCGTTGCTGAGCACCGATTCAATGACGCCCCGCTCGCCGGCGGAGCAATGTTGCAGCGCGTGCAGCACCGCCATGGTGGCTTTGCCTTCGCGCAGATCGCTGGCCACCGGTTTGCCAAGAACTTCTTCGGAAGCGGTGAGATCGAGCACGTCATCCACGATCTGAAAGGCCATGCCCAGATTGCGCCCGTACTCCGCCAGACGGTGCTGGTCTGCATCGCTGGCGCGCGCCA
>DATJAI010000146.1:0-13286 GCA_035516415.1 Binatia bacterium | reverse complement strand
ATTGGCTCTCGGCTCTTAGCTCCTAGCCCGAGCCCTAGCCCTAGCCCCTGGCCCCTGGCCCTTGGCGCTCTCTATGATGTGTCATCCCGACCGAGGCCGCGTGTTCCATGAACAGGCGCGGGCGAGTGGAGGGACCTGCTGTTCCCTTCCTGACCAAAAGGGAACACGCATAGCGGGAAGGACCTGAAGCGGCGGGTTATAGGCGAAGAATTTGGTTCTCGGCGCGCTCCGCGAAGGGTAACATAGCGCAATCTCAACCGGGCCGGCGCCACGACACTCGCGCCCGGGGGCCCCGGACCAGCGCCGATCTTGCGCTGGTTGGGGTGAATCGGGCGTACCGTCAGCGGTGAGGGTTGGATCGGCGTTCGGCACAATCAGCAGACAGGGGCGATCTTCAGTGAGGAGATGACGTATGCTTCGCAGATCCCTGCTCCTGATTCTGGTGATCGCTCTGTGTTTTCCAACAGCTACCGTGGTGGCGGCGCAAGCTCAGCAGGTTTCCACCGCGTCGACCCCCGCGAGCTCTGCCGCCCCTCCACCCAGCCGGCACGTGGACCATGTCTTCATCGTGATGGAGGAAAACCACAGCTACAGCGACGTGATCGGCAATCCGGCCATGCCTTACCTGAACAGCCTGGCGCAAAGCTATTCGGTCGCGGAAGCGTATTACGCCAATACCCATCCCTCCATTGGCAACTATTTCATGCTGACTACCGGCCAGATCATCACTAACGACGATGGCTATAGCGGGACCGTTTCCGTGGACAACGTGGTCCGCGAGCTGATTGCCGCCGGCAAGACCTGGAAAGAGTATTCCGACTCGCTGCCCTATCAGGGATACGATGGCGGCGACCAGGGCGAGTATTCCGAACATCACAATCCCTGCTCCTACTTTTCCGATGTGCGCAACGATCCCGACCAGCAGCAGAATCTGGTGCCGTTCACGCAACTGGCCACCGACATTGCCAACCACACTCTGCCGAACTACGGCTTCATCGTGCCCAATCTTCTGCACGACGCGCATGACGGCACGCTGGCGCAGGCCGACGCCTGGCTGCAGGCCAATATCGCTCCCCTGCTCGCCAGTCCCGACTTCAATACCTCGGGCGGCGGGCTGCTGATCATCACCTTCGACGAATCGGAGGAGAGCGATGGACAGTACGGCGGCGGGCACGTGGTATGGGTAGCGGTCGGTCCGGACGTCAACCTCGGATATCCGCCGGCGGGCTCGTACATTCCTTTGACCCTGTACCAGCATCCGAGCACGCTGCGCTTCATGCTCCAGTTGGCCGGGGTCAGCATCTTTCCCGGAGCGTCCTCTACCGCACCCGACATGTGGGAATTCTTTGCGGGAAACTGACAACCGGCAAATTGATGATTCAGGACACCAGTAGCGGCCTTAGCCCGCCAGCGCCATTCGCGCGCGGGCGAACAATCCCCGCAGGGCGCGCAGGACCCAGCGCATCACCAGCAGCACAGCGATCAGCAATATAAGCACCACGACCGCTGCGGCGTAGGGATGCTGCACCGCTATCCACGTCAGAGCAATGGCTCCGGCGTCTTCTCCAAAGCTGAGCGCCATATTCGAGAACGGTTCGGGCGAGGGCGTCACCGCAGCCCGCAGTGCCGTCTTGCCGCCGTGCGCGGCGAAAGCAATCAGCGCCGCCAGCGCCGCGGAACCCAGCTGCATCCCCGGCGAGAGATGCGCGGTGGCAACCCAGGCCAGCACGGCGGCGATGGGTATGCGAACGAAGGTGTGCAACGCATTCCAGATGAGATCGAAGGCCGGTATCTTGTCGGCGAAGAACTCGAGGACGAAGAGCGCCAGGCAGACCGCTATGATCCACCAGGAACGCAGGGCATCCAGGCCTGCAGGCAGGGCGATGACGCCGCCGCGCGACAGCAATCCCAGGGTCGCGAGCGTGGCATAGACATTCAGTCCGGCAGCGAAGCTGGTGCCGGCCAGCATAGCGGCAATCTGATCGGGGTTGAAGGTCACAACGACTGGGATGCCTGGAAGGCGCCGAGGATTCACCTGCCTGCTCGGCTGCAATGATGGCGGAGAGCATGGCCGCGGCCATGGTGCCGGTCCGAAGGCGGGTTTGACCCGGCTGCGGCCGGCGTAAAACGGCTAATCCGATCCCCACTCCAGAGCGATTCTGTGCTTTTTGGTGGGCGGCGGGGCGGCAGCTTTTCCTCCCCCACGATATGCCTCCACGCAGGCGAGGAAGGCCTTCATGTCGAGATCGTTGGCCGCAGTCGCATCCCGTGCATCCGAGATGGCCTGCACTATCCACGAGCCCAGGTGGCGGTAGCTCTCAAACTGCGCCTCATTGAAAAACTGGTTGGCTGTGCTTTCATGCGGAAAAGTGGCGTGACTGGCATGGTAGGCCAGAATGTCGGGCGGTTCCGTTCCATTGAGCACCGGCTTGATGATGATCAGCGTACCCCTGGGCGCGCCTGCGTCCACGCAGTCATAGCCGATCTCCCCTTCCAGGCAGTACAGGTTGCCAGCCGCGACTCCCTTCTTCATGGGTACACCGTCCTCGTATCCCGGGAAGGTGATGGGGATGCCGAGGTCAATCTCGATCTTGCGGATGGCGTTGCCGAGGTCCTCAAACTGGAGGTCGGGATCGGCATCGGCGTCCACCACCACAATCGAGTGGCAGCGGCGCAGCACCATCTCATAAAGGCCGAGATTTTCGAAGTGTCCGCCATCGGAGAGCTCGACCCACTGATAGGTGTCATCGGTCCTGCCCAAAGCCTCGTCCAGCAGCGGCATCAGCGCCAGCGTGGGCCCATTCTTGCGCAGGAACGCCTGCGCGCGTTCGCTCTCCGGATTCCAGTTCCGCAATGACGGCCACAGGGGATTGGGGAGCCACCATCCGAGGCGGGTGTTGAAAAACGTCATGAGCAGGGTCACCAGCGGCGACGAGTTGTAACCCATGTTGGGATTCACCGCCGCGCCGCTGATCGCCATCGCCGTACCCACACGCACGCCCCGGCTGCCGCCGTACACGGCGGTTGGAACATACCCCAGCCTCCAGCTGCCGCAACTTACGGGACTGAAAGTAAAGGATTCCGCCTTGCGCTGCTGCCAGGCCAGATTTCTGGTGGCGACGACATTCAGCGCCGTATTGATTACGTGCAGGGGCGCATCCGGAGCGCAGGGCAGCAGAAGCTCGTAGAGATTGTCCTCGGGATCGAAGTTGGTGAAAGCATCCGGGTGACGGGCGAAGTTGGAGGCGCCGAGGTAGGCCCGCGTCAGCCGCATGCGGTACATGCCATGCAGCGAGAAGGTGTTGACGTTGATGAACAGGTTGCCGAGGATGGCCAGCACGGCGGCTGCGACAAAGATCGCGGCCGTGGCGATGGCGTCCACCTTGAGACGGTCCAGCACCGGCAGCACGGGCCCGACATGCAGGCCCAGACGCGCCGCAAGGAAGTGCTGGAAAGAGGAATCGGCAGGGGAACGCAGCTGAGCGCGTAGCAGCATATAGAGACTGTGCCGCAGACCGCTGGTCAGCGCCGCCAGGGCAAAGGCGATGCAGACCAGGGCGATGCCCGAGGCCACCGGGGCGACCAGATCGTGGCGGGAGAGCCACTGCTGCCACTTGCTGAGCTGCTCCAGCTTCACCCGCTTCAGGCCGGAGGCGGTAGCGGCGCTCAGCCCCGCCAGACTTCCCACCGAGCCTGCGCCCAGGCCGATTGCGGCCAGCAGTGAGGCATCCAGGAACTTCAGTGTCTGGGCGGCAAAATACGCCACCCCATTGAACGCCAGCCATGTCAGCACGCAGGCAAAGAGCAGCCCTCCGGCGCGCCCCCACCACTCGCGCTCGTCTTCGCGCTCGATATTGCTGAGCAGCCCGGAGAGCAGGCTGGAGGCGAGGGTCAGCACCACCCACACCAGCGGTACCACCAGCAGCACAAACCAGCGCGTCACCTGAAAATGATCGGCCCGGGCCACGATCAGGCGCTTGCTGAGGTAGAAAGCAGCCGCCGAGAGCAGAAGCGAGGCCAGCGCCGCCGCGAGCGCGGGCGCGATCAGCGACCATATGACCCGGCGCCAGGCGATCCGGCCGCTGCCATCGTGTTCGTGGAAGGCGGTGGGATGCGTCCTGCCCTCGCTGCCGATGAGCATCCGCAGGCGCACCAGCGAAATGGAGAGCGGTGGCAGCAGCGCGAAGACGAACAGCCACCGGGCAAGGGGAATGATCTCGTCAAATCCGCTGGTTGCGGTGAAGATGCGGTTGATTGCCGCCCACGCCCAGGCCTCGCCCAGCAGCCATGTGCCGGCAATCAGCGGTACGGCGAAGAGCCAGAACTCCAGCGAGGTGCCGACCTGTTTCCGCGGGTCCTTGAAGCGGGAGGTGCAAGGGGGCCAGTTCATCCGCACGGCCGCGAATACCGAGGCAATGGTCACACAGCCCACCGCCAGCAGCATGACCGGTCGATACCAGCCGGTGTTGTATTGGCCGGCAAAGGGCAGCCCGTACGATACGATCCACAGGAATTCAGGCAGGCAGAGCAGACAAATGACCACTGGCACCAGCGTCAGCCAGTTCAGGATCATGTTGCGGCCCACGATGGCGCCCAGGGTCAGCGTGTCCAGCGTGAAGCCGTATTTCGGGGTGAGATAGCTGGTGTATTCGCGCAGATGGCGGATGGGCTCCGGCTCCGGATCGCCGGAGGTGGGCGCCGAGGCGGCCAGCTGGCTGACGGCATCGCGGTAGCGGCTGCGCTGTGCCCAGGCCATCAGCCAGCTTCCTATATAGCCTCCGCCGGAGACCGTGGACAGGTAATCCAGCGAGTCCATCACCGTTTTGTGGCCGCACCTCCATTGCGATGGGCGGCTGAAGCGGGCCAGCCCCTCGAGCGCGCCGAGGGAGAAGCTGGCGCTGCGAATGCCTCCGCCGGAGAGGCAAACGGCGGTAGCCTGCATCTGGTGCAGAATCTGCTTCAGCGGACGATCGCAATCCTGGCATTGTTTCTCGGCCTTCAGAGTTTCCTGGTATCCGGTCGCCATGCGCCGGCGAAAGTCCTCGTCGGACTCTCCGGATTCCCGCCGTATGGTGGAGAGCACCTCTTTCATCGCCACGAGCGAGGCGTAAGCCTCTTCGGAATCGGAAAGGGCCTTGTCGATGGCCGTCCAGACAGGTTGCAAGTCAGCGGGTGCGGCGTCGAGGTGCAGGATGTGCCTGGTGACAGCCGCAGCAAGGTCATCGGCGCGGCGGGCGCGGTACTCGCCCATGATCGTGCGCAACGGCAGGGCATGCGACGCGGCCGGGTACGTCACCTGGTCGAATGAAATCACCTCGCCCCCGAATCCTGCCGCCCTGTCCGAAATGGGGACCGGCGGCAAAAGCTCGATTAGTAGTTGAGCGTAGCAGAGGTCCGGCAAAAAGCAAGCAGGCCGCAGGATGCAGCGACAGCGCGTCAGCGCGGTTTCTCTGCTACGCACACCGGCCGCGATCATGCCGCACCGTCCATGCCTACCAACCTGCCGGACGGCAGCGAAATCTCACACGCGGGTACAGCAGGAGATGGTCATTGCTGAGGGAGTTGCCCTCATCGGACCGGCCGAACTTGCCGCGGCGCACTGATGCGAAGCTACCGGCTGCGGGGGCTTTTCTCCGGCCTCGCTGCCGGCGGACCCGCCGTAGCCGCGATGCTGCGCGCCAGTTCGCGCAACCGCCGCACTGTCTGGAAGACGTCCCCGGTCTGAAACAGCCGAATGCCTGCGACACCGGCCGCGCCCGCCTCGATACAGCTCGCAGCATTCTCCAGATTCACTCCACCGAGTGCCAGCACGGCAAATGTGCCAGAGTAAAGCGCCCGCACATTCTCCGGCACTGGCAGCCCGGTGCAGCATTCATGCAGTGGATCTAGCCCAATCGGCGGAACCGGCGTCCCGGCCTTGCCGAAAATGGGGGCAAGCGCGGCGAAGTTGGCGCCTTCGGCTTTTGCGGCGGCAACGTCGGCGCCGGCGTGAGCGGACACCCCGATCAGCGGCTCGCGGCCTGTGCTTTTCGCCCACAATGAGCGGATGGCCGACGGCGGTAGTTCGCCGCCTGGCAGATGCACCCCGTCGGCGCCACAGGCAAGAGCGATGTCCGTGCGTCCATTGACAAGCAGCCTCGTGTGCGGCGAATTTTCGCGTACCGCCCGCAACGCCTCACGGGCCAGGCGTTCCAGATCGCGCGCAAGCAGGTCCTTCTCGCGAAGCTGAATCAGGTCGACGCCGGCACGCGCCGCCTCTCCCATTTTGCGCAGCAGGGCGGCGCGCTGTGCCGAGTCGGTTCCCGCCAATGACCGGCGATCGGTGATGTAATAGAGGAGCATGCCCGCATCCGATTGTATCGGCAACGCGAGCTGCCCCGGTCCTCATGCCAGAAGCTGATGGCCGGGCGATTCGCCCGCCGGTTGTTTGACAGCCTGGAGGGTCAACTCTAGAATCGGAAGTGGGCTGAACGCTCCCACGTTCGGCCTTTTCTTTCGACATAGCGGAACAGAACTTCGGCCCGGGCAGCTCCTCTGCCGGAGGCAGAAGTGGCCAGTTCCGCATGCTACGTGTGGCGGTGTAGCTCAGGTGGTTAGAGCGACGGTCTCATAATCCGTAGGTCGCTGGTTCGAGTCCAGCCGCCGCCACCAGGATTTCCTGCCGGTCACCAGCCCAGCAACCCAAAATCGTAGTCGCGCTGACGGGAGCGCGAGGCGATGGGATCCAGTCCCAGTCCAGCAGAAAGCGGCAACAACGCCCAAACACCGCTCATGTAAGTCAGAAGGCTGTAATCCTTGCTGTGAGCTGCACCTGACGGGCGCTGCCGAAGTGATTGGTGTCCGGCGCAAATAGCGCTTGGCCCGCACTGAAGATGGGCGCTGTGGTCGTGCCGAAAACGCTGATCTCGTCCGGCCCGAAGTTACGGTTGGAGAAGTTCGTGACGTTGAAGATGTCGAGGAACAGGTCGAGGTGGTGGCCTTCGCCGCGCAATGTGATGTCTTTCACGAAGCGAACGTCGAGGTTGAAGAATGATGGTTGCCGCAGGCTATTTCTCTGCGCGACTCGGCCGTTGATGATGGCGCGATCGTTCCAGTCATTGGCGTCGCCCTGACTGTCGAATCCTGTGGCAGGCCTGTATGGCAGAGGGGAGCGCGCCACCAGGATGGGATTGAACTTGAAGCCGAGCGGCAGGTTGGTGATGGCGCTGACATTGAAGCTGTTGCGAACGTCGAAATTGGAGTATGCGTTTTCGGCTGCCAGATTGAAGGGGTTTAGCGGCGTGACGGGCGAAAAAGGTCCGTAGCTGGAGTCATCATCGCGCGCGCGCGCCAGGGTGTAGTTGGCTGAGAGCTGGGAACGATGCGGGAGCTGAAAATTCGCGGTCAGCAGCATGCCGTCGTAAGTGGCGTGCGCGGAGGACTGGTTGATGAGCAGTTGTCCCACTGCCGGATCGGGCCGAGCGGGCGGAAATACGGGCAGTCCGTTGGCGTCGTAGGTAGGGGGAAACAGATTTTCGTTCAGCAGCAGTTGCAGGTCCCAGGTGCTGTCGTGAACATACCCGGCCGTCAGGGAGATCCGCGGCGTCAACTGCTGCTCGATGGCGCCGGCGACCTGGAAGGAGCGCGGATTGCGGAAGCCGGGGGCGATGCCCACCACCAGCGCGGCCGGCGTAGTCAGACCCGGCGGAGGGGCCGCGAGCGAGTGATATCCGCCGGAGGTGACCAGCGGGAGAATCTGGGGGTCGAAGTAGCTGTCGGCCACCACGGTGTTGAGCGCGTTATCGGTGAACATGCGCTGGAAGACATTGGCCGGCGTCGGCGCATCGTACAGCCCCGCTGACAGCCGCACGACCGTATTCGAAGCCGGATTCCAGGCGATGCCCAGTCGCGGCTGCCATTGGCTGAGATCGTTGGGGATTGACACAGTCTGGCTGATGGCCGGATTGGGACGCGAGGGTTGCGGGTTCCACTGACCGTCCCACCGCAGTCCCGCGGTAATGGTCAGAGCTTTCGCGACGGGCAGCCTGGCGTCGATATAGAACCCCAGTTCCTTCACCGCGCCGCTATACCAGGGGTTGCCGGTATAAAACGTCTGCTGATAGCGGCGCACATCGCCGGCGAGAAAGTCCGCCAGCGAATCGAAGTCGAAGCGCCCGTTGAGATTGGCCTCGTGCCGCAGGTTCGCGGGATTGTAGCTGAAGTCCACGCCCAGATGCAGCAGCCTTCCGCCGCGCGTGATGGCGTAATCGTCGTTATAGCGGTTTATATCGGATGTCCACGACTCGTTCGCCAGCGCGTTACCGCCGAGCACGCCAAAACCGTTGATCACCATTTCCGGGGTGTTGGACGTGGGCGCCAGATGACGCCGGTCCTGCGCCCACTGCGCGAGAAACTGATTCACCCTGTCGGCCCCGAAGACAGTCGTCAGGTTGCCGCGAACCCAGTAGCTGTTGCCGGTCAGCGATGCAGCGTTGTCGAGCGGCGCGATGCTGCGTGTCGAGCCGCCGTCCAGGTTCGTTGCATTCACGCGATTGAAGTTGAATTGCAGGTTCAGCGTGTTGGCCCTATCCAGCAGAACGTCCGCGCGCGCGAAAACGGAAGTTGGATCGCTGTGGCCGACGATTTGCCGTTGTAGATTGGCCAGTGCGGGAGGAAGCGTAGTGCCCGGTGGCTGCGGCTCGAACTGGGTCCAGTAAGGAATGTTGAGGTAGTCCTGCTCGGCGCCCACATAGAAGAACGCCTTGTCCTTCCTGATGGGACCACCGACCGATCCGCCGAATTCATTCTGGGCATTGTCGAGCGAATGGCCGAACGCGTCGGCGGCGGTCCACGACGGCCGCCCGATGTAGAAGGCCTCGCCGTGGTATTTGTTACTGCCTTCTTTGGTGAGTATGTTCACGAAGCCGGCGTTGGTCCCGCCCACTTCCGCGGTGGCGCCGGCATGCACCACCTGAAACTCACGCACCACGGTCTGGGGAAAGAAAAGGGAAGCATCGCCCGATCCGCGCTGGCCGCCATTCAGCGGATCCGTGAAGTCAAAGCCATCGACAGCGGCGCTGAAGTTTATGGGCCTCTGCCCATCGAAGATGAGCCCGAAATAGTTCGGCGAAGGGTCCACGCCGGCTGCCAGTTGCGCGAAGTGGGTGAAGTCGCGGTCGCGGTTCGGCAGGTAGGTAACGGTGAGGCCGGCAATCGTGTTGCTCACCTGCGGCGCCTGTTTGTTAATCGCGGGCGGCAACGTGTTGCCCTCCGCTGTCGGTCCATGCCCGGCGACGGTCACGTTCTCCGATGTGCCGGCAACCCCCAACTGTATCGCCAGTTGCACGCTGCTGCCGATCGCCAGCGTCAGGCGCACCGGCTTTTTCAGGCGGAACCCCGGGGCCCGCACCTCGACCGTGTACACGCCCGGGTTCAGCAGCGGAGCGGTAAAAGTTCCCGTGTCTGACGTGGCCACGGTACGGGTGGAAGTGAAGTCGGCGCTGCGGATGGTGACCTGTGCCCCGGCAACGGCATTGCCCAGGGGATCGGTGACGGTTCCGCCGATGGTTCCCCGCGCCGCCGCGGACTGCGCCAGAGCGGCAGAGGAGCACAGAAGGAGAGCCAGGGAGAGCAATGCGCGCAACTTCATTGTCAGATGACGCGGATCCGGCCAGCCAGGGCGGTTTAGCAATTACTGTAGTCCGAGAGGGCGGGTAGTGCGGCGCTTTAGCGCCGCGTTACGGCGGCCACACCTGTAAGTAAGCCCACTTTAGCGGGCGGCCCTCTGCCGTCGGCTGAAGCCGACTCGAATCTCCAAAGAGCAACCGGAACGCAGGCCTGAAGGCCCGCTCTACCCGATCACGGTAATAACTAAACAGTTTAGCCACAACAGAACGTCAGCACAGAGGCGTTGCGGACATGGAGCGATTCGAAAAGAACTCCGTGCCCGGAGGCGCCCTAGGCAGCCGAAGGGCGCCTCCGTGGGACAGCGACGAGGCTAAAACACGATCCGCGCCATGAACTGCATCAGCCGTGGAGAGCCGACATTGGCCAAGCCGCCGACCGGCATTCCGAAGGTCGCCACAGGGTTGGTTCCGTTGCCGAACACCCCATTCAGGCTGAAAAGGTTGAGGTGATTGAAGGTGTTGAACGATTCGGCGCGCAGGATCACCCGGGAACGTTCGGTGATGTGAAATGACTTCTGCAGCGCCAGATCGACATCCGAGGTCGCCGGCGCCTGACCAGCATTGCGCGGTATCACCACACCGTCGATGACTGGCCGGTCTGAGGTGTTACCGTCGCCATTGTTGTCCACGCCGGTTGTAACGTTGAACGGGAAGCCCGAGGCCGCCTGCACCCAGCCCGAAATCATGAAGCCCAAGGGCAACTGGTACGTGGCGCTGGCGGAGACGCGATTTGTCTGGTTCAGCAGGCTGGTCGCCTTCTCGCAGGCCACCAGGCAGCCATAGTCATTCGGGTTCTGGCCCGTACCGTCCCACTCGACGGTGTTGATGTCGTGCGACCAGGTGTAAGTGAGCAACGCGGACAAACGCCGCGAAAGCTGTTTCCGGATCCCGACCTGAAGTCCGTCATACCACGCTGAGCCGGCGTTGATGTACTGCAAGACCTGACGGAAGCCGCCGGGTACCGGCACGATGGGCCGGGTCGCATTGGCCGCGGCAACGGACCGCGTCTGACCCGGCCGGGTGCGGATGAAGGGGGCCGGGGCGTTCAGATCCACGGGCTGCTCGATGTGAATGGTGTGCGAGCCGATGTAGTCGAGCGAGAGCAGCCATCCCGAGCCCAGATCATGCTCGAAGCCGAGGTTCCACTGCTGCGTGTAGGGATTCTGGAGGTTGTTGTCGCAGAAGTGAAGCCGGCTCACGGGGAGAAACTGGTTCAGAAAGTTGCACTGCCCGGGCAGTATCGTAATGTCGCGTGCCGGCAGTATCGCGCCCGGCGGGAAGGCCGGGATAGGCGCAAAGCTGGTGGGAAATCCCAGGCCGCCAGGCGCGGCGGTGTATGTGAAGGCGCCCAGGGGACCGCCGATCGCGGCGCCGGCAAAAAGATCGGTCCGCTCCTCCGAGTAGTAAATGCCATATCCCGCGCGGATGACCGTGTCGCTGTTCGGCAACTTCCATGCCAACCCGACCCGCGGCGCAAACAGGGCGTGTTGGTTGGTGAATGTCTCCCCGTCCCAGCGCAAGCCGAGATTGAGCGTCAGGTTGGGAAGAATCCTCCAGTTGTCCTGCGCAAAGGCGCCGTACAGCGTATCGCGAATGTTGTAACTCTGGTTGCCGAACGATTGCGTGAAGCTGCTGGCGATGGGCGGGGATCCCGGCGGCGAGCCGGGTGGCGGCAATCCCGGGTTGAAGTTCAGCAGGGTCGTTATCGGAATCAGTTTGTAAGCCGCGTTGATCTGGAAGCGGCCGTCAAGGTAGCCGCTGCCGAACTCCTGTCCGAAACCTCCGGAGGAAGAATTGATGACATCGAAGCCGAACTTCAGCTGATGCCGGCCGCGACTGAGGCTGAGTGTGTCGGCGTATTCATACTGGTGATTCGCCAGATCACCCATCCGCGACTCGCCGTAGGTGTAAAAGCCGGAGACGAACAGCTGGGGACCAGGAGTGACGGGAACGAACTGCGTGATGGGATCGCCCAGCAGGAACTCGAAACGGGCATCGTTCAGGGTATTGCTGTTGATCACCGCCGTGTCGGTGATCGCCGCCTGATAGGTATTGCGGGTGAAGACGCGCGCCGCAGTGGGAAGAGTGACACCGCTGACGGCGTCCTGTGGATTGGTATCGCTGAAGCGGTCGAAATTGGCGCGCAACGTGAGCCGGTTATTCTCGCTTAACTGCTGATCGAGCCGGGCCAGAAATAGCGTCTGGCTGAAGGTCCCGTTGTACAGGGTGCCGTTCTCCAGGGGCGAAGTGATGACCGCGGGCCGGTTCTGGTTGGTGTACTGGCCGGACACCATGAAATAGGTCTTGTCCTTCACGATGGGCCCGGAGAGCATTCCGCTGCCCTGCGCGTAGGTCTCCTGCGCCGGCTTGACGGCGAGCGGAATGCTGGCGTTGGAAAACTCGGGACTGCCCATGCCGACAAAGTCTCCATGCCAGTCGTTCGATCCCGAGCGGGTGACAATATTCACCGCAGTGCCCGCGTTCCAGCCCCACTCCGCGGAACTGGCATTGGTGTATATCGTGAACTCCTGCACCGCCGAAAATGGCAGGCCGGCAATGGCGGACTGACGGCCCCACATGTCATTGGCCGTCGTGTTGTCGAGCTCGTAGGTGGTCTGGCGGCGTCCGGTTCCGTTAATGACGAACAGGGTTTCATTCAGGAACAGGTCGCCGGTGGTCTGCGACGGACGCACCGAGGAGTTCAGCAGCGGCAAGGTCGTGATCTTGCGCTCCACGACCGGAGTATCTTCGATCTTCTCCTGGCTCAGGCGTGTCGAAACCTGGTTCGATTCCACGGGCACGGTTCCCGTCGTGCCATAGACATTCACCTGCGTGTTCATGCCCGATACGGCGAGCGTGAAATCGAATACCGCGGTTCCCTGCGCCCGCAGCAGGATGTCCTTCTGCTCGGCTGGCGTGAATTGCGGCGCATTCACAGTCAGAACGTACTGGCCCGTGAGCGGGATGCCGATGAATGAGTAGTTGCCGGAGCTGTCGGTCTGGACCGTGCGATCAAAGTTCGTGTCGGGATTGCGGAGCCTGACCCATGCTCCGCTTACGGCATGGCTCTGCTGGTCCCGAACGTGTCCGCTGATACTACCAAGATCAGTCTGAGCGATCAGGAGAGTGGAGCATGACAATAGCGCATAGAGCGTTAGCTGTGCCACCCTGAGGAAGTCTTTCATAAGGGCGAAAGGCTAACTGGGCCAGAGAGTTACTACCAGTCCTAGTAGTAAGTTCCTGCAACGAACATTGCCGCGCCAGGGGGATCTGTGGCCATCCTGCTTTCAGGCCGGAACCACGCACCCAAACCGGGCGCCTCGCTGCCGGCTGCATGTGGGGAGGCAGTCAGGACACCTCCTCCCGCTGCCGGCCGGCGGCACGGGCGCGATTGCCGGCTGGAGGGTGGGCTGGGCCTTTCGTTCTTTGTTACGCTTGCTGCATGATGCAACGCGTGGAGCCCAGCTACATCTTTTCGGAGGAGCAGGTCGCGGCCAGGAGCGACATAGCGCGGCGATTCCTGCATGCGCGCACCAGGCTGAATGAAAACGTGCACAAGGTCGACAACTTCCTTGTCAAGCGGTTCTACAACCTCGACCACAACACCTACCTGGAAGGCGC
>DATJAI010000145.1:0-10683 GCA_035516415.1 Binatia bacterium | reverse complement strand
GGAGGGTGAGAGCTGGAAATCGAGCCGCGGGCTGATGTTGAGCCGCTTTGACGGGCTGGGCACCGTCGCGTTAAAAGGCATGGGCACGTTGCCCGGGCCCAGCACCTGCGCCACGATCACGCTTACGTTGTCGATGTCGCGCTGCTGCGCGGTAAGGAAGAATGAAGCCTTCTTGCCCAGCGGGCCGCTGACGTTTCCGTTGAAGATCTCGGAATAATACCCGGGCGTCTCGGTGATGAAGGGATTCAGCGAGTTGAAGGCCGAGGAATTGCCGTTCATCATGAATTGCCCGTGGTACTGGTCGGTCCCGGGCTTGGTGAAGATTTCGATCCGTCCGTATCCCAGCTTGTCGTACTCGGCGGAAAAGGGATTCTGGTTGATGCGGATCTCGCGGATTGCCGACTTGGGCGGCAACTGCCCGGCGGTAAAGCCGTCCACGTAGATCTGCCCGCCGTTCGGTCCCGCCGAAGGCCCCGCCAGCGCCTGCAGCTCCGACGCCAGCTCGTCAGGATCGTCCGACAGAGCGTCCAAATCCTTGCCCTTGAGCACCAGCGTGCTGGCGCTGTTTTCCGGACTCACGCTGATGGTCGGCGCTTCCTCCTGCACCTCCACGTGCTGCTTTTCGACGGCAATCTGCAACGCAATGTCGAGCTCCTGTACCTGGCCGGCAGCCACCTTCACATCGGCTTCGTTGTCCACCGCGAAGCCCTTCGCGACGGCGGTCACGTTGTAGGAGCCGGGAGCAAGTCCCCTGAACTCAAAGATGCCTTCGTGGCTGGTGAGCGCATCGACAGATTTGCCGCCCGGCCCGGTGGCCGTCACCTTTGCCTGGGGAACCACCGCCCCGGAGGGATCGGTGACGCGTCCGTGCAGCGTTCCCGATGAAGTTTGCGCGGACAGTGTCGCCGAAAGCAGCAGAAAAAAGATGGCGCACCAACGCATTGCGGTATCGGACCTTTTTAGAGACGGGGCGGTTGCCGTTATGTGTATTCCGCTACGGCGTATCCCCCGTTCCAGCATTTGCTCCGGTAGAAAGATTCCAGGGCGACAGAATGGTGCTGGCCACGCTGGGCGACGTGGCGGTCAGAATGGGCTCGACCCCGCTGAGCAGAATGATGACCTGCGAGGGAGACTCAGCCGTGCCCTCGGTCGCCACGATCATCAGGGCATCGCCTTTCTGTAACTGGCTGACCTGCACGGCGGGCATCCGGTTCAGCATCTGCTGAAAATCCGCCTGACCGCCCGGCCGCGGTCCTCCGCCGGCCCCGCTGCCACCCTGGGCCTGCGCTCCTCCCGCCCGGGCCGCTTCCCCCGGCGCGCCCGGTGCCGCCGCAGCGCCCTTCAGCCGCATGGCAATTCGCTGCGCGAACATCGCCGGCAACTGGTGCATCTGCGAATCGGCAGCCACTTTCAGCGTCACCGGCCTCTTGTTCGCCAGATCGGTTACTGTAATCGTGTTATTGGTGGCGTCAGCGGAAATCAGCGCCCCCGCAATGCTGCGGAAGGTTCCGGAGACGATCTCCGCTGCAGCCATCTCCCTGCCGTCCTCGCTCCTCGTTCCGCGGGCGCGAAGCTGGTCGCGAGGCCTGATCTGTTCCAGCGTGCCTGGCCGGGCATCGTCAAACCTGACCGAATCGGGCGCATAGCGGCGGATGATTGTATCCTTCGAGACGTGCACCGCCAGCGTGCTCGCGCCCATGGTTCCGGTGGCGAGTGTTATCGTTCCGCTGCCCGCGTCAATCGCTTTGACTACGCCGGCGGCTCCCTGCCTCTGCCACTCCTCGCGCTCGCGCTCCTGCTTCTCGGCGACGTCGGCCTTCTTCATCACCACCGCGGAGGTCGCGGCCAGCGCCTTGCCGTCTTCGGACGCTGTTCCCCCGGCCAGCATCCGGTCACCCACCTGAATGTCGTTAAGCTGAATGGCTGCGGCGGTCTTCAGGTCGCTCTGGCCCGGTTCGGCCCGCACCAGCTTCGTCGTCGGCTGAATGTTGATGTTCACCTCCGAACCGGCGTCCGTGGCAAGGGTTATCGCATTTCCATTGATCGATTTGATGACTCCGACGACGCGTGTCCTTTTGGGCGCGTTGGCCTGCTGCGAGGCCTCAGCCTGTTGCCCCGGACATTTCTGCGGAACCAGAATGACCGCTGTGCCGAGAATCAGGCCAGCAATCATGGCCCCCGCGTTTTGCCATCGGATAATGCTGAACATCTCTGCTGATTACTACCTAAACACACGGCGACCCGTCACTCTGTTAAGAAAACATAAGTTTTGTAAATTGGAAAATGCAAGCCGCCTTCCCGGGACTCCCTGGTGGTGAACAGGAATGCGGAACTATTGCGCTGAGCTGCGCGTATCAGGAATGTGTAGGCCCTTCCATGCAACTCGAAATCGATAACCTCTCCAAGCGCTATCCCAACGGGACACAGGCGTTGCAGGACATCTCCCTGTCCATTCCGCAAGGCATGTTTGGACTGCTCGGGCCCAATGGCGCCGGCAAGTCCACATTGATGCGCACCCTGGCGACGCTGCAGGAGGCCGACAGCGGCAGCGCGCGACTCACCACCCCGGAAGACACAAAGGCAGCGTCTTCCGGGGACCCCAGACAGCTCGATGGCATCGACGTGTTGCGGCAGAAGGATGAAGTACGCAGGCTGCTCGGGTATCTGCCGCAGGAGTTCGGCCTGTATCCCAAGGTCACGGCGGAAACCCTGCTGTCGCATTTCGCCACGCTCAAAGGAATCGAAAATTCCCGGGAACGCGGCGACGTGGTGCACGCGCTGTTGCGGCAGACCAACCTGTGGGAGCATCGCAACAAGCCGCTGGGCAGCTTCTCCGGCGGCATGAAGCAGCGCTTCGGCATTGCCCAGGCGCTGCTGGGCAATCCCCGGCTGATCATCGTCGACGAACCCACCGCCGGACTCGATCCCGAGGAGCGCGTGCGCTTCCATAACCTGCTCAGCGCCATCGGCGAAAACATCATCGTCATTCTCTCAACCCATATCGTCTCCGACGTCAGCGATCTGTGCCGCAACATGGCCATCATTCATGAGGGCCGGGTGAGGGCCTCCGGCGATCCCACGGCCCTGGTCGCGCAGCTTGACGGCCGGGTGTGGAAAAAGGCGATCAACCGCCCGGAGCTGGCAGACTACCAGCAGCGCTTCCACGTGATCTCCATGCGCCTGTTCGCCGGCCGGACGCTGCTGCACATCCTGCAGGACGACCTTCCTGAGCCCGGCTTCGAGCCGATCGTCCCCGATCTCGAAGACCTCTACTTTGCCACCATCCGCGGTTTTCTCCAGGGTGGAGCCAGTTAACCCGATGCTCGCCGCCATATTCCTCTTCGATCTCCAGCAGCGCCTGCGACGCATCTCCACCTGGGTCTACTTCGTCGTCTTTTTCTTCCTGGCAATGCTGTTCACGCTGATGTCGGGCGGCGCATTCGCCAGCGCGACCGTCGACTTCGGCACCGGCGGCAAGGTGCTGATTACCTCGCCTTACGCCCTGAACGCCGTTATTACCTACATCTGTTTCTTCGGCATCGTCATTACCGCCGCCATCGCCGGCCAGGCCACCTATCAGGACATTGACAGCCGCTCCACCGACTTCTTTTACACCGCGCCCATAAGCAAGCTCGATTATCTGGGCGGCCGCTTTGTGGCGGCCATCGCGGTGCAGGTTCTTATTTTCAGCAGCGTCGGGCTGGGCGCCTGGCTCGGAACGCTGACGCCGTGGCTGGACAAAACGCGGCTGGGCCCGCAGATGGTCGCGGCATACTTCCAGCCGTACCTCATCAATGTTCTGCCGAACCTTGTGTTTCTGACGGCCATCTTCTTTGCCCTAGCCACGCTCTCGCGGAAGATGCTGCCGGTTTACGTAGCCGGCGTGCTGGTGCTCATCGGCTATTTCGCCGTCGCCCAGGCCAGTGGGGCCGGCCTGGCCACAAGCATGCGCGCCGGTTTAGGCGATCCTTTGGGTGGCGCCGCCATCGACCATGTCACACGCTACTGGACGCCGTTCCAGCGCAACACCCAGCTCATTCCGCTGGGAGGAATGCTGCTGGCGAATCGCGCGCTGTGGCTGGGCGTGGGCGCAATCTTCCTCGGAGTCGCATACATAAATTTCGCCTTCGCTTACCCGGCTGAGCGCAGCCGGCGCCGCACCGGCATCGAGGAGAAAGAGCCGCTCCCGGCAGCGCAATCGCTGCCCATCGCCCATCCAACGTTCTCCCTCGCCGCCTCCGCGGAGCACCTGCTGTCGCTCACCTGGATCCAGTTCAGGGAGACGACGAAGAATGTCTTCTTCGTGGTGCTGATGCTGGCGGGCTTCCTGTTCTCCATCGTCGCCGCCTCGGGAATCCTGAACCCCGGTGCCGCGCGCACCTGGCCGGTCACCCACCAGATGCTGCTGATCGCTGGCACAGGATTCCTGATTTTCGTCCTGGCCATCATTATTTTTTACTCCGGCGAATTGGTGTGGCGGGAGCGTGACGCCCAGCTCAATCAGGTGGTGGATGCCCTTCCGGTGCAGCGTTGGGTGCTCTTCTGCTCCAAGCTGTTGGCGCTGATGCTCGTTCAGGTGCTGGTGGTGCTCACCATCATGGCGGCGGGGCTGGTGGTGCAGATCGCGCAGGGCTATTACCACTTCCAGTTCGGCCTCTACTTCCGCGAACTCTTTCTCAATCGCCTGACGCAGCTGTGGATTCTGTGCGTACTCGCGATGTTCGTGCAGACGGTGGTCAACAACAAGTATCTCGGCCACTTCGTCATGGTGTTGTATATCATCGCCACCATCGCGCTGCCGCCGGCGGGATTCCAGGATTACCTTTACCGCTTCGGCCAGACGCCGCTGGTCACCTATTCCGACATGAACGGCTACGGCCCCTTCCTGCAGCCGCTCATCTGGTTTCGCCTCTATTGGGGAATTGCCGCGGTGCTGCTGGCCATCGTGACCAGCCTGCTCTGGGTGCGGGGCACCGAGAGCGCCTGGCGCATCCGGGCGAAACTCTTCCGCGAGAGAGTGTCCCGCGCGTCACTGGCAGGCGCAGCCGCCTGCATCGTGCTGATGCTCTCCGCCGGCGGCTTCATCTTCTACAACACGCACATTCTCAACCCCTATCGCACCACCTTTCAGGTCGACGAAGAGCGCGCGCAATACGAGAAGAAGTACGCGCAGTACTTTTCGATGCCGCAGCCGCGCATCACCGATGTCACCGCCGAGGTCGACTTCTATCCCGACCGGCGCTCGGTCAACGTCAGCGGCAATATGTGGCTGGAGAACAGGACCACCACTGGCATCGATAGCGTTGCGATAACCATCTGGCCGGGGAACCTCTTCCCGCTGCCGCGTCCGCGCATCAGGGTGAACCGTCTCGCGTTCACGAACGGACAGACGGCGATCATCGAAGACCCGTCTCACGGCTTTTATCTTTTCAGGCTACCGGCACCGCTTGCGCCCCATGCCCGTCTTCAGCTTCAGTTCGCGCTCCAGTACGACAATCCGGGCTTTGAGAATTCGCAGCCGAATACCGACATCGTCAGCAACGGCAGCTTTCTCACGGACAGCTATCTACCCTACATCGGCTATTCCCCCAATATCGAGCTGACCGACGACAGCACCCGTCACAAGCACGGGCTGGAGAAAGTGCGGCGGTTGCCCGCGCTCGAAGATGTGGCCGCGCGCCAGTACAACAGCGGCAGCTTCGATGCCGACTGGATCAACTTCGACGCCACCGTCAGCACCAGCCCCGACCAGATCGCCATCGCCCCCGGATATCTGCAGAAAGAGTGGGAGCGGGAGGGCCGCCGCTACTTCCATTACAGGATGGACGCGCCCATGCTGAACCTGTACTCGTTCCAGTCGGCGCGCTATGCGGTGCGCCGCGACCGCTGGCAGAACGTCAACCTGGAAATCTATTACCAGCCGGGGCACGAGTTCGATCTGGACACCATGATGCAGAGCATGAAGGAGTCGCTGGCTTATTGCTCGGCGAACTTCAGCCCCTTCCAGTTCCACCAGTTGCGCATCATCGAGTTTCCCGCTTACGGCACTTTCGCCGAGTCGTTCGCCAACACCATCCCGTTCTCCGAATCCATCGGCTTCATCATCAGGCAGAGTGACAAACCGGATGCGGTCAATCTTCCGTTTTACGTCACGGCGCACGAGACCGGTCACCAATGGTGGGCCCACCAGGTGATCTCCGCGTATGTCCAGGGCGCCACTTCCATCGACGAAACCATGGCGCAGTACACCGCGCTAATGGTGATGAAGCACCACTTCGGCCCCGAAGCGATGAAACGCTTCCTGCGCTTTGAACTGGACCGCTATCTCACCGGCCGCGGGACGGAGCGCAACGAGGAAAATCCGCTGTACAAAGTCGATCCCAATCAGGGCTACATCCACTACCGCAAGGGTTCACTGGTAATGTATGCGCTGCAGGACTACATCGGAGAGGACAAGGTCAACGAGGCGATCCGCGGCTTTCTGAAGCAGTACGCCTTCAAGGGGCCGCCCTATCCCACCTCGCTCGATCTGGAGAGCTATTTCCAGAAGCTCACGCCGGCGCAGTACCAATACCTGTTCGACGACATGTTCCGAAACATCACGGTTTATGACGACCGTGCCGTAGCCGCCAATTATGTGCAGCAGCCCGACGGCAAATATCAGGTCCATCTGGCGGTCGAAGCGAAAAAATTCCGCGCCGATGCCCGCGGGCAGGAGCATTCGGTTCCGGTGAATGACTGGATGGACGTGGGCGTGCTTGATGCCGGCGGAAACTATCTCTACCTGCAGAAGCACAAAATCGATCGGCAGAAGTCCGATTTCACCATTACCGTGGACAAGGTTCCGGCCAAGGCGGGCATCGACCCGGTCGACAAGCTCATCGATCGCAATCCGGACGACAATGTGATCGCGGTGAAGAAGCGGTAGCCGGTGTTTGTCGGTTTCTCACGACGGCCGGCTGCGCATGGGGCTGAATGCCCCGTTCAAACCACATTCCAGCCTACTTCAATTGCGCGAGTGCCTTCTTTACCTTCTCGGCATCTGCGCCGTTGGGCTTCAGCTTCAGATAAGCCTCGTAATTCTGCCGCGCTGCGTCGCGCTGGCCGAGCTTCTGTTGTGCCTGAGCCAGACCGACCAGCGCCGCCGCTGAATCCGGCGTGAGCTCCAGTGCTTCTCTCAATCGCGACTCCGCCGCGGCGTAATTCTTATCCCGAAGGTAGTAGTACCCGACCTCGACATCGTTCGCCGCCTGGCGCTCATCGTCCGACATCGCCTTCTCGGGCTCCGCTGCTGGAGCGGACCAGCATGTATGAAATATCGCGTCAATGCAATGCGGATCGAGCTTGTTGAGGGTGCGCTGGGCACCTGACTTGGCGGGAGGTGCAGTAGCACCCCCCCCATTGATAGGATTCGGCGCGTCAGGCGGCGTGGGCGGGGCGTCGGGATGAGGACGCGATGTACTCTCACCAGCCGGAGCTTGTGTATTCTGGGCGGGCGCTGCGGCAGCAAGCATCAGAAACAGGACAAAACCGCCGCAGCACCGAAACATGTTCCGCACAGGGAGATTGTAGCGCTGTTCCAGCCCGCCTCACTTACTCATCTGCTGTGCCAGATACGCTGCGATCCCCATTTGCTCGATGGAGTGCAGTTGTGCCTCCAGGAAGTCCGCGTGCCGTTCCTCATCGTGCAGCAGGCGTTCAAACAGGTCCTTGCTGCCGGCGTCGCCCGCTTCGCGGCAAACCTCGGCAGCTCCGTTGTACTCGCGGATGGCGTCGGTCTCGTCGGCGAGTCCGGCCTGGAGCTGCTGCGGCACGTCTTTTCCGAGGGTCGGCTTCAGCGAGACATTGACCTCAGGCATGGCGTCGAGGAAGAGAATGCGCTCGATCAGCGCTTCGGCGTGCTTCATCTCCTCGATGGCCCGCGACTTCGTGATTCCAGCCAGCCGCCCGTAGCCCCAGTTTTCGCAGGTCTCCGCCTGCACCATGTACTGCACCACAGCCGACAGCTCATCATGGAGCGCCTGGTTCAGGCGCTTGATCACGTTCTGGTCACCACGCATACAGGGTCTCCCGGGCCTTTAGCATCGCTGGATGGCGCGAGGAACTCTGCGAACTGCGTCACAGATGTCAGTGATGTGGCCCTTCGCCAGAGCAGCTGCTATTCGACAGGCCGCCAGAATCCGAAGTCGGGCCGCCCGCATCCATCAGCAGGTGTGGTTAACGCTATCGTTCAATGAGGAGGAAGTATGGCAGTGGCAAAAACGTTCAGGATCGGCGGCGACCTCGAAGTAAACCGCCTGGGGTTCGGGGCGATGCGCATTACCGGCCCGGGCATTTGGGGCGAGCCCAAAGATAGGAACGAAGCAAAGCGCGTGTTGAAGCGCGCGATCGAGCTGGGAGTCAACTTCATCGACACGGCTGACTCCTATGGGCCGGCCGTGAGCGAGCCGTTAATTGGCGAGACCTTGGCGCCGTTCCCCAAGGGCTTGGTGGTCGCCACCAAAGCTGGCCTCACCCGCCAGGGACCCGATCTTTGGCAGCCCCTTGGCCGCCCTGAGTACCTCATCCAGCAGGTAGAGATGAGCCTCCGATGGCTGCGAACCGATACCATCGATCTCTGGCAACTGCATCGCATCGATCCTCAAGTTCCGGTGGAGGACTCGCTGGCGCCGATCGTGAAGCTGCAGAAAGCGGGAAAGATCCGGCACGTCGGGCTGAGCGAAGTGAAGCCCAAAGAGATTGATCGGGCGCGCAAGGTGATCAACATCGTCAGCGTGCAGAACATGTACAACGTGGCTGACCGGCAGCATGAGGATGTGCTCGAATACTGCGAAAAGCACGGCCTGGCGTTCATTCCCTGGTTCCCGGTGGCGGCCGGCGAACTGGCGCACCCGGGGGGCAAGTTGGATGATATCGCCAGGCGGCACGGCGCGACGGTGGCGCAGCTCTCGGTGGCATGGTTGCTGCACCGCAGCCCGGTGATGTTGCCGATCCCCGGAACGTCATCCGTCGCCCACCTGGAAGAAAACATGAAGGCTGCGGAAATAACGCTGTCCGACAGGGAAATGCAGGAGATCGAGGCTGCGGCAAGATCCAAAGCAGCTTAAGAAAGACCGGCAGGAAGCCCGTCCGAGCCTGCTGGCCAGGGCGCGCCTTTTCTTTCCAATTCCGTCAGCTCGCAACCGCGGGCGCCGTTACGCGTCGCGGCAGCAGCTCGCCGATGCGGCGAATCTGCGCGCCCACGCCGCGCAGCTTCTCCTCGATGTGCTCGTAGCCGCGATCGATGTGATAGACGCGGTCGATGATGGTTTCGCCGTCGGCCACCAGGGCGGCCAGCACCAGCGAAGCCGAGGCCCGCAGATCGCTGGCCTGCACGGCGGCTCCGCTCAGGGGAGTTCTTCCCCGAACCACGGCGCGGCTGCCTTCAATCCTGATGTTCGCCCCCATGCGCACCAGCTCCAGCCCGTGCAGGAAGCGGTTCTCGAAGATGTTTTCCGTGACGATGCTGGTGCCTTCGGCCTGCGTCGCCAGCGCCATGTACTGCGCCTGCATGTCGGTGGGGAACCCGGGATATTCCTCGGTGGTCATGTCGGCGCTCTTCAGCGGGCGGTTGCTCACCACCCGGACCGATTCGCCGTTCACGCTCACGCTGACACCGCAATCCTCCAGCTTCTGCAGCAGCGCGTCGAGATGCCGGGGCTCGCAGCCCGCGACCACCAGATCGCCGCCGGTAAGCGCGCCGGCAATGATGAATGTCCCGGCCTCGATGCGATCGGGGATGATGCGATGACGCGCTCCGTGCAGCCTCTCAACCCCCTGAATGCGGATGGTGTGCGTGCCGGCGCCCTCGATCCGCGCCCCCATCCGGTTGAGCAGCGCCGCTAGGTCAATGACTTCCGGCTCGCGGGCACAGTTCTCCAGCAGCGTCTCGCCCTCGGCCAGCGCCGCCGCCATCAGCAGGTCTTCCGTGCCGGTGACGGTAATCCTCTCGAACACGATCCGCGAGCCTCTCAGACGTTCCGCCCGCGCTTCGATGTAGCCGTGCTCCTGCGCAATCTTCGCGCCCAGCTTCTCCAGCCCCTTCAGGTGCAGATCGATGGGACGCGCTCCGATGGCGCAACCGCCAGGCAGCGAGACGCGCGCCCTGCCCATGCGCGCCACGAGCGGGCCCAGCACCAGTGTGGAAGCCCGCATGGTCCTGACCAAGTCGTACGATGCCTCCGGGTTCAACAGATCGCGGCAGCAGATGGTGGTTCGGTGCTGCGCCCGGCCATAACCAAGCTCAACCTCGGCGCCCATCGTAGCCAGCAGTTTGCGCTCGGTCTCGATGTCGCGCACCTGGGGCACGTTTTCCAGAATCACCGGTTCTTCCGTGAGCAGGGCCGCCGCCATGGCGGGCAGGGCGGCGTTCTTGGCGCCGCTGATCCGCACCGTACCCAGCAGCGGATTTCCGCCACGCACCACGAACTTGTCCATCGCATCCTGTCCTGATCTGAAACTGCGAACGCCGAATTTATGGATCACGGCGCTACCTCATTGTACGAGTAATCTGGCCAGGAGTCCGCAGGCATCTGATGTGCATCGCCTGTGGTATGCGACGCTCGCGCCTGCTGGGCCTCTAGCGCGCGGCAGGCTGGGCTCGGGGTTGCAGGATGAGGACCTTAAAAGCGCAAATCACCGACA
>DATJAI010000144.1:0-3463 GCA_035516415.1 Binatia bacterium | reverse complement strand
GGCCGGAGCCAGCGAGCAGGCGCAATTCAGGAATGCGCGCACGGAAGGCCGGCGACGCCGAGGCGGCGGAGCGAATGCGCGCGGCGGCAATGCGCGCATAGCCACTCGTTCCACCAGTGTCGGCTTCACAAATGGCCAGCGCCGCATTCAGCATTTTTTCTTCATCGCCGCGCAGGGCCGCGGCTTCCATGAGCACGAAGTTCGCCGCCATGCTGTTGGGTGACAACTGGAGCGCCTCGCCGGCCAGGCGCTCAGCTTCGTTGAGATCGGAGTGAAAGAACAACGCCTGCGCCGCAAGCTCTTCCAGTTGAAATGATTCGGAAGAACCCTGGCTGGTCCCGGTGATTGAACCGGGCGCGGGACCGGCCTCGGCGAAGGCGGTGAGCACGGCGGCCATCACGAAGGCGAGCAGCGAAGAAGCGAAGCGGCGCCTCATTGCAGTGCCACCTTTACCTGCTGGCGCAAAGCGCGATCCACCTCGTCGCAGAAGCTGCGGAATTCCGCGTATTCAGAGGGTGCGACGCGGGTGGCGCTCAGGCGCACGGTGGAGCGAAGCGTCAGCTCCCGTCCGTCCTGCCGGTACTCGAGCGTGAGTTTGCCGAAGCGCGTAGTGCGGTTGCGAGTATCAGGTGAGGCGACGACGCGCGCGTTGGCCGGCAGCGAGATTTTGATCTCCTGTGTGCGTTCCCAGGGGACGTCGAAGACCAGCTCCTGCGAGCGCTGCGGCAGACCGGCCAGTTGCTGCAGGTAGTTGGGGCGGCTCCAGGTTGCGGGCAACAGCAGCAGGCGGCGTCCGGCGATGGAATCCACCGAGCCCTGGAACTCGACGATGACGCCTTTCTCGTCCGTGCGGCCCTGCACCCGGACATCGTCGACCCGCACGGTGGGAAAGGCGTCGGCGTAGGTTTTGCGCAAGGATTCGCGCTGCTGGCCTGATTCGCGCAACTGGCGCCGCAGCGCCGGAACATTTTCGCCGCGGGCGGTGGCCATGCCGGAGAAGCGGATGCTGCCGTCGGCCAGGATGTCGGCCCGAATGGCGTCGGCCTCGCTGTTCTGCTCCGCCGTGCTGAGCGGCACCTGGCGCAGGCGCGCGTTGCCGGCGTGATCGACGGTGAGCGCGATGGCGCCCTGATCTTCCCGCGGGACTTCGCTGAATTCGGTGTAGTCGGCGGTGCCGTCGATCCAGAGATCGTATTGGGGCACGTAGGCGATAGCGTGGTTGAACAGCGCCACCGAAGCCGCCTGGGGAGCGAAGCCGCCGAGCTGCCGGGTGCGCACCAGGGCAAACTGGGCCTCGATGCCCATCTGCCGCAGCAGGGCGATGATCATGGCGGCCTTGTCCTTGCAGTCGCCGAAGCGCCGCGCATACACCTGGCTGACGGGATACGGCTTGTAACTGTGAACTCCGAACTCGAAGGCGACGTAGTGGGTGTTGCGCAGCACGAACTGATGCACGGCGCGGATGCGGTCGAGTTCGTTCTGATGCTCGGCGGCGATGCGCGCGGCCACCGCTCTGAGCGGTTCATCGAGCGCCAGCTGAGGGTTAAGCAGCCCGGCGTACCAGCGACCGAACTGCTGCCAGTCGCCCAGCCACGAGACATGCACGTAGGGAACGCTGTCCGTCAGGGCCGGCCCGTGCGGCTCCGCCCACCAGGCAGGAAGATCCCTTCCGTCCCATTGATAAACGCGCTGGCCCGCGGCTTCGCGGATGGCTGCCGGTGAAGCCATGCGCTGTTCCACGATGTACGGCCGGCGCGCGGCAGGCACGATCAGCACGTAACGCTTGTGCGCGACCGGCAGGCTCTCGCGGAAGAGATTGAGGGAAGCGAAATAATCGCCGTAGGGATTGCCGGCGACGAGCGGCGCAGTGCGGTAATCAAGCTCGATGACATCGCCGGGCTCAGCGCCGGGATAATGAAGTTGCCGCGAACGCTGGTCGTAGTACATGGCGATGCGGCTGTCGGCGACGGCGCTCTCGCCGGTGTCCTCCGCCTCCAGCACGCGCCCATCTCGCTTGTGCAGGCGGGCGGCGAGAATTTCCAGCGATTGCGTTTCCGGCGAATACTGGATATTGCGGGTGGACAGCTCCTGCGCGGCGCGGTCGTCGCCTATCCGCCAGAATTGCTGCTCGCGAGCGGTTGCCAGCCCATTGTCCGTGACGCGGTCGATGCGGACCTCGCTCAGAACCGCCGAGGGCCATTTGCGCGGCCCGTGCTCGTTGTCATCGGCGGCGAAAGCCTGCGACACGACCTGTTCAGGGACGGCCAGGAATTCCGCATCGGCGTCGTGCAAGGCAGGACGTTGCATCCGGTGCCAGTCGATCAGTTTTTGCAGATTCGCCGAAACGGTTGTGCTGTCGCTCATCGCAACAAGCGTACCGGCGCTGTCGCGCGAGGCGGCGTCGAGTTGCAGAGCAGCATTCACCAGGTCGGGATTGGTGGGGTCCCTGGCGACGGCCGTGCGAACCATTTCTCGCGCCGCCCCGAGTTCTCCGGAGCGCCAGCGCAGTAACGCAAGTTGCGCAATGGTCGGACCGTCGGCGGGGCTGAGCTGCAGGATGATTTCGTAAGTGGAACGCAGGCGCGGGATGTCATGCGTGGCGCCGGCCAGGCGGATCAACAGCGCCTGTTCGGCGCTTCCGGTGCGGTTACCCGCGAAGGCCTGCGCAGCCAGCGGGATGGCCCTGCCGCTCAATCCGAGCCGCTCATAGGCAGTAGCAACTTCGCGCTTCACCCAGAGAACCGTGGCGAACTGGCGTTCGAGGCGTTCGAAGATTTCCAGCGCCGCCTGGTTCCGTCCCTCGTCCAGCAGCAGGTCGGCCAGAGATTTCTGGGCGACGAAATCAGAGGGAGAGGCGGCCAGGATCGTCTCCAGAAGCTGCCGCACATGTTCGCGCTGCCCGCGCTCGCGGTAGTAATCCACCTGCTCCCAAAGGGCTTCGCGATGGGCAGGTTGCAGCTTGAGGGCCGCTTGCAGGGCGGAAAAACGGCAAAGCTGATTGGCGCAGGCGCGGCTGAATTCGACCCAGGCATCGGCGGTGTTTGCCTGATGGGCATAGCGCTCCAGGGTGGCCTGCGCTTCCGGCTGGTGGACAGCCAGCTGCAGCAGACCGGCAGCTCGCAACGCTTCCGGCGAGGAGGAGCCTGAGCCGATTTCCGTCTCCGCCGCTCCCAGGAATAGCGTCGACTGCGGCAGCGACGGCAGAACCGTCTCTCCTTCCGCACGGGCGATCTCGCGCAGCAGGCGCGCCGCTTCCGTCCTGATGGGTTCGCTCACATGCAGAACGTGTGTGTGCGCCGGGGTGGCCGATCCGGAGTCTGCCGAGTCTGCCGACTGAACTCTGATCAACCATGCGGCAACAGCGGAGCGATCGGTCAGGAAGATTCGCAGATCCAGTGCACGGTTGAGCAGCACAGCTCGATAGCTGTCGCTCTTTGCGCCGGCGAATTCGGATACCAGTTGG
>DATJAI010000143.1:0-20460 GCA_035516415.1 Binatia bacterium | reverse complement strand
GCGATCTTCTTTGCTTCGCAGATGCCCGGCGTGGCTTTTGCCGAAATTCTGATTCTGTGGCTCGCCATTGCGTTCAATATTCTGATTTTCTATTGGCTGCTGCCGCTTTCGGCACCGCTGCTGGTTCCCTATCTCCTATGGGTGAGCTATGCGGCCTGGCTGAACCTGGGCATCTGGCGGCTTAACCGCCAGGTGTGACCATCCCGCAGACATTGCAGTTGGCATGTTCCTGCCAGTTCTGCCGCGCCAGAATGAAGTTGCTTAGTCGGACTGCCAACCGCATGACTGGATCGGGTCGCTGGTTATCACCGCTCCGGAACCGTGATTGCGAACCGGCCCACTGGAACATTGTGCGGCCTCCCCGGAAACACGAAAGGCGCGGCCCTCGCCGCGCCTTGCACCTGTCTGCCCATTTCACAGGTTCTTGTCGAGCGCTTTTTCAATGACATCGCGTGAGACGTAGCCGACGATCTGTTCCTTCACCTGTCCGCCCTTGAAAACCAGCAGGGTGGGAATGCCCCGCACACCGTAGCGTTGGGGCGTGGCCGCATTCTTGTCCACGTCCATCTTGCCAACCTTGACGCGGCCGTTATAGCTCTGCGCCACTTCATCGACTATGGGCGCCAGCGCCCGGCACGGGCCACACCACGTCGCCCAGAAATCCACCATGACGGGCTGGTCTGATCTCAGCACCAGCTGATCGAAGTTCGCATCCGTTACTTCCACAATTGCGTTGCTTGCCATTCTTCCTCCTGCGGGACCGCCGTTCAGGCCCGCCAGGTTAACCAGGGCCAGCCGTTCATCGTAACATCCCAGCACAAGATTAGATGCGGACAGATGCGGTGGGACGCAAGGGTCTCCACCGCTTCGCCGACCGGAGCGTCCGCGATTGGCACGCAAACATTAAGGGCGCCCGCGGAATCCGCAGAGCGCCCGGAAGGCAGCCCTCCCCCAGAACTGCCTGACTGCAGGAAAGATTGTGCCCCCATTCAGTCGATTTGTAAATACGTGTCGTTACCTACTCCGTTATCAAAAGTGGACGGCATCGCGACAGGGGGCTGGGCGAGACCGGTTCCGTCTGCCGACCATAGCGATGTGATGCTACTCACATGCCGGGTTGCGCTGACTCACAGAATCTGCGTGTGCTTTCGACCAATAATGCCAGATTAGCCGGGCGCAGTTCTTCAGCCGGCTCCCAGGTCGCTGCCGCCTCGAATTTGCGAATTGTCGGAAGGAGATGCCGGGCATCATGATTCAGGGCATCTGGACGCCGGTTCGAGCCGCCTATTGGGGAATTCCCGAGCACATCCTGTTCACCATCATTTCCGTCGTGGGGGTCGCTCTTTTTTTTTACATCGCTGCCCGGCGCATCAACCCCTTGTTACGTGGTGCGCCCGACGTTCGTTTTGATCGCTTACCTCTACGCGTTCGCACACTAGTGAAATACTGGTTCGGACAGTGGAAGCACCCGCGCTACCGGGTGGCCGGCACTCTCCACCTTTGCATATTCGCCGGGTTTATCATTCTCGCCACCCGTGCCTTCTATCTGCTACTGTTCGGACTATCCGATGACTTTGCGGCGCCGGGATCGCTCGCCCGCGTTTACGATGTCGTTGCCGATTACGCCGCAACAATCGTCTTTCTCGCCGTATCGGCAGCAGCGGTACGCCGCGTGTTCTTCAGGCCGGTCCGCTATTCCGTTCCGGCGCAGTTTGGGAAGGGACATCCGGTGGATGCCATCTTTCTGCTTGCCCTGATCGCCATTCTGATGTACTCCGAAAGCCTCTTCGAGGCCACCCGGGCTGCCATACAGATCCAATCGGGCATGCCGGTCGAGTTCCTGCCGGTGCTTTCGCTGCCATGGCTGCTGAAAAATGCCTTCACTGCCCTGCCTGTGGCGACGCTGTGGAACGTGCATCTTGGCGCCTATCTGATCGATGTTTTGACCTTCTATTTCCTGCTTTGTTATCGGCCCTTTGGAATCCAGTTTCACGTGGAGACCTCGCTGTTCAACGTCTTCTTCGCGAAACTGGACCGCGGCACCGTGAAACCGGTGCGCTGGGGTATCAGCGACAGCCAGCTCGATCAGGTGAAGTCGTTTGGCGTAAAGAGGTTCGAGGACTTTACCTGGAAGCACATGCTGGACTTCTATTCCTGCGCCGATTGCGGACGCTGTTCCGACAACTGTCCGGCTAATGCGGCAGGACGTCCTATATCGCCACGATTCATTACCATCAAAGCCCGCGATTACAGCTTCCAACACTTTCCCGTTTTCGGCAGAACGAATAACAGCCATTCCCTGGTCGGCGGCATTTACTCGGAAGATGAAATCTGGTCGTGCACGACCTGCGGCGCCTGCGAGGAAGAATGCCCCCTGCTGATCGAGTACATCGACAAGATCGTCGATTTGCGGCGGGGACTGGTGGACGACGGCAATGTGCCCAAGTCCATCCAGAAGGCACTGAAGGCGCTGGAGAGCCGCGGCAATCCCTACGGCAAGATGGAAAAGAAAAAGGCCGACTGGACGAAGGACGGGGCATTCCAGCAGAGCTGCCGGGTTCCCGTTCTGGACGGCAGGAACGGCGCAGATACGCTCTACTTTGTCGACAGCATTACCTCGTATGACGATCGCATCCAGGCCATCGGTCGCGCAACCGCGCGCATTCTCGACAGCGCCGGAGTGAATTTCGGAATTCTTGGGCCCACGGAAAAAGACAGCGGTCACGACGTCCGCCGCTTTGGCGAAGAGATGCTGTTCATGGCGCTGCGCGACCACAACACCGACGCCATCAGGAGTTCGGGGGTGAAGCGCATCGTTACCTCCGACCCGCACGCCTACAACGCGCTGAAGCACGATTACAAAGACATGCCTCCAGTGGAGCACATCATTCAGGTGATGGCGCGCGAAGTCCGGTCAGGCAAGCTGGTCTTTAAACGTGTGGACAACGACAGCAGTGTGTATGCCTATCACGACCCCTGTTACCTTGGCCGTCACAACCAGGTTTACGACGACCCACGCGAAGTGCTGGATGCCATTCCAGGCCTGAAGCGTGTCGAAATGAGCCGCTGCCGCGACCGCTCTTTCTGCTGCGGTGGCGGCGGTCTCATGTTGTTCTACGAGCCGAAGGAAGACGAAAGGATCGGAGTGAAGCGCGTGCGGATGGCGGCAGAAGCGGGAGCGAACGTGATCGTCACGGCCTGCCCTTTCTGCATGGTCAATATCGAGGACGCTATCAAAGTCTCGGGCCTGGAAGGCAGGATGACGGCCATTGATCTGGCTGAACTCGTCGACCAGCAGCTCATGCGCGAGCCGGCGCGCGAGGTGCAGGACGAAATCGTCGCGGCCGGGGTCGATGCACAAGGATAACTGCGGCGGAGCAGAAGCAAGATGCCATTCGTTGCGGAAAACAAATATTCCTGGAGGTAGACGTGGACATATTAGTTTGCGCCAGAAGAGTACCCGATACTGCGGAGAATGAAATCCAGCTTAATCGCACCGGAAACGACATCGAACGAGACGATCTGGTCTATTCCATCAACGAGCCGGACAATTATGCGGTCGAAGAGGCCCTGCAGATCGTCGCCAGGTCCGGCGGCAAGGTGACTGTCGCCACGGTTGGCACCGACGACGATGAGGAAATCCTGCGCCGGGAGATGGCCATGGGTGCCAATCAGGGCGTGCTGCTCTCGGACGAGGCTTTCAGCGGATCGGACGGCAAAGGTATCGCGACCGTTCTGAAGGGATTCGTCCAGAAGGAGAAGTTCGACCTCATCCTGACCGGGGTGCAGGCCGAGGACGCGGGCGCGCAGGTGGGCGGGATGCTGGCGGCAATGCTCGACTACCCCTTCGCCTCGCTGGTGAACTCGATCGAAGTGCTCGATGGCAACAGGCTGAAGATCAGCCGCGAAATTGAAGGCGGCAACCGCGAGATGAGTGAGATCGACCTCCCCTGCGTGTTGTCCATCCAGACCGGCATCAACGAGCCGCGTTATGTCGGAATGCGTGGCATCCGCCAGGTTGCATCCCTCGAGATCCCGACTTATGGTGCGCCCGACCTGGGCATAGACCCTGCTTCAGTGGGCGAAGCCGGCGCGAATGTAAAACGGGACGACTACTTCGTCCCGGCGCTCGGCAAAGGCGCGGAGATCCTGCAGGGCACCAACGAGGAGATTGCCGATAAGCTCATCGAGCTGATGAAGGCCAAAGGAGGTTTGCAATGACTGCCCGGATTTTTGTCTACATCGTGCAAAAGGGCGGCGTCCCGGACGATTCGGCCGCCGAGCTGTTCGCCGCTGCGAAGAAGATCGATCCCGCTGCCTGTCCCACGGCGATCGTCGCCGGCTCCGGCGCCGAACTTGATGTCGCCTGCAACGTTCTTTCCGCTTTTTATGCCGAGGTGTGGAAGGTTGCGAACGACAGTCTGGCCTATCCCAACGCCGAGCTTGTCCGCCAGGCGCTGGTGAAGGTACTGCCCCCGGGCGGCATCGTGCTGGTAGCCCATAACCATTTCGGGATCGATCTCGGACCCGGGCTTTCCATCAAGCTGAATGCGGCCTTTGTGTCCGACGTGGTGGGCATTGACGGCGTGGAGGGGACGGACCTCAAAGTCGTCCGTCAGGAATTCGGCGGAGCGGTGAGCACACACGTGCGCTGCAAGATCGTCGCGGGCGCAGTGATCAACCTGCGTCCGGGTGCGTTCAAGCCGGTTGAAGGCGGGGCCACCATGGGGAGCGTTGTTGACAAGTCCTCGCTGGTTGGCGCCCTCACGGCGAAGCGCCGCTACCTGACGACTGTTGTGGCAGAGGCAGGTGACGTGGATATCACCAAAGAATCGGTGTTGGTCTCTATCGGCCGCGGCATTCAGGAAAAGGACAACATCGCCATCGCGCAGGAGCTTGCCGAAGCTATGGGCGCGGTGGTCAGCTGCTCACGTCCAGTCGTCGATGCCAAGTGGCTACCCAAGTCGCGCCAGGTGGGCTCATCCGGCCAGACCGTAAAACCCAAAATTTACCTCGCGTGCGGCATCAGCGGGTCCTTCCAGCACCTGGCAGGGCTCAAAGGCAGTCCGTTCATCGTCGCCATCAACAAGAATCCCCGGGCTCCCATTTTCCAGGTCGCCGACGTTGGCGTCGTCACCGACATGCTGGAGTTTATTCCCGAACTGACGGAAAGGGTCCGTGAAATGAGGAAGGTGTCGGTGTGACATGGGAGTGCCCGAAACGGGTGGTGGGGCGCTTCCGGGTCGCGACAACATCGCAAGCAGTCAACGAGCTTAGACGGACAAGAGGATTTGCCAATGATTACCAAAAAAACTCTGCAGCTGAGCCTGAAATCGCTGCGCGATTTCGCCAAAAAGCGCCTGCCCGATGAGGAGCTAATCGCTCTGGACGAACGCGACGAATGCCCGGTGGAAATTGTCCGGCACATGAGCAACCCGGACAAGCTTGGCATTCAGCTCCTGTTCATTCCGGAAGAGTACGGCGGCATGGGCGGCAGTACCATGGATGTTTATCTCATCTGCGAGCAGATGGCGCGCATCGACCTTGGTGTCGCCACCTCGCTGTTTGCCACCTTCCTCGGCAGTGACCCCATTACCTTCGGCGCGACTCCTGAGCAGAAGAAGAAGTGGCTGGGCAAGATTGCCGACGAGGGCATCCTTTTCGCCTATGGCGCGACCGAACCGGAAGCCGGCAGCGACCTGGGCGCGTTGAAGACCACCGCCGATCGCGTCGAAATAGACGGCAGGATCGTCGGCTACAAACTTAACGGCAGCAAGCAGTGGATCTCGAACGGCGGCATCGCCGACCATTACAGCATCCTGGCCAACACGCCCGCCGGGCCAAGCTGGTTCATCGTGGACGCCGGCACCAAAGGCTTTGCCCATGACGAGCCCGAGGACAAGCACGGCATTCGTCTGAGCAACACGGCGGCGCTGGCCCTCAACGATGTCTATGTTGACGCTGACCGGCTGGTCGGCGGCGTGGAAGGTCAGGGGCTGCTCCAGGCGCAAGCCGTCTTCGGTTACACGCGTGTCATGGTTGCCGCCTTCGGACTCGGTGCAGGATGGGCCGCGCTCGACCGTGCCATTGCCTACTCCACGAAGCGCATCCAGGGCGGCGCGCCCCTCTCCGAGAAGCAGGGCTACACCCACAAGCTGATTGTGCCCCATGTGGTCCACCTGGAAGCGGGCCGCTCCTACATCGAAGAGACGGCGCTGCGCCTCGACGCCGGCGCCGAAGGCAGCCTCAACACCGAAGGCGCAATCGCCAAGTACATGTCCACCGAAGCCGGCGATGCCGCCGCTGACGCCAGCATCCAGGCGCTCGGCGGATACGGCTACACGCACGAATACATGGTGGAGAAAGTCAGTCGCGACGTGCGCATTACCCGCATCTACGAAGGCACCTCGGAGATCATGGAGATGACCATCAGCCGCGACCGCTGGCAGCTTCACCTCAAGACGCACGGCCAGTACTATCACGACCGCGCTCGCGAAATGGAAGAGCTGCATGCGAAACATCCCGATGTCGGCGCCGGATGCGCCGCACTCGGGTTGCATGTCCTGGCCGAGCTGATGGAAAGGTCGCGTGTCGCCCGGCTGACGCGCTTCCAGCACATTCTCTTCCGCCTGGGCGAGCTGATCGCGTATGCCGAGTGCGCCGGCAGTCTGGCGCGTCGGGCCGCTCTCGCGGCGGAAGGGCGACTGCACGAGAAGGCGAGCGACCGCTTCGATGCCCAGGCGCTGGCCACCATCAGCCGCATCTTCGCGCGCGAGGCTGCGCTGAAGGTCGCGGAAGACGGCCTGCGCTGGATCACCGGCGCCGGCGGAATCAGCGATGCCGATGTTCCGCTATTCGAGGCAGCGCTGGGCCTGGGAGCGATCCACAAGGCACAGGCCGGTGCGGTTGCTGACATGGATTATGTGGCGGATGTGCTCTACAACCGGGTGAAGAAAGAGGCAAAGCAGAGCGTTCTGGTCTGAAGAGTTCCCGTCGGAAGCGGTGACAGGCGTCCGGGATACGGTGGTAGGCCGGGCGCCTTTCTCTTTGACTCAACTCAACCGAAAGGCCGCGGGAGCGCAGGAGCCACCGCGTGCGACAGCGATTATCCTGTTTTTATATGTTGCCACACGTTATGTAAATGTTGTCACATTGTCTTCCATGTTGTAACACGGTATGTCAGCATTCTCAGACCGCTTTTGTGCCGTTGCACATCGCAAGAACCTCAGCGCCGCCGTGAGGCTCGGCTGTCTCTGAATTCACCCGCCGGGCTGCATACGGGTTCCGTGTCACAGCACGTCGTTTGTCACTGAACCTGGTATCGTACGTCACACACAAAAAACCGGGCTGTCACTGACAAATTCCCTTGCCGACTGTCAGAGTGGTAATGCTTTCGGGCGCCCCCAGGTCTTACGTGCGAAAGCTCTTGCAGGAGTGAGAAAGCAGGTTTCTCTTCCGGGATGTCCCGGTTCTTCTGCGCCCGTTGGCCGCCATTTTGTCCGCAACCCCAACCCTCCGCCAAAGGAAGTGTCAGCCATGGAAAACACTGCTCACCGCGCGATTGCGATTGTTGGGTTGGGAGCCATCCTGCCCGACGCTCCGAACGTGGCCACTTTCTGGAACAACGTGAAGAGTGGCCGCTACAGCATCTCCGAAGTCCAACCTGATCGTTGGGACCCCGCCGCCTATTACGACGCTGACCCAAGCGCGCCCGACAAAACATATTCCAAGATTGGCGGCTGGGTGCGCGAGTACACCTGGGACCCGATGAAGTGGCGCCTGCCGATTCCGCCGCGCGTAGCCGATGCCATGGATCCGGCGCAGAAGTGGGGGATTGCCTGCACGCGTGCAGCGGTGGAGGACTACGGCTATCCCAAGAGGTCCCTCGATCTCAATCGCACGGCGGTGATTCTCGGCAATGCCATGGCCGGCGAACGGCACTACCTGACGTCGATGCGGGTGTTCTTCCCTGAATACGCCCGCGAGTTGGCCGGGACGGCGAGCTTCGCGGCCCTTCCAGCGACGGTACGCAGTGAAATCACCGAGGAATTGCATCGCAGGATGGGGGAGCTCCTTCCTGAGATCACGGAAGATTCAATGCCGGGCGAGTTAGCCAACTGCATTGCCGGCCGCATCGCGAACCTCTACAACTTTCATGGCCCGAATTTCGTGTGCGATGCCGCCTGCGCTTCAGCCATGGCGGCCATCAGCGCAGCGGCAGAAGGCCTGATTGAGAATGATTTCGATATCGCCGTTACCGGTGGCATTGACCGCAACATGGGCGCTCCCACGTTCGTCAAGTTCTGCAAGATCGGCGCGCTGTCTGCCACCGGAAGCCGTCCGTTTGCCGAGGGAGCTGACGGCTTCGTGATGGGCGAAGGCGCGGCCATCTTCCTGCTGAAGCGTCTGGCCGATGCCGAGCGGGACCAGGACAAGATCTACGCCGTGCTGCGTGGTATTGGCGGCGCAAGCGACGGCAAGGGAAAGGGCATCACGGCGCCCAATCCCGTTGGGCAGAGGCTCTGTGTTGAGCGCGCCTGGCAGAATGCCGGCCTGTCGCCGGCCACCGCTACACTGATCGAAGGGCACGGCACCTCGACCCGGGTGGGCGATGTCGTGGAAGCGCAATGTATGGTTGATGTCCTGGGCAGCACCAGTCTTCCCGTCCACTCCGTGGCGCTTGGGTCGGTGAAGTCGAACATTGGACACCTGAAGGGGGCGGCGGGGGCGGCAGGGATGTTGAAAGCCACCCTGGCGCTGCACCATAAGCTGCTCCCGCCGAGCTTGCATTGCGAGCGTCCTAGCCCGGACATTGACTTCGCCCACTCACCGCTGTACGTCAACACCGAGTTGCAGGACTGGAAGGTTCCGCCGGATCTCCCGCGCCGTTGCGGCGTCAGCGCCTTCGGTTTCGGTGGGACGAACTTTCACATGGTGATGGAAGAGTACCTTCCCGGCAAGCTCAATGGACATGGCAAGAAGTCGATCGCCGTTCCCGTGACGCCGCCCGGGCTAACGACGAAGCCCTTGCCGCTGCAGGCCGGCAGCTCGGTGCCTGCTGGCGCGGCAGCTCCGGCTGCGTTTGCGAGCAAGGTGCCATTACGCGGAGCGTTGGTGATCGGAGGTGACTCTGACGCTGCCGTGACCGAACGGCTGCGGGTGGTCCAGAAAGCTGCGCAAGCAGGCAGCGCGCCCGCCCCAGCCGCACGGGCGGAGTCAGGTCTGCGCGCGCCCGAGCGACTGGTAATTGACTACGCCGATCCTGCCGATCTGGCTATCAAATGCGGCATTGCGCTGAAAGCGTTCCAGGCCAATCAGGCCGCATTCTGGAAGGCGCTTCGCGCGCAGGGAATCTTCCGCGGACATGGACCGGCGCCCAAAGTTGCCTTCCTTTATACCGGGCAGGGCTCGCAGTATGTGAATATGGTGCGAACGCTTCGCGAGAAAGAGCCCATTGTCGCAGCCACCTTCGCAGAAGCTGATCGCGTCATGACGCCATTGCTGGGCAAGCCTCTCAGCGAGTTCATCTTCGTTGATCCTTTGAATGCGGATGCGGTGGCGAGGGCGGAGGAAGACCTGCGCCAGACCGCCATCACGCAGCCGGCTGTATTGACCATTGACATTGCCATGACTCGGCTGCTCGGCGCCTATGGCATAAGGCCGGACATGACCATGGGACACAGTGTGGGCGAGTATGGGGCCCTGGTGGCCTCCGGTGCATTGCCGTTCGAGGATGGGCTGGAAGCTGTCAGCGCACGGGGCCGTGAGATGACGCGGGTCTCCATGGAAGACAACGGCAAGATGGCGGCGGTATTTGCGCCCATCGCCGAAGTCGAGCGCATCCTCAAGACGGTTACTGGCTACGTCGTTATCGCCAACGTGAACAGCAACAGCCAGTCCGTCATCGGCGGCGCCAGCCGGGCGGTCGAGCAGGCCACGCAGATCTTCCTGCAGGCCGGCTACAACGTGGTCGAGCTGCCGGTCAGCCATGCATTCCATACCTCCATCGTCGCCCCGGCCAGTGAGCCGCTGCGGCAGATGCTGTGCCGTCTGCACCTGCAGCCGCCGCAGATCCCGATAGTGGCCAACATCAATGGCGAGTTTTATCCCACAGGCGACGTGGTGCCCCGGATGGTCGATATTCTTGCCCAGCAGATCGCCGCGCCCGTGCAGTTCGTCAAAGGCCTGCGCACGCTCTATGACTCGGGAGCGCGCGTCTTCGTCGAAGTTGGACCGAAGAAAGCGTTGCAGGGCTTTGCGGAGGATGTGCTTGGCGGTGATCCCGACGTGTTCTCGCTATTCACAAACCATCCCAAGCTCGAAGATCTAACCGCCTTCAACCAGGCGCTGTGCGGCATGTATGCCGCGGGTCTGGGAGGCGCGGTTACGGAAGCTGCCCGCGAGCTCGACACCAGGCCCATAGTTACGGCCGAGGCTATTCCCGTTGCCCCTGTTGCTTCCTCCGCTCCTCAGTTTCCACAGCCCACGAATGCAGCCGATTGTCCCGCGGTTACCGTTGATGTGGCCTCGGCAGGCGCCTCTGCCGAGCGCTACGCCGAGCTCGGCCGCCTTGTTGCGGAAGCGCTCGACCGTGCAGGGATGAAGTATGGAAGGGACAGAGGTGCCGAGCCAGCTCCCGTCGTGATCACCGGAGCGGCCCTCGGCCTACCAGGGACGGACCATATCTTCGATGATGGAAACGTCGCGCGGATCCTGCGCGGTGACCAGTTCATCGATGTGATTCCCAGCCGCTTCCGTCGCGCCATGCTTGACAAGCGCATCACGCGCCTGGTGAAGAGCGACAGCGGCGGTCCGGTATTCGAATCCATTGGCGACGTTGCCGACGTGATCAAGCTGGCGGGCCGCGGCGGCGCATTCGATCTGCAGAGCGAGTTCGGCGTTTCCGACGACCGCGTGGCGGCGCTCGACCGTGTCACATGCCTGGCGATTGCGTCCGGCATCGATGCCATGCGCGACGCCGGCATTCCGCTGGTGATGCGTTACAAGACCACCACCAAGGGTACACAACTTCCTGACCGCTGGGGCTTGCCGGAGGCCCTGCGCGACGACACGGGCGTGATCTTTGGCTCCGCCTTCCCCGGTTGCGATTCATTCGCCGAGATCATCTCGGGTTATCACCTGGACCACGCCCGGCGCGAGGAGCTGGCCAGACTGCAGGAGTGGCGCGCCCGGGCTGCGAACGGGCACAGCGTCCTCGGACAGGAGATTGCCCGCCGCATCGAGGAGTTGCGCGCCGCCATCGAGCAGAGGCCCTATATCTTCGATCGGCGTTTTCTCTTCCGCGTGCTCTCCATGGGGCATTCGCAGTTTGCCGAGTACATCGGCGCGCGCGGTCCCAACACCCAGATCAATGCCGCCTGCGCGACCACCGCACAGGCGGTGACCTTGGCCGAAGACTGGATCCGCGCCGGACGCTGCAGCCGCGTCATAGTCATCTCGGCTGACGACGTCACCTCCGACAACAACATCGAGTGGTTTGGCGCCGGCTTCCTGGCCAGCGGAGCCGCGGCTACCGACGAGGTAGTCGAGGACGCCGCGATACCGTTCGACAAGCGGCGGCACGGCCTGATCATGGGCATGGGAGCAGCAGCGCTTGTTGTGGAAAGCGCGGAAGCCGCGCGCGAGCGTGGCATTCAGCCGATTTGTGAAGTGCTGAGCGCGGTCACGGCAAATAGCGCGTTCCATGGGAGCCGGCTCGACGTACAGCACATCACGCAGGTGATGGAGGAGGTGATCTCGCAGGCCGAGAAGCGCCACGGCATCTTGCGGCGACAGATTGCTCCTCGCACCGTGTTCGTTTCCCACGAAACGTACACGCCGGCTCGTGGTGGTAGCGCGTCAGCCGAGATCTTCGCCCTGCGACACGTCTTTGGCGAAGCCGCTGACCAGATTGTGATCGCCAACACCAAGGGCTTCACCGGGCACGCAATGGCCACCGGCATCGAAGAGGTACTCGCGGTCAAGGCGCTGGAAACCGGCTGCGTGCCTCCCGTGCCCAACTTCAGGGACGTGGATCCCGAGCTGGGTGAACTCAACCTCTCGAAAGGCGGGCAGTATCCGGCCGAGTACGCATTGCGTCTGGGCGCCGGATTCGGCTCGCAGATCAGCATGACACTATTGCGCTGGACGGGAAACAGGGATGTGGCCCGGCCGAGCCCGAACGCGTTGGGCTACAGCTACCGTATTGTGGATCCGGGTGCATGGAACGCCTGGCTCAACAAGATTGCCGGCCATCCCGCAGCAGAACTGGAAGTCGTCAAGCGAACATTGCGAGTGCGAGATCGGGGTTTGGCTGCGCGGGTTGCAGAATCGGCACAAGCCGCGCAGCCGGCGGCAATCCCCGCTCCGAGTGTGCAGCCGGCACCCGCGTCGGTCACGGCTCCGATACAACAACCGTTGGTGGCGACCGCTGTAGTACAGGTACCGGTAATTCAGGTGTCACCTCCTGCTTCGATACCGCAAAGCAATGTGGTAGCGACACCATCAGCCGTACAGGTTAGCGGGCAAGAAGTGGTGCCCCCGTCTCCTGCCCCGCCGGCCCCATCGCCTGAGCAAAAGCCTCTCGCGGTGCAGCCAGCCCCCGAAGGCGACCCGGTCAGGGAGCGCGTGCTCGCACTGGTCTCCGACAAAACGGGCTACCCAATCGACATGCTTGACCTGGACCTCGACATGGAAGCTGACCTGGGAGTCGATACGGTGAAGCAGGCGGAGGTCTTTGCTGCCATCCGCGGAGCCTACGGGATTGAGCGCGATGACAAATTGAAGTTGCGTGACTTCCCTACCCTCGCGCATGTGATCCGCTTCGTGCACGAACGCCGGCCGGATCTGACCAAAGCAGGTGCTCCACAAGTCGCGCCGGTCCGGACAGAAACCAGGCCAAAGGAGCGGCTAACCCCATTCGCACCGCCGGGCGCCGAAAGCAGTGAGCAGAAAGTCAGCCCGTCCCCGGCAATCGCGCCGCAACCCACTCCCGGCGATCCGGTGAAGGAACGCATCCTGGCGCTGGTCGTCGAAAAGACCGGTTACCCCAGCGACATGCTGGACCTCGATCTCGATCTGGAAGCCGATCTCGGCATCGACACTGTCAAGCAGGCCGAGATGTTTGCCGCCATTCGCGACATCTACAACATTCCACGCGACGAGAACCGCAAACTCCGCGATTATCCGACGCTCGCGCATGTCATTCGCTTCGTCTACGAGAAACGGCCTGATCTGCTGGCCACGGCGCCCGTACCGCCGGCGGCAGCAAGCGTCCCAGTCACGCCAGCTCTTATCCCCACGACACCGCAGCCGTTAGCGGCCCCAGCAGCGGCGGGCGAAAGCGCTACAAAATCTGCCGTGGCGCCGACCATTGAAGCACTGCCGCCGCAGCCCGCAGGCGATCCCGTCAAGGATCGCATTCTGGCTCTTGTGGTCGAGAAGACCGGTTATCCCCGCGACATGCTGGATCTCGACCTGGATCTCGAAGCCGACCTCGGCATTGACACCGTCAAGCAGGCCGAAATGTTCGCGGCCATTCGCGAGATTTACACCATCCCGCGCGACGAGAATCGGAAGCTGCGCGACTACCCAACTTTGGCACACGTGATTCGTTTTGTTTACGAGATGCGCCCCGATCTGGCCGGCACAAGGGCCACGGAACCGGCTGCTTCCGTGGCCGCTCCGGCGCGAGCGGCAGCCGAAGAGTTGCCGGCTACGATCGCCCCGGCCGACACCGCCGCCGCGCCGGCAATTGCTGCTGGTGATGCGGTGAAGCAGCGCATTCTTGCTCTTGTAGTTGAGAAGACCGGCTATCCCAGCGACATGCTGGACCTCGATCTCGACCTCGAAGCCGATCTGGGAGTAGACACGGTGAAACAGGCCGAGATGTTTGCCGCCATTCGCGAGATCTACAACATCCCGCGTGACGAGAACCGCAAGCTGCGCGACTATCCTACTCTGGGACACGTGATTCGTTTCGTGTATGAGATGCGGCCCGATCTGGCGGGTGGGACGCATCCGAAGACGGCTACCACCGCACAGGAACTCGCCCCAGCAGCGACATTGGAGCCGCCAGTCCCCGCACCCTCCGAGGCTGGGGCCCCTGAGGTCACCCAGGTTGGCGCAGCCACAATCGCGGTTCCCGCATCGGCTGCATCGCCCACTGATGAGGAGATCAGAGATAAAGTCGTGGAGATCGTTGCCGAGAAGACTGGCTATCCGAAGGACATGTTGGATCTGGATCTCGATCTCGAGGCGGATCTCGGCATCGATACCGTCAAACAGGCGGAGATGTTTGCCTCGGTGCGTGCCGCCTACAACATTCCCCGCGACGAGAGCCTGAAGCTGCGTGACTTCCCAACTCTGGGCCACGTTATCAAGTTTGCGCAGCAAAGAAAGCCGGGAGCCGCCGCTATCGCCGCAGTGACAGCCGGGAAAGGCGCCCCGTCACTGGCGGCTCCAACTCCTGCTGTGCCCAAGCCACGGCCGCCCGTCCTCTCATTTGACGCCGCGGAACGTGTTCCGCGCCGCGTGCCGATCGCAGTGCTTCGTCCGCCACTGAATATATGCAAGCTGACCGGAGTGACTCTCGCAGCCGGTAAGCGCATTGTTGTCATGCCGGACACCGGCGGAGTAGCCGAAGCGCTATTAGAACGGCTAAAGGCATCCCACGTCGAAGCACTTCTCATCAACCGAGCGCTCGACAACGATGCACTGGCCGCACAAATAAACACGTGGACCGCTGCCGGTCCGGTTCATGGAGTGTACTGGCTGCCGGCTCTGGACAACGAGGGCAGCTTGCAGCAGATGGATCTGACGACGTGGCACGCTGCTCTTCAGATACGGCTCAAAGCACTGTACAGCACGATGCGCGCCCTCTACGGGCAGATCGCCGTAGCGGGTACATTCCTGGTATCGGCGACGCGCCTCGGTGGACAGCACGGCTACGACGAAGCTGGTGCGGTCGCGCCGCTCGGTGGCGCGGTGACCGGGTTCGCCAAAGCCTTCAAGCGCGAGCGGACGGATGCGCTGGTCAAGACAGTCGATTTTGAATCCGGGCGCGAGGCTGGCGACATCGCGCAGACGCTTATCGACGAAACTCTCCGCGACCCCGGAGCGGTCGAGATCGGCTACAAGGATGGACTGCGCTGGACAGTGAGCGTGCAGGAGCAACCGGTCGCCGACGGGCAACCCGGAGTGACTCTGGATTCGAACAGCGTCTTCCTGGTCACCGGAGCGGCAGGCAGCATCGTCTCCGCCATCATTGGCGATCTGGCAGCAGCGTCGGGCGGCACCTTCTACCTGCTCGACCTGGTTCCGGAGCCGGACCCTGACAGTCCCGATCTGAAGCGCTTTGCCGGCGATAAAGACGGACTCAGGCGCGATCTGTTCGCGCGCATTCAGGCGCGCGGCGAACGGGCCACTCCGGCGCTGGTTGAAAAAGAACTGGCGGCGCTCGAGCGGGCGCAGGCGGCACAGGCCGCTATTGATGCGGTTGGGGCAGCAGGTGGAACGGCATATTACCGCAGCGTGAATCTTACCGACAGCGAAGCTGTCGCCAGCGTGATCGAGCAGGTCAGGCGACGCAGCGGGCGTATTGACGTGCTGCTGCATGCCGCCGGCATGGAGCGCAGCCACTTCCTTCCCGACAAAGACCCGCGCGAATTCAACCTAGTCTTCGACGTGAAGAGCGATGGCTGGTTCAACCTCCTGCACGCCATCGGCGACATGCCTCTGGGCGCGACGGTGGTCTTCAGCTCGGTTGCGGGCCGTTTCGGCAACGGCGGACAGACGGACTACAGCTCGGCCAACGATCTGTTGTGCAAAATCATATCCAGCTTCCGCAGCGCAAGACGCGCCACTCGCGGCATTGCCATCGACTGGTCAGCCTGGGGCGGTATTGGCATGGCTACACGCGGCTCCATCCCGAAGATGATGGAGCTGGCGGGAATCGACATGCTGGCGCCCGAAGCGGGTATTCCCTGGATTCGGCGCGAGCTCACCTCTGGAGGCGCGCGTGGGGAAGTGGTGGTCGGCCAGCGCCTGGGAATATTACTGAAGGAGTGGGACAGCACAGGCGGGCTGGACACCAACACCATCCCAATTCCGCCTGACGACCAGGGTCCCATGGTCGGGAAGCTCACCGGCATGGGGATCTATTCCGGCCTGACCATGGAGACAACGCTGGATCCAAAGGCGCAGCCGTTCCTGTATGACCACCGCATGGACGGTACCCCCGTCCTGCCTGGCGTGATGGGGATCGAGGCGTTTGCGGAAGCCGCGCTCTGCGTGCATCCCGGCTGGCACATTGACACCATTGAAGAGGTCAACTTTCTGGCTCCGTTCAAGTTCTACCGCGACGAGCCACGAACGCTGATGCTGGAGGCGATCTACCGCTCCCAGGCTGACAGGCTGGTCGCCGATTGCCGGCTGATTGGACGGCGTACATTGCCGAACCATCCCGAACCGCAGGAGACCACGCACTTCACCGCTCGCGTGCGGCTGACCCGGGACTTGCCGGAAGCTGCTGTCGGTGCGCCCGTCGGACTGACCTCGGACGCTATCGTGGATGCGGCACAGATCTATCGCGTGTACTTCCACGGACCGGCATACCAGGTGCTTGAGAAGGCGTGGTGGGATGGCGAGCGGATGATCGGCGAAATGGCCCAGAAGCTGCCCAGCAATCATCAACCTTCAGCCCGGCCGACGCTGATGGCGCCAAGGCTCATCGAGCTCTGCTTCCAGACCGCGGGATTGTGGGAGATGAGCGCCCAGGGTCGCTTCGGTCTGCCACAACATGTGCATCAGGTCCGCTGGTCGCGCAGCCCGGAAAGCGCGGAGGGACGGCTCTACGCCGTGGTTACGCCGCATCCGGAGGACGGGAGCTTTGACGCGGAAGTTGTCGATGCAAAGGGAAACCGTTACGTCCGGGTGGGAGGCTACCGCACCGTGTCGTTGCCCAACGGGATTGACGCGGACGTGCTGAAAACGCTGCAGCGCGTGTTCTCGGCGGAAGCGGTCATGGCCTGAAGAAAAGCGGGGGACGCAAGCGCCGGCAACCAATGTTCAGATGGATATTTATTGGCTTCAGCAGACGGCAGCCGACGTGCCGGCCAACGACGATTGGCTGAGCGGAAGCGAAGCTGAGCGCCTCCACGGCATGCGAATTCCCAAGCGCCGTGGCGATTGGCGGCTTGGGCGATGGACGGCGAAACGGGCCGTCCTGGAATATCTGGCAGGGCGCTCATGCCTGTGCGCGATGCCGGACATTGAAATCCACCCGGCGCAGACCGGGGCGCCCGAGGTCCTCGTTACCGGCTTGGGCGACATGCCCTCCCTCTCCATCAGTCACTGTTCAGGTATGGCGATTTGTGCGGTGGCGCAACCGCATGCCGAACTCGGCTGCGACCTCGAATCCATCGAGCTGCGCAGCCCGACCTTCGTCACAGACTATTTCACGGAGCGCGAGCAGGAGCTGTTGACCCATGCCTCCGCTGAGGCCCGGCCTCTCCTCTCGACCCTGCTCTGGAGCGCCAAGGAGAGTGCGCTGAAGGCGCTGCGCAGCGGACTCCGGCTGGATACCCGCAGTGTGGAAGTCAGCTTTCCGGCAGCAGTCCGTGGTCCGGATGGCAATCATGGTCCGAAACTCGAGCTTCGGTCTTCGCCCGGATGGCAGCCCTTGCGGGTTTGCTGTTGCCAGGCCCGCGTTTTCCATGGCTGGTGGCAGGCGGAGGACAACATGGTGCGCACCATGATTGCGAGCCCGCCGCCCTTTCCTCCACACCGTCTCCAGGTGTGAGACAGCCCGGGATTCCGGAATTTACATCCCCGTTTCCGTATCAGCCATTGTTTTTTGCCGATGGAATCGGCGATGCTAGAGTCCAGGCGTTTTCCACCGCCTGCGACTTGCGGTCATGCCCATCGACATTCTCAAACAGATGTTCGAGCAGTACTTCCACTCGCCGGTTGAAACGGCGCAGCCACTGAAGGGGGATCTGGGAGGCTCCGCGCGCAGGCTGGTCCGGCTCGGCAGCGCTCAGCGCACGGCGATTGGCGTGCTCTATGGCGTGCGCGAAGAGAACATCGCATTCCTGGAATTTTCGCGGCATTTCCGCCGTCATGGATTGCCGGTTCCGGAGATCTACGCGGAGGACCTGGATCATGGCGCTTATCTGGAAGAAGATCTCGGAGACACGACCCTGTTCGAATTTCTCGCGGAGAATCGGTCCGGCGCGGATCTTGCCGCGCCTGCGGTTGCAGCCTATCGCAAGGTTGTCGCCACCCTTCCCCGTTTTCAGGTGGAGGCAGGCCGGGATCTGAATTACAGGGCCTGTTACCCACGCGCCAGCTTCGACCGCCAGTCCATCGCATGGGACCTGAATTACTTCAAGTACTACTTTCTGCAGATGTCCGGAATCGGCTTCAACGAACAGGCGCTGGAAAGCGACTTTACGCGGCTGACGAAATTCCTTCTCAGCGCCGACCGCCAGTATTTTCTCTACCGCGACTATCAGTCACGCAACGTGATGCTGCGTGATGGCGAGCCACACTTCCTCGACTATCAGGGCGGCCGCAAGGGCGCCCTGCAATACGACATCGCCTCCCTCCTGTTCGACTCGAAGGCAGACCTGCCGCCGGAATTCCGGCAAGAGCTGCTGGAGCGCTATCTGGAGGAGCTGGGTAACTTCATCCAGCTCGACCGCGAGGCGTTCATGCGGCATTATTACGCCTATGTCTACGTGCGCATCATGCAGGCTCTGGGCGCTTACGGCTTTCGCGGCTTCCATGAGGGAAAGCCTCTGTTCCTGCAGAGCGTGCCGTATGCGCTCAGGAACATGCGTTGGCTGCTCCAGAATGTCGAGCTGCCTGTCGTGCTGCCGGCGCTGATGGACGCGTTCAGGAATGTACTCACTTCCAAAAAGTTCGAGCCCGCGGTTGCGCAACCGGACAGGCTGACCCTGAGCATTTTCAGCTTCTCATTCCACCACGGCCTCCCCAAAGACGACAGCGGACATGGCGGAGGTTTCGTCTTTGATGCGCGAGGCTTACCGAATCCCGGGCGCGAAGAGCGATTCAGGAGCTTTACAGGAAAGGACGCTGCGGTCATCGAATACCTCGAGCAGCAGGAGAGCGTGCGCCTGTTCCTGGCAAACGCTGCCGCCATGGTGGATGCCAGCATAGAGAATTATCAGCAACGCGGCCTCAGACACCTGATGGTGTCGTTCGGGTGCACCGGCGGCCAGCATCGTTCGGTGTATCTGGCGGAAGAGCTGGCAAGACATCTGCGGGCGCGAAACGGCATTCAGGTAGTGGTCAGGCACTGTGAACTGGAGAAGCAGAACTGATGCGCGCCATGATTCTGGCTGCCGGCCTCGGCACCCGGCTGCGGCCGCTGACCAGTGACCGTCCCAAGGCGCTGGTCGAAATCAATGGCCGCACTCTGCTGGAACTCGCATTGACCCGCCTGCGCCTGTCTGGTATCCGCGAGGTCATCATCAACGTGCATCATTTCCCCCAGATGATTGCGGATTATCTGAAAGTGAACCACAACTTTGGACTCAATGTCGAAATCTCACCGGAAACCGAGTTGCTCGACACTGGTGGCGGTCTGAAAAAAGCCGCACATTTTTTTCTGCAGAACAGAATTGACGAGCCTTTCCTTCTGCACAATGTTGACGTAATCAGCTCAATTGACTTTGCACGAATGGTCGAGACCCACGCCAGAAACCGCGCTCTGGCAACACTGGCGATACAGCGCCGCGAGACCTCCCGGTATCTGTTGTTTGACGGGCGACTTCAGCTGTGTGGACGGCGCTCCGCCGGAAACAGGGACGAGATCGTGCGGCCTGTGGCGGACCCGCAGGCGCTCGCATTCTGCGGCATTCATGTGATCTCTCCGCGCATCTTTCCCATGATGCCTGCGGAAGGCGCGTTTTCCATCATCACGAAATACCTGCAGCTTGCGGAGCAGGGGGAGAGCATCTCCGGCTTCGTGGCGGATGAATATTACTGGCGGGATCTTGGAAAGCCGGAAAGTGTGAGGCGAGCCGCCGCGGACCTGCAGGCAGGCCTGATTCCGCAATAAACCCCGGCTGGACCCCGATTAGCAGCGAGCGCGGCAACCCGGCGGCAGGTGGGAGTGCCAACTCCCGCTACAAAGAAAGAGGGCAACCGTTGGTTGCCCTCCTGCAAGACATTGTTGGCGAGCCTTTACGGCTCGGGAACGGCAGCGAATTCCACGTTCTGCACCTGAACGCCGCCGACCGAGACGCGGCCATCGGTCCAGGTTACAAACGCGTTCGTGCCCGCCGCGGTGTTGTAGTCGTAATCGCCCGCGTAGCAGGGCTGAACCCCACCGTCATTCTGGGTTGGCTGATTGATGATCACGTCGCTGACCGCAAAGTTGGCTCCCCACGAGTTGCCATTGTCATGCGACTGGATGGCAAAGCGCTGGTAGCT
>DATJAI010000142.1:0-4995 GCA_035516415.1 Binatia bacterium | reverse complement strand
AGAGACCTACAACGGCGCTCCCGGCAACGATCCCTCCTTCACCGGGCAGAACCAGGACACGGCCACTGGGTTGTACGACTTCCTGTTCCGCGAGCTGAGTCCGGTGCAGGGCCGCTGGCTGGTGCCCGATCCTGCGGGGCTCGCGGCGGTGGACATCACCAACCCTCAGACCTGGAACCGTTATGCCTATGTGGCGAACAATCCTTTGAATGCAACTGACCCGTACGGACGTACTGCGCGATAAATCCGGACGGTGGAACTCTCAACGGCTACACGTGGAAATCTGAGACGGCAGGTACTTATACTCTCCGCAAGGTCGCAGCATTACTTACTAACGATTTTGGGGAGTTTGATGACTCACTCCCCGTCGGAAGATACGAAATATTTTGTGCAAGTCCAGGGTTCCTTCCTGCTGCGGTTCGTGTCAGCTTAACGCCATCAACTGCCAGGACGCGGGTTGCCCTTCAACTGCAAAGGGATCCGTCCTTACCATCCGAGGAATGTTGCGGGACAGCCCATCCGTAAATCGGCAGGGTGGCAAGTGCATCCCACCACTGACCACGAGAGTGCAGATCGAGGGAGCGAGGGAGAGAGATCGAGAGAGAGAGAGAGAGTCGCGGTAGGGACGGCCATTGCTGACCGCCCCCCGCGCGGATCCGTGCGAGCGGGTTTCCCGCACACGGCTCTTGCCTTAGGTCGTGACGCGCAAACGCCGCCAGGGATAGGGATGGTGGATGTGGGCCGGAGGTAGCCAGCAGGCGATCAGCCGTTTCATTCGCTCCCAGGGGGCCAGCCGCCTCTGCGCTCCGGCTCCTCTTCGTGACTTCCATCCGGATGCCGTCGCTGGGGCGCAGCGTAAATGCCGGCACAGGCTGGATCGCCGCCGGCGTCACCGCGCTCGAAGACAAAATTGTCCAACGAGCGACGGTGGAGGTGCTGAACGCCATCTACGAAACCGACTTTCTCGGCTTCTCCTACGGATTCCGGCCAGGGCGCAGCCGGCCCGAACGGCCTGAAATGAGGAGCTGCTGTTCAAGGGGGCGTAACCGGCTGTGGCATTCACAATGATTTCAGCTACAGGTCGACCCACCGGGCGCGGGTAGCCGATTGCCCCCCGCCATCAAAACCGTGATCCTGAAAGAAGGCATGCCGGGCGTGGAACAGGCTCGCGCACGCCTGAGCGGCGAAATCGCTGCCGCCCGGCGCGAGGGCGTGAAGGTGCTGAAAGTCGTGCACGGCTACGGCTCCAGCGGAGTCGGTGGAGAGTTGCGGATCGCGCTGCAGTCCACATTGCGGCAGATGGTCTCCCGGAGCGAGATTCGCGATTGCATCTACGGCGAGAACTGGCGCACCGGCGACCAGCGCAGCTGGGAGCTGCTGAAGCGCATGCCCGAACTGAAGCGCGACAGCGATCTGGGCAAGGGCAACAAAGGCATTACCCTGGTGCTGCTGTAGACAAACCAGCCGGTCCGTCTCTCCTATAATTCCGGGGTTGGACTGCCTGCCTTTCCCAGGATAACGTCCATCAGTCAGTTCGCTTCCAATTCCGCGATGGATGTTGCCATTCCCATTCTCAGTTCCAGCCGCAACGGCGCGAGCACGCCCTCGCGCGTCGCCATTGCTGCTTGCATGCTGGCGGGAATGTGCACCTTCCTCAACGTCTATGACACGCAGCCGCTGCTTCCGTATCTGCAGCGCATCTACCGCACCTCGGAGATGGCGGTCAGCTTCACGGTAAGCGCCACCATTCTGGCGGTCGCGCTGGCCGCGCCCTTCGTCGGTTTGCTGGCCGAGTCGATTGGCCGCAAGAAGGTCATCGTTCCGTCGCTGTATGCGCTGACCGCGCCCACGCTGCTGGCGGCCACCTCGCAGAACCTGCATCAGCTCATCTTCTGGCGATTCATGCAGGGGCTGTTCGTTCCCGGGGTAATTGTGGTGATGATGGCCTACATCGGAGAAGAATTCGCGGGCGCTTATGTGGGCCGTGCCATGGCCGCCTACATAACCGGTACGGTGCTGGGCGGCTTCGGCGGAAGATATATCGCGGGGCTGGTCGCCCACCATCTCGACTGGCGGGAAGCGTTTCTGGTCATCGGGCTGGTGAACCTGGCGGGAGCCATCACGGTGCAGCGCTGGTTGCCGCTGGCCAGGAATTTCAGGCGCGCGGAAGCGGTGCGCCACTCCCTCTCCCACGCCAAGGAACACCTGTGGAATCTTCGGCTGCTGGCGGTCTTCAGCATGGGCTTTGCCGCGCTGTTCTGCTTGGTGGGCGCCTTCACCTACGCGAATTTCTATCTTGCCGATTCGCCGTACCGGCTGAACACGGCGCAGTTGGGCAGCGTGTTTTTTGTCTATCTTCTGGGACTGGTGGTGACGCCGCTGTCGGGACGCTGTCTCGATCACTACGGCATCCGCGTGACGTCTGCCGTCGCCGCCGGCTTTACCTCCGGCGGATTACTGTTAACGCTGGTGCACTCGCTGCCGGTCATCATTGCCGGACTGGCGCTGGCTTCCTCCGGGGTTTTCATCTTCCAGGCGGTGGGGACGGTGCAGACGGGCGTGGTAGCGGGCAAGGCGCGCTCGTCGGCCGCAGGACTTTACGTGACTTTCTATTACATCGGCGGCAGCCTGGGCGCAACCGTCACCGGTTGGACATGGGCGGCCGGAGGCTGGCCCGCTTGCGTCTATCTGTTGATGGGGGTGGCGGGGGTCGCGCTGCTGATGGCGCTGGTCAGCAGCGGGAAGACAGAAGCAGCCTCGTGAGTCGTCGCATATCCGGGTGGAGATGCTGGAGGCTCTGCCGCAGGAGGCAGTCAGGACGGAGCGGGTTTGCGTCGGCAGATCGCGGCACGCGCGCCACATCTCTGCCGGAAACTGGCGGCCGACTAGCTCGCCTGACGCGGGCGGATGTCGTACTGGCGGATCTTGTAGAGCAGCGCCTTATAGCTGATGTTGAGCCTGGTGGCGGCGCGCTTGCGGTTCCACGCGGTCTCCTCCAGCACCTGGGCAATCACTTCCATCTCCGCGCCGTTCTTCAGATTGCGCACCATCTCCTTGAGATCGGGTTTCGACTCGGCAGGCCTCTGCTCGGGAGAGCTGGCGGCTGCATGCTCGGCCTCGCGCGCGGTGTCCTTCTGCAGTTCGGCGATGGCAGCGGCTTCGTCGCCCAGAACGATGTAGCGCTTGACGAAGTTCTCCAGCTCGCGGATGTTGCCTGGCCAAGGATAGTTTTCGCAGGCTTCGACCAGACGCGGGGAAATGCTGATGGGCGCGCAGGCGTAGCGGTCGGCGACATGGATCATGAAGTGCCGCAGCATCATGGGAATTTCTTCGCGCCGCTCGCGCAGCGACGGCATGCGCAGCACAAAGCTGTTCAGCCGGTAATACAGATCCTCGCGGAAGGTTTTCTGCGCGATGGCCTGAGGCATGTTGATATTGGTGGCGGCGAGTACGCGGACGTCGACCTTGACGGTGTGACGGCCGCCGAGGCGGGAGAACTGGCCGTCCTGCAACACCTGCAGAAGCTTGGCCTGAAGCGCGGGCGACATCTCGCCGATTTCGTCCAGCAGCAGCGTGCCCTTGGGGCAGAGCTCGAACTTGCCCGGCTTGGACTTGTTGGCGCCGGTGAAGGCGCCGGGCTCGTAGCCGAACAGTTCGCTCTCCAGCAGTTCGGTGGGGACAGCCGCGCAATTGACCTTGAGAAAGGTGCGGTGCGAACGCTCGGAGTATTTGTGGATGAGCTGCGCCAGGACTTCCTTGCCGGTGCCGCTTTCGCCAAGCAGGAGCACCGGGAAGTCGAATTTGGCCACCTGCATGGCGCGCGCGCGCAGCTGGCGCATCTGCGGCGTGGCGGAGAAGAAGTAAACGCCGTCACAGACTTCGATGGCCTCGCCGGCGGCAGGAGCGGCGGGATCGACGTTGTCGAGACAGAAACGCAGAACCTCGTCCATCTCCTCCTTCTGCACCGGCTTGGAGAGATAGTCCTGGGCGCCGAGGCGCATGGCCTGGGCCACCTTGCGGGTGTCGCGCACGCAGGACAGCATGACAACCTTGGTCGAGGGACGCGCCTCGCGGATGCGCTGCAGCGTCTCGAGGCCATCGGCGCCGGGCATGACCATATCGAGCAGGACGAGGTCAGGCGCGTCGCGCTGTACCTTCTGCACCGCCTCAAGCCCGTTGGAGGCGGTCGAGACACGGTACGAGTCCAGCTCCAGAACGGTCTGGAGATAACGCAACATGCTCGGTTCGTCGTCAACCACAAGAATGTGGCCAGCGCTCATTGCTCCTCCACAACCAGTTTCGATGGTGGGTTCAGCAGCACGAGGAAGGAGAACCTGCTGCCCGCTCCGGGTTCGCTTTCCACCCAGATCTTTCCCCCCGCCGACTGCACCAGGCGGCGGGCGATGGCCAGCCCAAGTCCATAGCCCTCGGCGCGCGTGCCGTTCGAGTTGATGCGGAAATATTCCTGGAAAATCTCCTGCTGAAACTCCGGGGCGATTCCCGGGCCGGTATCGGAAACCGAGACGCGGCAGCAGTTGGGCGCATCGCTGCGCTGCTTGCGACGCTCGACGCGCCGCGGCCGCTGCACCGTGCGCCGCTCCCAGAAATAGGGGTCGACGGTCAGCCACACCGTTCCCGAAGGCGAGGTGTACTTCATGGCGTTGTCGAGCAGGTTGGAAACCACGTGCTGCACCTTGTAGTAGTCGAAGGGAAACAGCTCCAGTTTCTTTCCCGGCAGGAAATAGAAGGCGATAGCCTTGTCCTGAAAACGCTGCGCCCAGACCTCGGCGATCTCGCGGATACACTCGTTGATATCGGCCACCTCGTAGTGCATTTCAAAGCGGTCGACCTTGAGCGAGGTATAGGTCAGCAGGTTCTGGATGAAACTGGAGAGGCGCACGCTGTTGGCCTGCATCTCGGTGAGCACTTCCGTCTGCCGCGGGCTCAGGGGGCCCATCTTTTCGGAGAGCAGCAGATGGAGATAACCGCTCATGA
>DATJAI010000141.1:0-4964 GCA_035516415.1 Binatia bacterium | reverse complement strand
CCGCCAGCTCGACGTCTGGAAGGACAACAACCTGCTTTGGTGGCAGGTGGTGGCCTCGGAAACACAGGCCTTGCAGACCAATCCCAACAACTGGGTCGCCGAAGACGTCCTGGGCCATGCGTTTTTGAACCTGGGAGAGGTAGAAGCGGCCGTATCGCATTTTCAGGCTGCCGTCGCCATCAATCCGTCCGATCCGGACAGCAACGTCAATATCGGCGCCTGGGAGCAGAGACAACACAATCTCACGGCCGCCATCGAGCGCTACCGGAAAGTAATCGCGATGACGCAAAACACCCCCAGGCAGGATGCGCAGAGCCGGGCGCAGGCGTTCAGCAACATGGGCTTTGCCTGGCGCGAGCTGAAGGACTATGCGCAGGCGCGGGCCAGTTTCCAGCAGGCGGTACGCATTAATTCCGATGACAGCCGTTCCTGGTTGGGAATCGGAGTGGTGGCGCAAAAATCCGGCGATGTGGGAGGGGCGATTCAGGCCTACACCACGGCGCTGAAAATTGCTCCTCTCGACTGGGGATATCTGCTGCTCGGTGGCGCCCTTGACCAGGCGGGCCGGCATGAAGAGGCGCAGGCTGCCAGGCGACAGGCGGCAGCCATTTCGCAGAACATCGGGCAGGCGCAGAAGACCGCCGACAGCGTCCTGGGACAATGAGGAAACACTGATCAGAGCCGGAACGAAGAGCGGGAGGCGAATGGCGAACCGCGGTTCTCCTGCGCTACCATCAACTATCGATGAAACAGGCCGTCTTCCGCGAGCGCAACAAGCGCTACTACCGGGTTCTGCACAGTCCCATCTGGATCTGGGTCTTCTGGGTACTGCCCGGCTGGCCGCTCACCTACGACCTCTACACGCGCGGGCCTGACCGGCGCCACTGGCTCTGGCTGGCCATCGTCGTCGGCTTCGTGGCGTGGCGCGGATTCAGGGGGCGCGTGCCCGGCTGCGAGCCGCGGCCCTACATCACGCATTACGGCGTGCATCAGCCGAACCTGCCGTATCGCGTGGTCTGCTACACCGCGGCCTGGATTGACATCGTTGTTCCGTATGCGCTCAATCTCATCGGCCTCATCGTCGCCAACATCAACGGCCGATGGATGCTGAAGGAGCTTTACCAATACGTTTACTATCCGCTGGCCCTGGCGGTTGTGCTTGCTACCGTCCTGGACTGGACGCCGCGCGCCCGCCCCGACACCTTCGGCGAGGGTGCCGAGCGTGCCTGGTTCTACGTCGCCATCTGGACGGTCGTCCCCACCCAGGTCATCAACTGGGGCGCGTGGCGCTTCGGCAAGTACATGGACCTTGCGCCGCTGCCCCTGGCCCGCGTCCGGCTGGCGGTTTGCCTGGTCGCAACCGCTTTCTTCTTTCTGCTCGGATATTCCCAGAAGCTGCCCAGAACAACACGGCACTATGAAGGCGTCGCGGCAGCGGGAGTGTGAAAACCTCTGGCTGGTATGTAAAGCCGGGGGGAAGGAACTGCGATGGTGAACGTTGCTGGCGTAGCGGTGTCCAGGCGCGTTGTTTTCTGGCCGGGCCGATAGCGGCCGTTTTCATCGATCGGGCGTCTGTCCTCAGGCGTCACTTGCTGCTGCGCCAGGGCGTCACCGAAAATCGTTGCCGGCGGCCAGGAGAATCTTCCTGGGCGCTCCGGTCGGGATAGACTGCGACAGCCATGCTTACCGTCATCATTTTCGTCCTGCTGCTATTTGTTTACGCGCTGCTGTCGCAGCGCATTGAGCAGACACCCGTCACCGCTCCTATGGTTTTCACAGCTCTGGGAATGGCAATGTCGCCCGCCTGGGTGCACATTGCCGGCGCGGGCGTGACGGCAAATGTTTTTCTCCGGGTGGCCGAGCTTGGATTGGTGCTGCTGCTGTTCACCGATGCCAGCCGAACTGATCTGAAAGTTCTACGAAGCATCGAGACCTTACCCGGACGATTGCTCAGCATCGGAATGCTGCTGACGATTCTCCTGGGTGCGATTGCCGCACATCTGGTTTTTCCACGCCTCTCACTTTGGGAGACGGGAATTCTGGCTGCCATTCTCGCGCCGACCGACGCTGGCCTCGGCCAGGTCGTCGTCAGTAGTCCACGCGTGCCAATGCGCATTCGACAGGCGCTTAACGTCGAAGCCGGACTTAATGACGGACTATCCGTTCCCTTTCTGCTTTTCTTCATGGCGTTCGCGGCCGCCCGCACCGAGGGAAGTGCGGCCAGCCTGCTGCAGTTCATCGGCGAGCAGCTGGGGCTGGGAGTGGTTGTAGGGGCAGCGATCGGCCTGATTGGCGGCTGGTTGCTGCGTTTCGCGACTCGTCGCGGATACATTGCCGATTCCTTTCGCCAGATCGCCGTCGTAACCTTGCCTCTGATGTGCCTGCTGCTGGCCGAGATGGTGGATGCCAGCATGTTCATTGCTGCATTCGTCGCCGGCCTGGCGGTGCAGATTCCGTTCCCTGAAGCCGGTAAACACAGCGTTGATTTTGCCGAGGAATGGGGCCAGATGTTCAATCTCACCGTCTTTTTCCTCTTCGGCATGCTGGTTGTGCGTGACTGGCCGCAGTTCACCGTCGGCTGCTGGGTCTACGCCCTGCTGAGCCTGACGGTGGTCCGGATGCTGCCGGTCACGGTTTCACTGTTGGGGACGGGCCTTGGCGCCTCCTCGGTTTTGTTCATGGGCTGGTTCGGCCCGCGTGGACTTGCATCCATCGTTCTGGGGATGGTTTATCTGGAGCAGGAACTTCATCTGCCGGGCGAGCCGGCGATTCGCCTCGCGGTAATGGGTACGGTGGTGTTGAGCATCTTCGTCCACGGTGCCAGCGCGCTTCCCGGCATCAGCATTTATGCCCGAAAGGTACGCGCCCTCGAAGCATCTGCCCCAGAGCGTCAGGACGACCGCGGTTCACAATCGCAGGCAGCCGGACAATAACAGCTGTCTTTTATCTCCGGCAGTGACTGTTGAGAAATCTGCCGGTTACAACTGACGCGGCCGCCGGCGTGCCGCCTGCCATCCCTTGCAAAAAAAACGGTTTGCAACACCGATCACGATTTTAGGCCGGCTTTCCTCCAGGCAAAGCCACCGCCTCCGGCGTTAATTTCCTTGCCGTTTTCCGGTGATTTTTCCCCTCCCGAAGATCGCCGGCATGTCACCCGACCAGGCTTTCACGCCTGGAATCAGTGACTTACCTGCTCATCCGGCAAGTCACCGACAGATCGCCCGCAGATTACCGCCAGTGCATTGTTCGCGCGAAGCACTTGTCGCACACTCGCCCCATCACGCGGCGAATTCGAAGTCGCAAGGCGGAATTCAAAGCGGACAAATCACAAAACGAAAGGAAAAGAACATGAAAAGCAGACTGGTGATGTTGATCTCGATCGTGGCCCTGGCGCTCAGCGCCACCGCACCCAACGCGTTGGCCCGCTCAGGCAAGGTGCTGCCGCCCATCAGCAAGGGCTCGGTAACCGCTGCCAGCACCGCGCGGAGTGCCGCGATGAAGAAGGTTGGTTCCAAGGCAGCCATTCCGGCCCACACCATTCTTCCCGGCGCGAAGAACAACTAGGGATGTTCATTGGCCTAACCATGCTGATGAACGCTCCTTCACTCGGGCAGGGTGGCACAACTTCCATCCTGCCCGATTTGCTGCAGTAGAGGGAAAGAAAGTCGAGGACGAAGTGGCCATGAGTAGAGCAAGCGTTCTTCACACACTGTTCATCGCTCTTATGCTTGTGGCGTTCCTGCGCCCGCACGCTGACGCGCAACAGACGGGCCCGTCTATGGAAAGGGAAAACGCCGTCAGCGACGCCAGCACCTCAGCGCCCGACGCAAAGGCGCCGGCTGAATTCCTGAAGCCGGCGGCTCCAAACCCATTTGAGCGTCCACAGAGCAGCACTCATAGGCGGACGGATGATTCCGACTCCGGCGATTCCCTGGTCCTGCGGCTCGACCGGAAGTGGACCAGCGCCTCGGCGCAGTACGTCTTTGCCGCGCCTCCCGGCTTTTACTCCGCCTCCCGCAACGAACCTGGCGGCAATGATTGGGACAGTCTTCTCAGCAGCGGAATCACCGCGTATCTGAACCCGAGTAATACGACGGCGGTTCGCATGACCAGCGATCTGGAGTTCTTCGGGCAGAAGCGCGAAGCCGGCGCGGCCGGACAGCCCGGAGGTCACGCCTTCACCATGGAATGGCAGGTTGCGCACCTGCTGCCCAGCAGGCTGGGTCCGGTGGAAGTGGCTGCCGGCGCGTACCGCCAGCAGCTTGTCTCCTATCCTGCCTTTCCCAACGGTCCCCTCACGGATGTGTTGCTGGGGTACTCGGCATCCACGGTTGGTTTCGAAACCAGGGTCACGCTCCCGGACCGGAATCTTACGTTTTCCTTCCGCTATGGGACCGAGCATGTGCAACCTGGACGGGACAAATCTCACGTAGCACTGTTCGAACTTGCCTGGACGTGGTGATTTCGAGGCGCTGAAGCGCCTGTTCTCGCGGTGGATTGAACTGGTTAAGTCCGGCTCGGTTCGCAATCTCTGGTTCCGGCAATCGGTCACGCGGAGCGGTGACGGAGTTCACTGAAAAGCTGGGGCAGTTTCAGTAACTTGTATCCTGCGGCAGGGTGCCACGGGTCTGCCCGGGGCCATTCCAGGCATCTCGCGCCGCGCTCCCTGCCTCCCAGGGAAATCCCGACTCATAACCGCTCCCAGGATTTCCAATCAGAAAGTATGAGCTTCTGACCGTCGTGTTGTCCCCCGCCTGGCGGAAAGGAGGCAGTATGGCGAGTTCCACCGTTTTCAGCGTATTGAAGACCATCGCGATTGTGTGTGTGTTTTGTGCCGCAGCAGTACTTGTTGCATCCGCACAGACCTTCACGACCCTGCTGTATTTCAACGGGAACAATGGTCTGGAACCCGACGCCGCGCTGGTACAGGGCACGGACGGGAATTTCTACGGGACAACGCACCA
>DATJAI010000140.1:0-6004 GCA_035516415.1 Binatia bacterium | reverse complement strand
CTGATCCTGCCGCTGGTGGGCCATTTCGCCTTTCTGCAGGACCCGGCACAGTTCAACGAGGCCCTGCTCCACTTTTTGTCGCGCCCCTAGAGCTGCCCTGAGAAAGCTGCACTCAAGAGTTTGCACAGGCTGCGCCGGACTGTGGTCCGACTGTAGTCCAATTGCGGTGCCGTATTGTCTTTGCAACGACTTTCTGTCGCTCCCGGCGCCGTCAAGTCGTTGAAATGTAAGCCTGGCGCTTACCCTGTTGGCCTCATAACCCAAAGGTCGGTGGTTCAAATCCACCCCCCGCAACCAATGGCCGCTGATGGGTTAAACCCGGAAGCGGCCTTTCTTCTTGCGGCTTCCCGTCGAGCCGTTCATCGTTTCCTGCCTAATTAGTCGCCACACGGGGCTGGCAGTTTCCGGAACAGTTCGGAACACATTGCCGCAGATTGCCCTTTCCAAGGCGAGTGCGGCTTTTAGTCAAGCCGATGGGTGACACGGCCGCCCCCGAGCCAGGGGTGAGAGCGATCGCGTCCTCCGCTTAGGGCGCCTGCGGGCAATGCTCGCCATCTCTTCGAGGGGTGAGAATTGTTCCGCCCTCAGGGCCTGTAGCCCTGGCCCCCGCTTGCTGCGGGAATATCTCGAAATAGCGGTCCTGGTCCGGAGTTAGGAAAGGCCTGACCTCGACATCATGAGTTCCATAACGGGAATCATTCCCGCATGGGAAAAATATCCAGCAAGCTGCTGAATAATTTGCAGTTACGATGCAGAAGCGGGCTGATATATGATTTGACACTGTTCCATTTCGGGAGGACCACCATGCCGGCCAATCAGCTCCGAATCCGGAAGGAGCTGTTTCTCCCGCCACTTGCATCCGCGACCAAAACGGAAACGGGAATGCTTTGGTGGCCGGGCGATGGAGGCCCTCCCCCAGTCCGAGCGGCTCCCAGTGTGGCCGGGCGAAGTGGCGCAATATGCGCTGGAGCAGTGTGCCGACGCGGCGCTGCTGGCCGACGGGAATGGTCGCCTGCTCTATGGGAATCAAGCCGCGGGCGCGCTGCTCGGCTACCGCTCGGAAGAGCTGCTGGAACGCAGGCTGGAAGAAGTGCTTCCCGATCTGCCGCGCCTGCTGGCCGAGGGCGAGGTTTGCCACGAGAGCGTGTGCCAGCATCGCGATGGGCGACGGCTGACGGTGGAAGTCGTCCTCCGCCGGCCGGTGGTGGAAGGGCGAAGCTTGCAATTCGCTCTGCTGCGCGAGATCGGCGAACGCAGGCGCCTGGAGGAGCAGTTGCGCGAGGCCCGCAGGATGGAGGTGGTGGGGCGGCTGGTGGCGAGCGTTTCCCACGACTTCAACAACCTGCTGACCGCCATCCTGATCTACACCGGGCTGCTGCTGCACCAGTTGCCGCCGGAGAGCCCGTTGCGACGCCAGGCGGAGCATGTCAACCTGGCCGCCGAACGCGGCCGCGCCCTGGTGTCCCAGCTGACGGCTCTGGGAGTGCAGCGCAGCTGCCAGCCCGCGTTGCTGTCGTTGAACGAGGTGGTGGAGAGCATGCGTGATATGCTGACCCGCCTGCTGGGCGAGAACAGCAGCCTGGAGACCAGCTACGGAGAGCGGCTGGCGTCGGTATGGGCCGACCGCACCCAGATGGAACGGATGCTGGTGAACCTCGTCGTCAATGCCCGCGATGCCATGCCCGACGGCGGTGTGCTGCGCATTGCCACCGCCAATTTCACGACCGGCGAAGATGCGGCGCGCCAGTATCCGGATCTCTGGCCAGGCCCGTATGTCCGATTGACCGTCTCCGACACCGGATGTGGCATGGATGAGGAGACACGGGCGCACGCCCTCGATCCTTTCTACACTACCAAGCCGCGCAACCGGGGTAGCGGACTGGGCCTGGCGACCGTCGGCGAGATCGTGCGCCAAAGCGGCGGGCGAATCATGCTGCGCAGCGCACCGGGACGGGGCACACGGGTGGAGGTTTTTCTCCCGCGCGCCGAGGGCGAGGCCAAGGCGACGTCGCAGCCGTCAGAGCAGCAGGCGCCAGCCCCCGCGACCGGAACCGTTTTGGTGGTGGAAGACGAGGAACTGGTGCGGCGTTCGCTGCACGAAATCCTGGCCGGCAGCGGCTACCACGTGCTGCAGGCCCGCAATGCGCGCGAGGCCATGCTGATCGGCCGCGGCTATCGCGGGGCCATCGATCTGATGCTCGCCGACCTGGTACTGCCCGGCATGGGCGGTCCCGAACTGGCCGACCAACTGCGACCGGCGCGGCCGGACATGCGGGTGCTGTACATCTCCGGCTACCACGACGACGTGCGCGTGCGCCGGCTCGAGCAGGCGGGAAAGGCGTTTTTCCCCAAGCCGTTCACCGCCGCCGCCATTGCGGAAAAGGTGAGCGAAGTACTGGCGGCCGCCGCCTCGAACCCATCAGGCGAAAGCCCCGTGACGTCGGTCACAGCGGCGGCGGGGAAAGGATACTAGCATGGCTAGTTTAGCTATGAGCTCCCTGCCCAAACTGGGCGAAACTCCCCGCGCCGACCTGCTGAACCTGCTCATCGTCGATGACGAGCGCTCGGTGCGCGACGGCTGCCGGGAGGTGGCGCAGTCGCTGGGCTTCAGCACCTTCGTCGCGGAAAAGGCGGAGCACGCCTACCGCGTGCTGGAGGCGCAGAACATCGACGTGGTGCTGCTCGACATGAGGCTGCCCGGCGGCGCCAGCGGCCTGGAGATGCTGCAGCAGATCAAGAGCCGCAAGCCGGACGCGGAGATCATCGTCATCACCGGCTATGGCACGGTGCAGTCCGCGGTCCACGCCATGAAGCTGGGCGCCTATGACTACGTCACCAAGCCCTTCAACCTGGAGGAACTGCGGCTGCTGTTGGAACGGGTAGCGGCGCACCTGAAGCTGGCCAGCGAGAACCGCCTGCTGCGCGAGAAGATCAAGTCCAAGCAGGGATTCGGGGGGATCATCGGGCGCTCCCCGGAGATGGAGAAGCTGTACCGGCTGATCGCCAAAGTCTCGCGCAGCGCGCACCCGGTGCTGGTGCAGGGCGAGAGCGGCACCGGCAAGGAGTTGGTGGCGCGCGCCATCCATTTTACCGGCCCCTTCCGTGACCAGCCCTTCATCCCGGTGGACTGCGGGTCGCTGGTGCCCACCCTGATCGAAAGCGAACTGTTCGGCTACGTCCGCGGCGCCTTCACCGGTGCGGTGCGCTCCAAAGAGGGACTGTTGAGCATCGCCCAGGGTGGCACCGTCTTTCTGGACGAGATTGCCGAGCTGCCGGTGGACCTGCAATCCAAATTGCTGCGCGCCATCCAGGAGAAGGAGATTCGGCCGGTGGGCGCGACCAAGGCCATCCCCATCAACGTCCGCATTCTGGCCGCCACCAACCGCGATCTGGAGACGGCGGTGCAAGACGGCAAATTCCGCAAGGACCTCTACTTCCGCCTCAACGTGGTCACGCTCAAGATCCCGCCGTTGCGCGAACGCAAGCAGGATATCCCGCTGCTGGTGGGTCACTTTCTGGAAAAGCTGGCGCGCTCCAGCGGGGTGCAGCGCGAGATCAGCGACGAAGCCATGAAGATGATGCTGGCCTACGACTGGCCGGGCAACGTACGCGAGCTGGAAAATTGCCTGGAGCGCGCCTGCGCTCTGAGCTCCGGACCCCTGATGCATGTGGCCGACCTGCCTACCACCATCCAGAACGCGCAACTGCACTCGGCCACCGGCAGCCTGCCCTCGAACCGCATCGTCACCATCGCGGAGATGGAAAGGCAGGCCATCCTGGGCACCATCGACCAGCTTCAGGGCGACAAGCTCATGGCCGCCAAGCTGCTGGGTATCGGTAAGACCACCCTGTACCGCAAGTTGAAGGAATACTCCTCCCAGGATTGAACCGGGTTCCCAAGGCCGGTTTCGTTACGGGAAACCGGCGACCGGCTGGCCCTCTAAGCGCTTGATTTTGCAACCGCAGATCTTGGCCAGACAGTTGCACCAACGAGAGCCATGATTCTGCTGATCACCTCTTCGACCCGTGCTCACGAGTGCGCCGCCGCCATCGAGAGGGCGGTGAACGAGCGCACCCAGATCTGTCCCAGGCTTGCCGTAGCGGCGCGCACTTTGCGCGCCGTGGAGTGCTCGGCCCTGGTCATCGACCAGAACCTGATGGAAGCCGATTCCGCCGCCGCCGATGTGGTGCTGAGCGAAGCGGAAACCGCGATTCCGGTGTTCGTCAACTTCGCCATCTGCGGCATGGAGCGTGTGGTCCGCGATGTGCGCTCTGCCCTGCAGCGCCGTCAAGGCGAGCGCCTCCGCGCCGTGCGGGAAGCGGAGGCCCACTTGCGCAGCGAGTTGACGGAAGCTCTGACCGGCATCTTGCTTTCCTCGCAGTTGGCGATGGAGGTCCCGGCGGTACCGGCGGCAGCCCAGGCGCGCCTGCGCTCGGTGTACCAACTGGCGATGTCTATACGGCAACGGCTGGAACCCGCGGCCTGAGCAGGTTCGAGGACTGGAACTCATCGCCGCGCGTTGGCGCGGGCGCCCGTGGGCCCCGGTTGCCGAACGCCCTGCCCTCGCGGTAATCTGCCCGCCAGCTTTCTTGTATCCGGCTCGCCCCTGCAACATCTAAACTGCTTCCGATTCCAGGAGGCCAACTGATGGCTGTCAGGATCACTGCCAGGAAGAATGGTCCGTTCCGCGTCGAAACTACCGAAGGCGAAGTCGTTCTGCTCGATGCCGAGGGCGGTCTCTACGACTTGACCGGCAAGCCGGCGTTTTCGCTCTGCCGCTGCGGAGGCTCCGTGAACAAGCCCTTCTGCGACGGCACCCACTCCAAGATCGGCTTCCAGGCTGCCGAGCTGGCGGTGAAGAAGGCCGAGGGGCTCTGAAGGCACGCTGATGAAGGACTCGCTGAAGCCGGGCATCGAGTACGAACTCGTCTACCGGGTACCCGAATCGAAGACCGTGCCCTATCTCTATCCCGAGGCGCAGGAGTTTCAGGTGATGCCGCGGGTGTTTGCCACCGGCTTCATGGTGGGATTGATGGAGTGGGCCTGCCTGCTGGCCATCCTGCCGCACCTCGACTGGCCCGCCGAGCAGAGCGTCGGGACGCACGTGAACCTCAGCCATTCGGCGGCAACGCCTCCGGGCCTCGAAGTGCGCGCCAAGGTCAAGCTGGTGCAGGTTGATGGCCGGCGGCTGGTCTTCGAGATTGAGGCAAACGACGGCGTGGATGTCATCTGCAAGGGCACTCATGAACGCTTCGTCCTAAACGCCACTAAGTTTGTCGAGAGGGTGAAGGCCAAGGCGCAAGCGGCACAACACGGGTGAAAGGGCACGGCTTCCAGCCGTGCCGCTAACGTCCATACAAAATGACAGGGCCTTTAGGCCCTGGGGGAGATTCCCTCAGCGGCTAAAGCCGGAGTGTTGGCTGCATATGACGGCCGCCTAAAGGCGTGCCCCTTCACCTGCATATACCAGGACCGCTTAGTGGATGGTCTTGGTCTTCCTGCTCATGTAGTCCATCAGCAGATACTGCCCCAGCGTGTAGGGCGTGGTGAAGTACGCCTTGCCGCGGCACATCTCCGTGACCTTCTGCACGAACTGCACCAGGCCGTAATCCGACGCCAGCATGAAGGTGTTGATCAGCACTCCCGCGCGCTTGCACTTCGAGACCTCTTCCAGCGTTTGGCTGACCACCAAGGGGTCGAGGCCGAAGGCGTTCTTGTAGATGCGGCCGTCTTCGAGGGTGAGCGCCGAGGGCTTGCCGTCGGTGATCATCACGATCTGTTTCATGTCCTTGCGCTGGCGCTGCAGGATGCGCTGTGCCAGCCGCAGGCCTTCGCGCGTGTTGGTGTAATACGGCCCGACCTTAACTCGCGCCAACTGCGAGAGCGCCATGGCGACCTTTTTCGCCGGCGTGAAACGATCTTCGCCATACAGAATCATGGAGTGCGAGCAGTCGAGCATGAGCACCGTCGCGCACGAAGATTGATACTCGCACTGATGCACCT